>JBKPDU010000064.1:0-12530 GCA_046728055.1 Actinomycetota bacterium | reverse complement strand
AGGTCCAGCGCCTTCATGTCGCGCAGGTCGAGCACGATCCCTCCGTCGGTGGTGCAGTGCCCGGCACCGCTGTGCCCGCCGCTCCGAACGGCGAGCTCCAGCTCGGTCTCGCGAGCGAATCCCACGACGCGCGCGACGTCGGCCTCGTCGGCCACCATGGCGATCGCCGCGGGCCGGCGGTCGAACTCGCCGGAGAACACGCGGCGGGCATCGTCGTACCCGGCCTCGTCCGGGGTGATCACTCGGCCGCTCAGGGCCGCGGCGAGCTGAGGGATCGAGGTCGCGGTGGATTCGTCTGCTGCCATCGTCTCCCCCCTTGCGTGGGTCCTCGTGATCAGACCGGCCTAGGCGGCGGTACTCATCGCTTCGGCAGTGACAATGTGCCGAGATGCCGAAGTTTGTCCGGATTGCTGATGGCCCGTACCGTCTGCACCTGGTCGTCGGCGATGTCGAGCGTGACGACCACGAGGGGCCGCCCCTCGCGATCGAGGAACAGGGCTCCCGGCTGCCCGTTGATGGCCGCGGAGCGTATGCCGCTCACACCCAAACGCTCCCCCCAAGCCGTGGCGCCGAGCAGCAGGCGGACCACTGGGTCCCGCCCGTAGATCGGACGTGGGAGCGCGGGACCCTTGCCGCCTCCATCGCCGTAGGCGATGACGTCGGCGGCCAGCAGACCGATGAGCCCCTCCGCATCTTCCTTCGCCACCGCTTCGAAGAACCGCCGCGCAAGCTCCTCTCGTCTCCTGCGCGAGACCTCGAAGCGCGGCTTCTTGGCCTCGACCTGGCGGCGGGCCCGGACGGCGATCTGACGGCAGTTGTCCTCGCTCTTTCCGACGATGGATGCGATCTCGTCGTAGCCGTAGTCGAAAACCTCCCGAAGCAGGAAGACCGCCCGCTCCACCGGCGTGAGGCTCTCCAGCAGCACCAGGAACGCCATGGAGAGCGAGTCGGCCGTGTCGGCGTGCGCCGTCACCTCGGACTCGGGGTCGGTGAGCAGCGGCTCCGGCAGCCACGTGCCGAAGTAGCGCTCCCGTCGAACGCGGGCCGAGCGCAGGTGGTCGATGCTCAACCGTGTCGTGATCGTCGACAGATAGGCTTTCGGCGACTCGATCGTTGTGCCCTTGTCCGACTCGCGGTGGAAACGCAGGAATGCCTCCTGGACGATGTCCTCAGCCTCGTTCGCGCTACCCAGCATCCGATAGGCAATGGAGAACATCAGCGGCCGGAGCTCCTCGTACAGCTCGCTCACTCGCCCCTCCCGCGGGGCCCGGATCTCCATGGTCTCAGGTAAGACGAGATAGCTCACGTTCGTGTGACACGTACCCCCACGATCTGTGGGTGGGGCTGCGCCAGCGCCAAGCTGAGTATGAACAGGGGCAGCCAAATGAACGAGAGGATGGAAGAGCGCGAAATGAAGCAGCGACTCTATCATGGCTGATGTGACGGGGAACAGGGGTGGAAGCATCACGACGCGGGGGCCCGACGACCTCCAGGACTTGCTGGAGCAGCATCGCGTCGAGCTGACCGCGTACGCGTACCGGATGCTCGGATCGCCGTTCGAGGCCGAAGACGCCGTCCAGGAGACGCTGCTCCGAGCGTGGAAGGGCTTCGAGGGATTCGAGGGCCGGGCGGGGGTCCGCTCTTGGCTCTATCGGATCGCCACGAACGTCTGTCTGGACATGCTGAGCGGAAGGGCGCGGCGGGCCCGCCCCATGGATCTGGGTCCCGCGGGCACCGCCGAGGGGCGTCTCCTCGGCGAGCCGCTGCCCGAGGCCACATGGATCGAGCCCATCCCGGACGGCCACGCCCTGCCGGCGGGTGGCGACCCGGCCGAGGTGACGGAGTCCCGCGAGACGATCCGACTGGCCTTCGTGGCCGCGCTCCAGCACCTCCCGGCCCGGCAACGGGCGGTGCTGATCCTGCGTGAGGTCCTTCGGTGGAAGGCCTCCGAGGTCGCCGAGCTCCTGGAGACCACCATCGCCTCGGTCAACAGCGCGCTCCAGCGAGCCCGGGCCACGCTCGCAAACGCGGACCTCGCGACCGGCGATGCGCGCCGGCCCATGGACGAGGAACAGCGGGCCCTGCTGGCCCGTTACGTCGATGCCTTCGAGCGGTACGACATGGACTCCCTCACGTCGCTGCTGAGGGAGGACGCCTCGTGGTCGATGCCCCCGTACGAGTTGTGGCTCCAGACCCACGAGGACGTCCGCCGGTGGTGTCTGGGGCCCGGGATCGGCTGTCGAGGCTCGCGCCTGGTACCGGTGGACGCCAACGGCATGCCGGCGTACGGGCAGTACAAGCCGAGCGATCGGGAAGGGGTCCTGGAGCCCTGGGCGCTCCAGGTCGTCGAGGTGTCCGGCGATCGGCTCGCCGGGATCACGTTCTTCCTCGACACCCGGCGGCTGTTCCCGATCTTCGGGCTGCCACCTGAGCTGCATCGGTAGGGATAGCGGCGGGTGAGTTTCGGCCTCGTCGGTCCGGGTCACAGAAGGATGTCGGCAAGCCCCATGAACGCCACCAGTTCCCGGAGCTCGGGGCACGACTGGCGGACACAGACCCGACGCCCCAGCCGCCGAACCGTCAGGCGCACCCTGGCCAGGGCTTCCACGGCCACCGCGTCGGGCGCGACCAGTGCCCCGACATCACAGACCACCAGGTCGGCATCGGTCCGCTCGACCAGCGAGCGGGCCCGCCGGCATAGTGCCGGGATGTCCTGGGGGACGATCGGCCCGTGCAGGAGCAGGACCGCCAGACCCCTGTTCGCTGCCATCGATCGACAAGACCGGATGACCAAGGGAAACTGAGCGCCGAAGACCGATGAGTTCGACTCGGCCGCTCGGTCTACATGGCTGAGACCGGGCGCAGGCCCAAGCAGACGAGGAGGTAGCGATGCCTATGCAGACCATCACCCCGTTCCTGTGGTTCGACGACCAGGCCGAAGAAGCGGCGAACTTCTACGTGTCCGTGTTCTCGTCCAGGCCCGGAGCGGACACTGGCCGCGGCCCTTCGAAGGTCGTGGACGTCAGTCGCTACGGCGAGGCGGGGCCGGGCTCTCCTGGATCGGTCATGACCGTGTCGTTCCTGCTCGATGGGCAGGAGTTCATTGCGCTGAATGGTGGGCAGCAGCCGTTCTCCTTCAACGAGTCGATCTCGTTCGTCGTGAACTGTCACACCCAGGACGAGGTCGACGAGCTGTGGGCGGTCTTCACGAAGGACGGAGAGGAAGGACCGTGTGGCTGGCTCAAGGACCGGTACGGCCTGTCGTGGCAGATCGTCCCCACCCGCTTGAACGAGCTCCTCGCCGATCCCGATCCGGAGCGGGCACAACGAGCGATGAAGGCCATGCTCGAGATGAAGAAGATCGACATCGCCGGCCTGGAGCGAGCCGCCGAGAACGCATAGGGCCGTAGGCTGAGCGTTCCTCCACCCGCCGAGCGCACGTGCGTCGGCGAACGCTAGGCTCTCCCACCGTGGCCGCGTGGGCAACGCCCGAGGAGGAATGGCACGACTTCCTGAGTGGGACGCACCCGCACCTGAACCATCCAAGCCCGCTCCGGTTCATCCCGTCCAGCCCGCGGTGCAAGATCTGCAAGGCGCCGTTCCGAGCTCCGGGCGCCCTGATCCTCAGGCGGTTCGGGTACACGCCCTGGGAGAAGAACCCGAAGATCTGCGGGCGCTGCTTCCGGGGTTTTGAGACCCACGCCAAGGCCTGTCCCAGTGCGGCCCTGCATGAGGAGATCCGTGGGGGAGAGGTCGAGTTGTCGATGTTGTTCGCCGACGTTCGCGGCTCGAGCAAGCTCGCCCGAGAGATGTCGGCGCTGGATTTCACCAGGCTCATGAACCACTTCTACAGGGTGTCGAGCGAGGTCCTGATCGAGCGCGATGCGATCGTCGAGAAATTCGTGGGCGACGAGGTCGTGGGGCTGTTCGTCCCGTTCATGACCGGTCGCGAGCACGCCAAGCGCGCGATCGAGGCGGCCGAGGAGCTGCTCCGGGCCACGGGTCACGGATCCACCGAAGGTCCATGGGTTCCGCTCGGAGCCGGTGTGCACACCGGCCCGGCGTTCGTCGGCATCGTCGGTTCCAACGAATCGAGCGACTTCACCGCGCTCGGCGACCCGGTCAACATCGCTGCGCACCTCGCATCGCAGGCGGCGATGGGGGAAGTCCTCCTCACCGAACAGGTTGCTGCCGGGGCGGGAGTCATCGATGCGGCTCTCCAGCGTCGATCCGTTTCGCTCAAGGGTCATCCCATCGACGCGTTCGTTCTTGCGCCGTCAGGCGACCAAGTCGGGGAATAGCGGATGACCAACGCCGGCCTCACGCTCCTCGTCGACTCCGCGAGCCTGATCTATCGGGCGCTCTTCGCCGTCCCCGACACGGTCAAGGCTCCCGACGGAACCCTGGTCAACGCGGCCTACGGATTCCTCGGCATGCTCGAGGGCCTGGTCGCCACCCACGACCCGGACTTCATGTGCTGTGCGGCGGACGACGACTGGCGACCGGAGTGGCGCGTCGAGCTGATCGACTCCTACAAAGCGCAACGAGCCGAGCCGGGGAGCCCGCAGGAGCGGGCCGAGGAGTTGCTCGCCCCCCAGATCCCGCTCATCCTGGAGATCCTCGCGGGATGCGGGATCCAGGTGGTCGGGTATCCCGGCTACGAGGCCGAGGACGTGATCGGGACCCTTGCCCAGCGCGCGCCGGGCCGGGTGGCCATCGTCTCTGGCGACCGGGATCTCTTCCAACTCGTGCGCGATCCGAACATCCTCGTGCTGTATCCGCGGCGAGGCGTCTCCGAGGTTGACCGAGTCGACGAAACCTACATCACGAACAAGTATCAGATCCCGGGTCGGGCCTATCTCGATTTCGCCGTGCTGCGCGGGGATCCTTCTGATGGACTGCCGGGGGTCCGCGGCGTCGGGCCCAAGCTTGCCGCGGGTCTCCTGGCCCGATACGGGAGCCTCGACGGCATCATCGCTGCGGCACGGGGATCCGACCAGGGGATCGCCCTCAGCAAGGTCCGTCGCGATCTCGACTACGTCGAGCGCGCTCGTAAGGTCGTGACCATCCCCACGGATCTGCCCATCGCCGAGGTCGACCTGACGCGCCCCCGAGTGGTGCCCGACCCGACGGTCGTCTCCCTCGCCGAGCGGTATGCGCTCGGCGGCGCGCTCCGCCGCTTGATGAACGCACTCACGTCGAGCTGAATCGCCAACGACGCGCGCCGCGTCACGGTGGGATGAGCTACATGACCGCGAAGGTCTCGTACACCGAGATCTTGGCCCCACCCGCAAGGACCGGGCAGTCCTTTGCCATCGTGACCGCCTCGTCGAGCGAGTTCGCCTGGATGATGGAGTACCCGCTCGCCGGTGATCCAACGGGACCGTCGGTCACCGCTCCGCTCGCGTCGATGGTCTTGGCCTGAGGGGTGAACGGGTTCCCCCCGTCCTTCAGTGCTGGGCCGAGGTTCTCCATCCACACGTTCCATGCCTTCATGACGTCGGCCTGCTCGGCCTCGGTCTCGGGCATCTTGCCGCCGCTGAACAGCAGCAGGTAGTCGGTCATCTTCCCCTCCTCCTTCGAGTTGCGTGAGGCAGCATCCTACCCTTCTTCCCGAGAAAGCGAAGGGGCGTTCCGTTGTCGCTCGTCGCGTGGAAGCACAGAGCAGAGTGATGTATCAACGAGCGAGGCCTTCGTCGAGGGAGGGAGAACATGCTCGGACAGACGCTCCTGTCGAACGACACGCGGAACACCGCCGGGATCCTATTGCTCGCGATCGTCGCGGTGGAGTCCGGCGGGATCTACATGTTGCGGATCGTCCGCGGACGAGAGACCGTGACCGGGTTCCAGCACGCCTTCGCTCGGGCCGGGCACGCGCACGCCGGCGTCCTGGTCACGTTGTCCCTGGTATGCCTGATCCTGGTTGGGGCTGCGGGCGTCAGCGGACTGTGGGGGACGATCGCGAGGAGCGGGGTGCCGCTCGCTGCGATCCTCATGCCCGCCGGGTTCTTCTTCTCCTCCATGGGGCGCGGTGTGACCCAGCCCAACCGGTTGATCTGGTTGCTCTATGCCGGCGCGGTGTCGCTCGGACTCGGGGTGACTGCCCTGGGCATCGGTCTGCTCGCGGCCTGAGGGAGCCGGGTTGGCGCGAAGATCGCCCACCGGCCACGATTCGTCAGCGTGAGCCTCGAGACGCCGAAGGCGCGGAAAGACCTGTTGGCGAGCGGACGGCCAGTTGCCGCCGCCGCCGTGGCCGGTTCCGTGGCCGGTGCAGTGATCGGGGGCATCGGTGGACGGTTGGCGATGTTCGTCCTGCGACTGACGTCCGACCCCGCGCTTCGCGGGCTGAAGACCGACGACGGCTTCACCATCGGGATCTTCAGCGGGGAGACCGTCTTCCTCGTGGTCGTCACGACCGTCCTGGGGATCATCGGAGGCTTGGTCTACCTGGTGGTGCGCGGGTGGCTTCCCGAACCAGGCCGGCGGTGGCTGTTTGGCGCACTGACAGGCATCGTCGGCGGCGCGACGGTCATCCGTCCCGGCGGGATCGACTTCACGCTCCTGCAGCCGCTCGGCCTGGCCGTGGCGATGTTCGTCGTCCTCCCAGTCGCCTACGGCGTTGCCACGAGCGTGCTCGCCGAACGGTCCCTCGCAGACGACTCGGCGTTCATGCGTTCTCGGGTGTGGATCGTCGGACTCGTCCTGCTGCTCCCGTTGCTGTTCCTCGGCATCGGCGGCCTGGCCGTGCTGGCTCTGATCCTTGCTGCCGTGCTGTTGTCTCGGGCAGCGCCGCAGATCGCGTCCGTCTGGAACTCGCCACCCGCCGCATGGATCGGAAGGGCCGTGCTCGCCGCGATCGCGATCGTGTGGTGTACCGAGCTCGTGAGGGACGCCGTCGAGATCCTGTGACCCGTCGATCAGGACGGGTCGACTGGCGCTGCCGTTGCTCAACTATCGGGCGTAGGGTGTCGTTCGATCTCCGAAGGGAGGTGCGCCCGTGAGCCAGAGCCAGAACGGCATCGCCATCAGGGCCGAGGGGCTGACCAAGCGGTTCGGATCGGTAGTCGCCCTCGGTGGCATCGACTTCCAGGTGGCCGCCGGGACCATCTTCGGGTTCCTTGGCCCGAACGGCGCCGGCAAGACAACGGCCATCCGGATCCTGACCACGATCCTTTCCCCCGACGAGGGCCGCGCGGAGATCCTCGGTTACGACGTCGTTCGGGATGCCGATGCGGTCCGTTACCGGATCGGGCTCGCCGGACAGTTCGCGGCGGTCGATCCCAACCTCACCGGGCAGGAGAACCTGCGCCTTGTCGGCAAGTTGGCCCAGATGCCACGGCAAGCCATCGTATCGAGGGCCGACGAGCTCCTCGAGCGCTTCGACCTCTCCGAGGCGGCCGATCGCCCGGTCCGCACGTACTCGGGGGGAATGCGTCGGCGACTTGACGTCGCGGCGGCGCTGGTACAACGACCGCCGGTGCTCTTCCTGGACGAGCCGACGACCGGGCTGGACCTGCAGAGCCGGAACGCGCTCTGGGAAACCATCCGTGAGCTCGTGTCCGAGGGCACAACGGTGCTGCTCACGACGCAGTACCTGGAGGAGGCGGATCGGCTGGCCGGCCGGGTGGCCGTCATCGACGTCGGCCGGGTCATTGCCGAGGGCACACCCGCCGAACTGAAGGCGAACCTGGGCAGCACCGTCATCGAGATCGGGATGCGCGACGAAGCCGAGGCCGTTCGGGCCCAAGGGGCCCTGGCCATGCTGAACGGTGGGCCTGAGCTCGAGGGGACCATGCTTCGACTGTCATCCGAAGGCCCGGGGGTCCTGATGGACGTGCTGAGGACGCTCGACGGTCGGGGACTCTCGCCATCCTCGCTCACCGTTCGCGAGCCCAGCCTCGACGACGTCTTCCTCGCCCTCACCGGACGCCACGCCGAACCCGCGACGGAGCCGGCGGGAGAGTCGGCTCAGATCGGAGTTGCACGATGAGCCAGACATCCATCGCCGTTCCGATGCCCACCGAGCGCCGTGGGCTGAGCCGTCTGACCGGCGCCGTGTCCGACACGCTTGCCATGGCGGAGCGCAACCTGATCACGTACCGGCGCGTGCCGCAGCTCCTCGTGTTCTCGACGATCCAGCCCGTCATCTTCGTGCTGCTGTTCCGATACGTGTTCGGAGGCGCGGTCGAGCTGCCGGGCTTCCCCTATCCCTACGTCGATTACCTGATGCCGGGGGTCTTCGTGCAGCTGACCGTGTTCGGGGCCATCGCGGCCGCCGTGGGCATGGCCACGGACCTGAAGAGCGGCCTGCTCGAGCGATTGCGCTCACTTCCGATGGCTCGGTCCGCGGTCCTGGCCGGCCGGACCATCGGCGACTTCGCGCGCAACGTGTTCGTCATGGTGCTCGTGACGCTGGTCGGATTCGCCGTGGGGTTCCGGGTGCATACCAACGTGGTCCTGTTCCTGGCCGGCGTGGGACTCGTGCTCCTGTTCGCCTACTCATTGTCGTGGGTGTTCGCGTTCGTGGGGCTGGCAGTGGGCGATCCGGAGACCGCACAGGCCGCGGCGTTCCCCATCCTCGCGCCACTCGTGTTCGCCTCCTCCGCATTCGTGTCAACCCAGACGATGCCGGAATGGCTCCGCGTGTTCGCGGAGCATCAGCCCGTCTCCGTCACCGCGAGCGCCGTTCGCGCCCTGATGGTGGGAGGGCCGACCACGAGCTATGTGCTCCAATCCCTGGCGTGGATCGTGGCGATCATCGTGGTCGCGGCGCCGCTTGCAGTGAGGTGGTATCGAAGGGCCGTCTAACCGATCGGCGATCTCACCGATTGCCGTACTGAAGGGTCTCGGGTCGCTCCAGGAGGAGAACGATGGCCCGGGTCGGCGCCACCGGGCGGTGCTCGATCCCGTGCGGGACCGTGAAGATGTCGCCAGTGTGCATCTCGACCTCGGGAAGGCCTTCGAGCTCGATGCGGAAGGCGCCCTCCCAGCACAGGAACACCTCGTCCTCTTCATGGTGATGCCACGGGAACTCGCCATCGATGGCGGCGATGCGAACCACCGCGTCGTTCGCCACTACGAGGTCCTGGGGCTCGAACGGCCGCTCGATGCCCGCGGCCGCGTAGGGGATCGAGACCGGGCGGTCCATGGGGCCATGCTAGCCGAGCCGGAGACGGCCTCGATGGTCGAACCGCCCCCGGCTATCCTCATTCGATGAGCCTGTATCGACTGTCGGATCCCCCAGAGCAGCTCGTTGCTCCGGCCATCGTCGCGGCGTTCGATGGATGGATCGACGCTGCCGGCGCATCCACCGCGGCGACCATGCTCGTCGGCGGTGAGGGCGAGCCCGTGGCGACGTTCGACCCCGACACCCTGTACGACTATCGATCGCGCCGGCCGGTCCTCGACGTCCTCGACGGGAAGCTGACCGACCTGGTGTGGCCCGATCTCACCCTGAAGCGCGCCCGGCACGGATCCCGTGATCTCCTCGTGTTGACCGGACCCGAGCCCGACTTCCGGTGGCGCGAACTGTCCCAGGATGTGCTGGAGATCGCGCTCAAGCTCGGGGTGGTGGAGTGGGTCAGCCTGGGCGCCATCCCCGCGGCCGTCCCCCACACGAGGCCCGTGCCGATCCTGGCCACCTCATCCAAGCCGGGGCTACTGGCCGAGGACGAGCAGCAGGGCCCCGAGGGCCTGCTCCGAGTCCCGTCCGCCGCCCTGAGCACGATCGAGCTCGCCGTCTCCAGCGCCGGGCTGCCCGCCGTCGGCTTCTACGCACAGGTCCCGCACTACGTCGGCGGTCCGTTCGCCTCGGCCACCATCGGGCTCCTGGAGCACGCCGGTCGACACCTGGGGGTCGAGCTGCCCCTCGGCGCGCTTCCCGACGAGGCGATGACACAACGCGGGCGTCTCGACCAGGCGGTGGAGGAGAGCGAGGAGTCCAGGGAATATGTCACGCGCCTGGAGCAGATGGCCGACGAGCAGGGGCAACCTTCGGGGGAGGATCTGGTCTCGGAGATCGAGCGGTTCCTCCAGCAGGGCGGGGGCGATGGCGGCTCGGGCCCGCGCGCCGAGCGCTGAACGGATGGTGAGGTCCGGTCCACGGAGGGGAGGCACGATGGAAGGCCCCACGCAGATCAGGCCGAAGGGATTGGCCGATTACCTGGACGTGATGTCGAAAGCCGTGTTCCAGTCCGGCATGAGCTGGCGGGTGGTCGAGGCCAAGTGGGACGGGACGAGGGAAGCCTTCTTCGGCTTCGACCCCCACAGGGTGGCGAACCTGACGCCGAAGGAGATCGACGCCCTGGCGGAGGACACGCGGGTCATCCGCAACCGTCGCAAGCTCGAGGCCACGGTGGAGAACGCCGAGACCCTGCTCGCACTGGAGGACGAGTTCGGCGGGTTCGACAAGTACCTGCGGTCGCACGAGGACTTCGAGGCGCTCTCGGCCGACTTGGTCAAGCGGTTCAAGTTCCTGGGCGATCTGGGCTCGTACTACTTCCTCCACGTGATCGGGGAGCCGGTGCCGCCCCATGAGCAGTGGATGAAGTCGCACCGCCCCCAGGGCTTCGCGCCCCGAACGTCCAGGTCCCGAACTGCGAGAGCTACTGCGTCGAAGAAGAGCGCGAAGCCCAAAACGGCGAAGCCTCGAACGTCGAAGCCCCGAACCTGACCCCGGCCTGACCCTGCCCGATTTGACGCCCGCCCCGCGGTCATGGTTCGATATATCGGTCCGATATATCGAAACGCAACTCAGGGGTGAGAAACACCATGCTCGAGCTGGCGATCCTGGGCCTGCTGAAGGAACGGTCCATGCACGGTTACCAGCTCTCCAAGCGGCTGACCGACACGCTCGGAGGGTTCTGGCGGGTCTCCTACGGCTCCCTGTACCCGACGCTCCGGCGGCTGGAGCGCGAGGGCGCCGTCCAGCGCGTCTTCGCCGAGCAGGAGGTCGGCCGGCGCAAGAACGTGTACCGAATCACCGAGAAGGGCGAGGAGCTCTTCCGGCGACTATTGGAGGAGGCCGGCGCCGAGTCCTCGTCCGAGGACAACCGGTTCCGGGTTCGCCTCGCGTTCTTCAAGTACCTGGCGCCCGACACCCGGATCCGGCTGCTGGAGCGCCGGCGGGCCTTCCTAGAGGAACGACTCTCCACCATCACCGCCTCGCTCACGGCCACCCGTGAGGGCTTCGACACGTACACGCTCTCGCTGATGCGCCACGGCCGCGAGTCAACCGAGCAGGACATCGCCTGGCTGAATGGGCTCATCGCGGCGGAGCGACGCCACGCCGATTCGATGAGAGAGGGGGCGAAGCGCCGCAAGTCCCGAGCGCTTCGCAGAAAGGAGCGCACGATATGAGCAAGGTCCGGCTCGCGATCGTGGGCGTTGGCAACTGCGCCTCGTCATTGGTCCAGGGACTGGAGTACTACAAGGATGCGAACCCGGAGGACCGGGTGCCGGGCCTCATGCATACGCAGCTCGGGCCGTACCACGTCTCGGACGTGGAGGTCGTGGCCGCCTTCGACGTCGACGCCAAGAAGGTTGGCAAGGACGTGGCCGAGGCGGTCTTCTCCGAACCGAACAACACGATCCGCTTCGCCGACGTGCCCCCCACCGGGGTAACAGTCCAGCGGGGCCCCACGTTCGACAGCCTGGGCAAGTACTACAACGAGGTCATCGCCCAGTCAGAGCAGGCGCCCGTCGACGTGGCGACGGTGCTTCGCGACGTCCGAGCCGACGTGCTCGTGTGCTACCTCCCCGTCGGAAGCGAGGTCGCGGCCAAGCACTACGCGCAGGCGGCCCTGGACGCCAAGGTGGCCTTGGTCAACTGCCTGCCCGTGTTCATCGCGTCAGACCGCGAGTGGGCTCGCAAGTTCGTCGACGCCGGCTTGCCCATCGTCGGGGACGACATCAAGAGCCAGGTCGGCGCCACCATCGTGCACCGCATCCTGACCAAGCTGTTCGAGGACCGCGGGGTGAAGCTGAACCGGACGTACCAGCTGAACTTCGGCGGCAACATGGACTTCATGAACATGCTGGAGCGGGAACGGCTGGTGTCCAAGAAGCAGTCGAAGACGCAATCGGTCCAGAGCCAGCTGGAGAAACCACTGGACCGCCAGGACATCCACATCGGGCCGTCGGACTACGTGCCGTGGCTGGAGGATCGCAAGTGGGCCCAGATCCGTCTGGAAGGGCAGTCCTTCGGCAACGTGCCGCTGAACATCGAGCTCAAGCTCGAGGTGTGGGACAGCCCCAACTCCGCCGGGGTGGCCATCGACGCCATCCGCTGCGCCAAGCTGGCCAGGGATCGAGGGGTCGTCGGCCCGCTCATCGGGCCGAGCGCGTACTTCATGAAGTCGCCGCCCGTCCAGTTCACCGACGACATCGCCCGCGAGATGGTGGAGGAGTTCATCCTGGGCAATGGGGCCAGCCGGGCCGCCGACTGGACCGCGTTCTTCGACGTCCAGCCCGCCTGACATCGCCTTGGAGGCTGGGGGCTCCCTGATCTCGGGAAGACTCTCAGGAAAGAG
>JBKPDU010000063.1:0-23890 GCA_046728055.1 Actinomycetota bacterium | reverse complement strand
CACCTTGCCACCCCTGTCCTCGCGGATGAACGCGGTGGTGGCAAGGGCCGGGTCGAGGCGTTCGGCCCGGGCGGCGAGCGCCCGCGTGGCTGCCGCTACCTCTTCGACCGTCACGTCCCGGACCGGTACGAACACGTGCAGGCCCTTCGAACCACTGGTCTTGACCGTGCCGGCCAGGCCGGCGTCGAACAGCACCTGCCGGACCAGCAAGGTGGCGTCGACGGCCAGGCCAAACGCGTCGGAGGCCGGCGGGTCGAGGTCGAGAACGAGGTAGGTAGGGTGATCCCAGTCCTCGGCACGGACGAGGGTCGGGTGGTACTCCACGGCCCGTTGGTTGGCGAACCACCGCAGCGTGCGGCGGTCGTTGCAGAGTGCGTAGGCGACCTCGCGCTGGGAGGTTTCGGCCCAGAGCCGCACAGTCGGCACCCACTCCGGGGTGTATTTTGGGACGTTCTTCTGCATGAAGGGCTGCTGGCCCGGCCGGACCCGGATCACCGATAACGGGCGGCCCCGCAACTCCGGGAGGATCTGGTCGCCGACCGCGTCCAGGTAGTCGACCAGGTTCCGCTTGGTGGCATCCGCTCCGTCAAACAACGGCTGGTCGAGGTTGGTCAGTGGCACGCTGGCCGCAGTCTCAGTTTTCACGACCCGCTCCGTCATAGGATCACTGTGGCACGTCCGGGGGTACCGGCACGGTGGCGCGATCCGCGAAAGTCACCGGCGATCGGCAGGCGGACCACCGTCATACTCGCTCACCAAGCCTTTACAGGGGCCTCGGGACAAGCCTATTCCCAACGTCTACCCGGGCGGTTCGCTCGTCATACCGGGCTGTCCGCGGCGGGCAGTACAGTAACCGAGTGCTTGAGACGCTCCATCCGGCGGTCCGCACCTGGTTCGAGCGGCGATTCCCGGACGGCCCGACCGCGCCCCAAGAAGTGGGCTGGGATGAGATCGCCGCGGGCCGGAACACCCTGATCGCGGCGCCCACCGGCTCAGGCAAGACCCTCGCGGCGTTCCTCGTATGCATCGACCGGCTGTACCGTGCCCACGATGCTGGTATCGGCCTCCCCGACCGGCCACACGTCGTCTACATCTCCCCCCTGAAGGCTCTGGCGGTCGACATCCACCAGAACCTCGAGGCGCCACTACGGGAGATCGCCGATGTGGCCGCCGAGCTGGGGCTTGCCGCCCCTGACGTCCGGGTGGCCGTTCGGACCGGGGACACCGCTGCCTCGGAGCGGGCGGCGATGCTGAGGCGCCCGCCCCATTTCCTCATCACTACTCCGGAATCCCTGTATCTCCTGGTGACGGCGGAGCGCAGTCGAACGATGCTCGGCGCTGTCGGAACCGTGATCGTCGACGAGATCCACGCGGTGGCCGGGAACAAGCGGGGATCACACCTCGCGCTCACGCTGGAGCGGTTGGCCCGCCTGGTGGATGATGCGCCCCAGCGGATCGGGCTGTCTGCGACGCAGCGGCCGATCGATGCGGTGGCCCGGCTCCTGGTGGGCGCGGGAGCCGACCGATCGAACCCAGATGACTCGCCGCGGTGCTCGATCATCGACGTCGGCCACCAACGCCACCTCGATCTCGCCCTGGAGCTCCCCGACGACGAGCTCGGGGCCGTCGCCTCAGCCGAGCAGATGGGCGAGGTCCTGGATCGGATCGCCAAGCACGTGACGGACCACCGGACGACCCTGGTGTTCGTGAACACGCGGCGGATGGCAGAGCGCGTCGCCCACCAGCTGGGGGAGCGCCTGGGGGAGGACCAGGTGGCCGCCCATCACGGGAGCCTGTCGAAGGACCGCCGACTGCGCGTGGAGGCTCGTCTGCGGGCCGGGGATCTCCGTGCCCTGGTGGCCACGGCGTCGCTCGAGCTCGGGATCGACATCGGGCCCGTGGAGCTCGTCTGCCAGATCGGCTCGCCTCGGAGCCTGGCCACGTTCCTGCAGCGGGTGGGCCGGTCGAACCACACCCGGTTCGGGACTCCCAGAGGGGTGCTGTACCCAACCACTCGGGACGAGCTCGTGGAATGCGCAGCGCTCCTGCGGGGGGTTCGGGCCGGCCGCCTGGACGCAATCATCCAGCCGGCAGCGCCCCTCGACATCCTGGCCCAGCAGATCGTGGCCGAGTGCGCCGCCGAGGAGTGGTCGGAGGAGGATCTGTTCGAACTAGTCGGTCGGGCGGCCCCGTTCGCCGGGCTCTCCCGGCAAGACTTCGACGACGTCGTCGAGCTGGTCTCCGAAGGCATCCGCACCGGGAGGGGGCGGCGGGCCGCGTACGTGCATCGAGACCGGGTGAACGGGCGACTCCGGGGAAGACGAGGCGCCCGCCTGGCCGCGCTGACCTCCGGCGGGGCCATCCCCGAGACCGGCGACTACCGGGTGGTGGCCGAGCCCGACGACACCTTCGTGGGGACGGTGAACGAGGACTGGGCCATCGAGAGCATGGCCGGCGACGTGTTCCTGCTCGGCACGACCTCGTGGCGGATCCGCAGGGTCGAGCCGGGAACCGTTCGGGTGGTGGACGCCCAGGGGGCGCCGCCGTCGGTGCCATTTTGGCTGGGCGAGGCCCCGGGACGGACCGAGGAGCTGTCGGGGGAAGTTTCTGACCTCCGGGTGGCGGTGGGGGAGCGCCTCTTGGCCGGCGACCTCGATGGCGCCCGCCGTTGGCTGAAGGAGGAGTGCGGGATCGACCAAGCGGCCTCCGACACCATCGTGCGCTACCTGGGCGCGGGGCTGGCTGCCCTGGGCGTGATTCCAACGAGAGACACCATCGTCTTCGAGCGGTTCTTCGACGAGAGCGGGGGGATGCAGCTCGTTGGGCACGCCCCGTTCGGTGCGCGTTTCAACCGGGCCCTCGGTCTGGCCCTCCGCAAGCGGTTCTGCGTCACGTTCGACTTCGAGCTTCAGGCCGCGGCCACCGACGACGCCATCCTGCTGTCGCTCGGCCCTCAGCACAGCTTCCCGCTGGAGCGTGTCCCCAAGTTCCTGGCGTCGAAGACGGTGGAGGGCGTGGTTCGACAGGCGGTGCTCACCTCCCCCATGTTTGCGGCGCGATGGCGGTGGAACCTGAACCGGGCGCTCGCCGTGCTTCGGATGCGTGGAGGCCGCAAGAACCCGGCGCCCATCCAGCGGATGGAGGCCGACGACCTCATGGCGGCGGTGTTCCCCTCCCTGGCGGCGTGCCAGGAGAACGTTGCACCGGGCCCCCTTGAGATCCCCGACCATCCCCTGGTTCGCCAGACCCTCCACGACTGCCTGCACGAGGCCATGGACATCGACGGCCTCCGGCAGCTCGTGGCCGGCATCGAGTCCGGGCTGGTTCGGGTGGTGGTACGAGACACCACTGAGCCGTCGGTCCTGGCCCACGAGATCCTGAACGGGCGGCCGTTTACCTATCTGGACGACGCCCCCCTGGAGGAGCGCCGTAGCCGCGCCGTCCAGCTCCGCCGGGGACTGCCGGTGGAGGCTCGTGACCTGGGCCGGCTCGACCCCGAGGCCATCGATCGGGTCCGCCAGGAGGTCCGGCCGGACCCCCGCGACGCCGACGAGCTGCACGATCTGCTGATGACGGTGGTCGGGCTCCGACCGATCCAGGACTGGCGTCCCTGGTTGGACGAGTTGGTGGAGGCGCGCCGGGCCCTGACCGTGTTCGGGCCGAGCGGCGAGCTGTGGTGTGCCGTGGAGCGCCGCCCCGCGCTGGAGCTCCTGTTCCCCGGAGCCAGGATCGAGCCCGACCACCGATCATCGATCGCCGCGGCTCCGATCGATCGAGAGGCGGCCGCCGCCGAGCTGCTCCGGGGGCATCTCGAGTATCGGGGGCCGTCGACCGTGCCCGAGCTCGCCGATGCGACGGGCCTGGCGGAATCGGAGGTAGCGATCGCCGTGGCGCGGCTGGAGGGGGAGGGCTTCGCCTTCCGGGGACATTTCGCCTCCCCGGATGGTCCCGAGGAGTTCTGCGCCCGGCGCCTCGTGGCCCGCATCCACGGCTACACACAGCAGCGCATGCGGCGCGAGATCGAGCCGGTCACGGCCCAGGACTTCATGCGGTTCCTCCTACGGTGGCAGCACGTGGCGCCAGAGACGCATCGCGAAGGGCGCCTGGGGGTGCTCGCCGTGGTCGAGCAGCTCCAGGGATTCGAGGTGGCCGCCGGGGCCTGGGAGGACGCGGTGTTGCGCTCCCGAGTGGTCGGTTACCGGGGCGAGTGGCTGGACGACCTCTGCCTCTCCGGCGAGGTGACCTGGGGCCGGCTCTCGGTCCGAAACGGCGAGGAGGACCAGGCTCCTCGGCGCAGCGGCATGACCCCGTCGCGGGCGACGCCCATCACGCTGGCGATCCGGGATGACCTCCAGTGGCTGCTGCAGGCGGCGCGAGGGCCTCGTACACCGCGGGAACCTGGGCCCGGCCGCACCGGAGATGTGCTTGAAGTGCTGCGGAGACACGGCGCGTTGTTCCAGTCCGAGCTCGCCACGCTCACCCGCCGGCTGCCGGCCGAGGTGGCAGAGGCTTTGTGGGAGGCGGTGGCTCGAGGGCTCGTCACTGCGGACGGGTTCGAGGCCGTGCGCTCGTTGCTGTACCGGCGAAACGTGCCCAGGGCTGCTGACCGGCGGCGGCTCCGAAGGGGGAGCAGGGGAGTTTCGGCGAGATCGGCAGGGCGGTGGTCGTTGCTTCCGGGAGTGGCCGCCACCGAGGACCCCGACGAGCTGGCCGAGGCCCTCGCCGAGCAGCTGCTGGCCCGGTGGGGGGTTGTGTTCCGCGATCTCCTTGCACGCGAGTCGCTGGCCGTGCCCTGGCGCGAGGTGCTGTGGGCGCTGCGGCGGATGGAGGCCCGGGGGACGATCCGGGGCGGCCGGTTCGTCAATGGATTCTCCGGTGAGCAGTACGCGGCTCCCGAGGCCGTCGACGTGCTTCGGTCCGTACGGAGGCTGTCGCGTTCGGGCGAGACCGTCCGGATCTCGGCGGCGGATCCCCTGAACCTGGTGGGGATCGTATTGCCGGGTACCCGCGTGCCTGCGCTTCCGACGAACTCGCTCACCTACATCGACGGTGCTCCGGCTCCGTCGGAGGCGCTCGCCTGATCCGACAAGGGCTGTCCCGGCGGGTCGCGACATCTTGCGTCACCTCGTCGGACATCACGGCGCTCCTCGTCGGGAACCTGGACCGTGTTCATCGGAATCACGCCTCCTGCGTACTCGCGACGTCCGACGCACGATTAGTTTCTTCAGCTCGTCGATCCATAGGACGGAGCTGGCCATCGCCGCGCACAAGCCCCAGTCACCGGCCGAGAGCGGAGTGGTGCTGAATGCGTGGTTGAGGAGGGGCACGTGGACGACGAGCACCTGCAGCACCAGGGAAACGCCGATGGCGGCCCACAGCCAATGGTTGCTCATCAGGCCACGGAAGGCACTGTCGCGCTCAGACCGCGAGTTGAGGCAGTTGAACAGCTGAGCCACAACCAGCACCGTGAAGCCCGCCGTACGGGCCTCCGCCAGCCCGCCCGATCCCGCAATCAGCCCCCCGGGCAGCTTCAGGTCGATCGTGAGCAATGTGGCTGCGGCCATGACCAGCCCCACGAACAGCACGCCGAGCTGCATCTCCGGGTCGATGACTCGGTCCGTGACCCTCCGAGGCGGACGGCGCATCACGTCGGGCGGTGGAGGATCCACACCCATCGCCAGCGCTGGACCCGAGTCCGTCACGAGGTTGATCCACAGGATCTGGGTGGCGAGCAGCGGCGCGGCCACGGCCTCCCCGCCCGCTTCGAGGCCGATCACGGAGGCGCCGACCACCCCAAGGAACATCGTCAGGACCTCACCGATGTTCGAGGAGAGCAGGTACCGCAGGAACTTGCGGATGTTGGCGAAGATCCCACGTCCCTCGCGGATCGCCGCCACTATCGTGGCGAAGTTGTCGTCGGCGAGAATCATCTTCGCCGCCTCCTTCGCCACGTCGGTGCCGGCGATGCCCATGGCCACGCCAATGTCGGCCGCCTTGAGGGCAGGGGCGTCGTTCACGCCGTCCCCGGTCATCGCGACGAGATTTCCGTCGGCCTGCAGCGCGTCGACGATCCGCAGCTTGTGCTCGGGAGCGACCCGGGCGTAGACGGACACCGACCGGACCCTGTCGGCGAACGCCTGGTCATCGAGCGCGTCGATCGAGGGTCCGCTCAGCACCGCCGCTGCCTCGCGGTCGGTCTGCTCGGATCCGCCAATCCCGAGGTCGCCGGCGATTCGGGCAGCTGTCCGCGGATGGTCACCCGTGATCATGACCACACGGACGCCGGCGCGGCGCGCCTCGGCGATCGCCGCCGCAGCCTCTGGGCGTGGGGGATCGATGATGCCGACCAAACCGGCGAAGACGAGATCCTGCTCGATCGACTCGTCGGCCTGCGGCGGCTCGATGCTCTCGAGAGGACGGTAGGCGACGGCGAGGGTGCGAAGCGCCGACTCGGCGAGGCGGTCGACCGCAGCCAGAATCTGGGCCCTGCGAGCGCTCGTCAGCTTCTCGTGTTCCGCGCCGACCCGTTCGCGAGTGCACCGCGTCAGCAGGACGTCGGGGGCGCCCTTGGTGACGATGGCGATCTGGCCCTCGCGCGAGGCGTCGGCCTCGATGCTGCTCATGAGCTTGCGCTCGGAGGTGAACGGTACTTCACCCACACGAGTGAAGCGGGCGACGCGCCGTTCAGTGGTGCCGAGCTTACGCTCCGCGACGAGAAACGCTGCGTCGGTCGGATCGCCCTGGATCGTCCACACGCCGTCGTTCTCGCGCAGCACCGCTTCGTTGGCCAGACTCCCCCCACCCAGCACGACGCGGACCTCTTCGAGCAACGGCCCGTCCGGGAGCAGGTCGTCACCGAGCCGTACCTCGCCTTCGGGCCGGTAGCCGATCCCCGTCACCGAGACTTCGCCCGAGCGGGTGACGACGCGTTGGATCGTCATCTCGTTCTCGGTCAAGGTCCCCGTCTTGTCCGAGCAGATGACCGAGGCGGAGCCGAGAGTCTCGACCGATGACAGCTTCTTGACGATCGCTCGTTGTCGGGCCATCCGCCGCACGCCGAGCGCGAGGACCACGGTCAAGACGGCAGACAGGCCCTCCGGTACAGCTGCCACGGCGAGCGAGACCCCCAGGACCAGGACCTCGACGAGGTCGCTCGCGCTCTGGAGGTCGGAGCTCAGCACGATCGTTGCGACGACGACGACCGCGATAACGATCACCGCCATTCCGAGCGTTCGGCCGACACGATCGATCTCGCGTTGGAGCGGCGTTCGCTCTTCCTCGGTGTGCTCGAGGAGCGACGCGATGCGGCCCATCTCGGTCGCCATGCCGGTGGCGGTCACCATCGCGCGCCCACCGCCCCTGGTCACGGCCGTGCCGTTGAACACCATGTTCCTGCGGTCGCCCAACGCCACCGGTTCGGCGAGGGTGGCGGTGTCCTTGACGACTGGCTCGCTCTCGCCCGTCAATGAGGCCTCGGCCACGGTAAGAGAGGCGGTGTCGAGGAGGCGGCCGTCCGCGCTGATGGCGTCTCCTTCCCGAAGGACAAGGAGGTCGCCGGGCACGATCTCCTCGGCCGGGATCCGTTCCTCGCCACCGTCGCGGACGACGCTCGCGGTGGCCGCGGCCATCCGCTGGAGCGCGGCAACGGCTTCCTCTGCTCTCCGCTCCTGCACGAAGCCCAGCACGGCGTTGGTGACCACGATGATCGCGATCACGATCGCCTCGAACGGCGGGCCCTCGGCCCCCTCCAGCGCCCACGCCACGAACGACACGACGATCGCCCCGAGGAGCAGGTACACGAGCGGGTCGGCGAATTGCGCGAGGAACTTGTGCCACGCCGGCACCTCGGTCGCACTGTCGAGCCGGTTCGGGCCGACGCGTGCCAAGCGCTCCGAGGCTTCAGCCGACGATAGCCCGGTCGTCCTGTTGCCGCCTACCGACCGGGCGACCTCATCGACACCGTTCAGCCATGGATCGGCGAGAGCGGTCTCGGCCACGCGACTCATCCTCGCATGCGCCGGTCCTGGGCCGCATCAAGCGGTGTCGGCTACTCGGCGACATGGGCTTAGGCTCGGGGCATGCGCAGGCTCCTGATCGCCCTCGTGGTGCTGGTGGCGATCCTGGTCGCGGTGGATTTCGGCCTTCGCCTTCTCACCGGTTACTGGCTGGGCCGCGGTCTCCAGACCTCCCTTTCCCTGGGCGATCGACCATCGGTCTCGCTGGGCGACTTTCCCTTCCTCCCCGAGCTTGTGTCCGGCAACGTTTCTTCGGTGACGGTGCACGCGAACGGGCCGGTCGGTGAAGGCAAGCTCCCCATCCACGAATTGACGGTGACGCTCGAGGACGTGTCGTTCTCCCCGAGCCAGCTGGCTGCCGGAGGCAGCACGACCATCCGCGCGGAGAGCGGAGACGGAACGGCCCAGTTCACGCAGAGCGACCTGAACGCAGTGCTGGGGGCATCGGTCCCGATCACCATTGAGTTGGAGAGCGGCCGGCTCGTAGTTCAGACGAACCAGGGGGGTCAGAAGTTCGAAGCCAGGCCGTCCGTCTCCAACAGGCGTCTCTTGCTCACGCCAGTGGTGGGATCCCTGCCCGAGCTGTCGATCCGACTTCCCAGGATCGTCGACGGGATCATGTATCGAGAGGTCCGTATCGAGGGGGAGACCGCGATACTCACGTTCACTCTCAGAAATGTGACCTTCGAGATCGATCGGCCCTGACGGTCGTCTTGCAGAACGCTTTTGGGCCCGGAGATCAGTAGCTTCTCCAGTCCTTCGACCTGAGGCGTTGGCAACCCCACCTGGTCCTACGAAGGGCGTTCCAAACGGTGTGAGTAACGTGATGCCTTCAGGTTGGGCCGCGTGATTGGAAGACCGAACGCCGGGAACAGCTCGTCGCCGATGAAGCCCGTGATGCTGGCGACGAGCCCGTCGGAGTACGTGAGGACCTGGATGGACAGCCCCCTCTCGCTGTCCGCGCCTCGTTCGTAGAGCGCCACGGCCGGGTGTCGGTTCGCGGCTGTCGGTTCCACGGCGATGGCTCCTCGGACGGCGAAGACGCGGGACCGAAGAAAGGCGAGCACGTGGGCGCGCCCGCGGAACCACGTCGGATCGGGCGGCATCGTCATCTCCACGTCTTCGGCGAGCAGGCGTGCCAGGCCTTGGCTGTCCGCCCGCTCGAACGCTCGGATATACCGCTCGAGGAGCGCCCGTTCGCTGACGGTTGGGGCGGTGACATTGCTGTCTCCCGGCGCCCGCTTGGCCAGCGTCGCACGCGCGCGCCGCACCGCGCTGTGCACGGAACTCGCCGACACGTCGAGCACGTCGGCCACCTCGGCCGCGCTCCACTCGAGGACATCGCGCAAGAGCAGTACAGCCCTCTGCCTGGGCGGTAGCAGCTGGATCGCCGCCAGGAATGCCAGCTCGATCGCCTCCCGACGGGCGTACCGCGCGGCCGGATCGCCGAGGTCCTCGAGCAGCCGGTCCGGGTAGGGCTCGAGCCATACCGGCTCCAGGATGGGCTCGCGCGAGGGGTCGAGCGGGTTCGACGAAGGGACGAGCCCGCTGGGCAACGCTCGGCGTGGGCGCTCTGCCAGCGCGTTCAGGCAGGCGTTCGTGGCTATCCGGTATAGCCAGGTCCGAACGCTCGAACGTGACTCGAAGCCTCCTACGGCTCGCCAAGCCCGCAGGAGTGTCTCCTGGACCAAGTCCTCGGCGTCGTGCAGTGAGCCAAGCATGCGGTAGCAATGGAGATGGAGCTCGCGCCAGTACCCCGCGGTCAGCCGCTCGAAGGCGTCGCGGTCGCCGAGCCGCGCCCGGGCGACCAGCTCCGCCTCCGTCCTCTCAAAGACCTCGGCCGCGCGACGCGCCATGACGGGGATCCTAACCGCGAAGGCACCAAGGACCGACGAATCCGCGATCTGTGGATGGTCTATTCGTTCAGGGGCCGACCAAGGAGGGATCGCTTGCATCCGAACGAGCAGATCGTCCGCAAACTGTTCGAGGCGTTCGACTCGAACGACATGAGCACCATCGATGCGCTGATGGCCGACGATGTCGTGTGGAACGCGCCTGGACGCGGCGTGAACTCCGGCGTCCGCCGCGGCAAGCATGAGTTGTTCGCGGCGATGGGCCGGCTCGGTGAGCTCACCGGCGGGACGCTCCGTGGCGAGGTCCACGACGTGCTGGCAAGCGATGACCACGCCGTCGTGCTGCAGACCACTCGGGGTGAGCGAGCGGGCCGCGCCCCCCTCCAGGATCGCGAGGCGATCGTGCTCCATGTCCGAGAAGGCCGCATCGTCGAGGTCTGGGAGCACCCCGGCGATCTCCGGGCGATGGACGAGTTCTTCTCCTGATCGCCGTAACACGTGGAAATCACGACCTCCGTTGCGTTCCGACGGCGGCGACACGGGAGGGTCGAGGCCCGCCGAGTACGGCGAGCACCCCATGACTTCAGGCAGCTCCGAAGGCGGCAGCGAGGAAGGCGATGATCCGGTCGGCGTGGATTCGATCGGGGTCGAGGTCAGGGTTGTAGATCGTGACGTCCCACCCGGCAGGTCCCGCGCGCAAGGCGGTCGCTACGAGCAGGGACAGCTCGTCCCAGCCGAGCCCGCCCGGCTGCGGATAATCGATCGCGGGCAGCGCCTCGGTCGAGAGCACGTCGAGGTCCAGGTGGAACCACCAAGGCCGGGACAGGGAGGAGCACGCCGTAGCCGCGGCGCTGCCGGGATCGCGGATGAGTGCTTCGCCGTCGACGAGCAGAACCCGATCGCCGAGAGAAGGGACGCCCTCCTCACGCAGGGTCTCGGCGTCGCGGGCGCCGAGGATCACCACGTCAGCCGTGTTGACAAGGGGCTGGACAGCGGAGAGCTCAGGTGACCACGACAGATCGGCGATACCCAGCGCGAACGCGAGCTCCATGTCCGCGGCCTCGCCGGTGGACGACTGCGTCGGGACGTAGCCATCCTCGTGACCGTCGACGAACAGAAGCCCGATGCGCTCGCCTGCCCGCGCTGCGAGCAGGCAGCCCAAGAGCAGCGGACAGTCGCCCCCGATGACGAGCGGGAACCGTCCGTCGGTGAGGATCGTACCCACCGCGTGTCGGACCAGGCGCACCAGGCGAGCGACCCCGCCCGGATTGATGAGATGCGTTTCGACATCGCGTTCGGGCGTCGGTTCGGGCAGGAGGAGATCCCCGAAGTCGCGGAGGTCGACGTGGCGCTCGAGCACCTCGACGAGGCCGGCCTCTCGAAGCGCGGCCGGCGCGCCGGCGACCCCACCGGTCGTTCCGTTCGAGTTCGACGGGATCCCGACCAGACCCACCGGTCGCATCCACCGACTCTACGGGACCAAGTCGGCGACGTTCGTCGGCGATCCCGCTCGGGCTAGGTGCCACTGCTACCGGAAGTCCGGGGCTAAAGCCACAGGGATCCAGGACGGACCTCGGCGGCTAGCGCCGCCTAGGTACCCGCAGTGTGGCCGCGAGGCGGTCGCGGATCAGCGGGTCGACGTCTGCGACGTCCGCCGCGGTCAGCCGACCGGCGAGGCGGATGACCGTCCGGAATTGGCCAATCGCAGCCTGACAGCCCCGACACTCTTGGAGATGCGCGTCGACACGTCTGCGCTGCCCCTGGTCCACTTCGCCGTCGAGGTATGCGGTCACCAGGCCGACGACCTCGATGCACCGCAGGTCCTCTGTCCCCGGAGCGCTATTGTTCATCAGTACTCCCTCTCCCCTCGAAGTGACGTTCGAGCCGCGCGCGAACGAGGCCGCGGGCCTGATGGAGTAGGGCTTCCTCATCTTCGGGACGAATTTCCAATGCTTGTCGTACTTCACTGGGCGCTCGCCCTTCCACGTCGCGAAGGACGATCACCTCCCGCAGGGCTGGCGGCATCTCAGCGATGGCTTCTCGCGCTTGTTCCAGGGCTCCAGCGCCGTCGACGGCGACGCCGAGGGTGTCCCAAGCGGCGGGAGGGTTCGCCCAGTGGCCCGCCAATTCCGGATGGTCTGGGGGTACGAACCGATCGACGGGAAACACGAGCCCCCCCTCCGGTGCCGGAGCTGGAACGACGGGGGTGGCCTCGCGAACCGGAGCCGGGGCCCGGGGGAGCACGACGATGAGCAGCACCGCGGCCACCGCTCCGATCGCCACCAGCAGCCAGCCTGCCCGATCCACGCCTGCTCCTTCGCTGACCGCTCCGAACACAAGCGCGAACGGAACGAACGTCAACCAGGTGAGCGTCCCCACGCCTGATGCCACTCCCGCCCGGATCGATGACGGCACCGCATCGTGCAGCCGTCGCAACACCGGGATGCTCACCGCGACCACCAGCAAGGTCAGCGACACCTGCACCCCGACCACCAGCAGCGCCTGATGGCTCAGGGCCAGGACGACACAGCACCCGACGATCGCGACCGCCACGAGCCCCACCACCCAGGGCCGCGTGATCCAGGCCTGCGCGCCGAGGAGCCCGCCCAGGCCGAGCGCCGAGGTGAGGCCCGCCCAATGCGGGCCGTACAGGAACGCGGGCACGACCAGCGCGACCAGCCACAGGGGGCCGAACTCCAACATGCCCTGCATCAGGACGGATCCGGCCACGGTCAGCGCTACCACGGCCCGGAGCCGACCCGGGGCCAGGATCGTCCGGTACGTGCTGGCCACCTGGCGGCGAAGCGACTCCTCCTCTTCCGCCTTGTGCAACCGTGGCTCCCGGAACAGAAGCAACGCCGCCCCAGAGCCCGCGAGCAACGGCGCCGTCAGGAAGTACGTGACCCGCAGCGACGCGACGGCGGCGATCGCGCCGCCGGCCAGGGCGCTTGCGACGAGCGCGAGGCTCTCCACGAACCGGACACGACCGATGGTCCTCTCGAACGCGTCACTGCCCCCCGTCTCTTCGAGCACGGTGTCGTAGACGACTGACTCGAGCGTGCCCGACTGCAGCGCGAAGAACACGCCGAGAAAGCCCGCGGAAACCATGTAGACCGCGACGCTCTGGCTAAGACCACCGATAAGGACGCTGAGGATCGCGGCGATCGAGGCGAGGATCAGCACGCCACGTCGACTCCACCGATCTGCCAGCACCCCTGACGGCACCTCCAGCACCGGGACGACGATGGCGTACACGGCGGCCATGACCCCGACCGAGGCAGGGTTGAAACCGATCGTGGTCATGAACAGCTTCTCTATGGGCACCCACAGGGCCAGGTTCTGCAGGAAGGCCGCCGCGTACAGCGGAAGGAGGCGCCGCCTCAGCAGATACCGCTCTGGCCTCGTCGGCGTCGCCCGTGTGGTAGCCAATCCCTCTCCTCAGCCTCTCGTCGCCCAGACACCGTTGGCCCCTCGTGCTCACGTGCCATGGTTGTGCCTCCTCGCATGGCGTTGCTCGTTCCGGCGATCAGCATTGGACTCCACCAGAGGGCGGAACTCATCGCGCTTCGGGGCGCACGAGGCGGCTCCGGTACCGTGCGAGGAGGAGGTGGCCGATCACGAAAACGGCGACAGCGACGACGGGAACCGAGACCTGAGGGGAGGGATGACTGTCTCGATGCGGTCCCTCCTCCAGATCAGGCGCGACGCGGTCGCGCGTCGCTTGGGCGCCGGACGAGCTCCTAGTTAGGTCGAAAGCAAGGCGACGCTGCTCACGAGAAGGCCCACGCCGACCACGATGAGCACGATGGCGATGAAGAGCATCAACCGTTTCGCCGTCTCCTCGCTTCACCGCCCCCGCAATCGTGAGACACGGGCCACGTCTTCGCTTGATCGTCGTGGCCACGCTAAGCGGGCCTCATGGGGCCATGAAGGGATCCGGGAGCCACGAAGGAATACCATCCGCCTTCAGGCCGAGGAGGACACCGACGAGTGGGAGTCGTGGACGATTCGAAGCCCGCCGAACCGGTTCGCGTTGGGCCGCAGCGCGACCAACGAACTGCCGCCTTGGCGCTCGGCGCGCTCGGGGTCGTGTACGGCGATATCGGCACGAACCCGCTGTTCGCCATGCGCGAGGCGTTCCAGGCTCACCCCCTTGCGGTCTCGGAGGCGAACGTCCTGGGGCTCCTTTCGGTGATCTTCTGGTCGCTGATCCTGGTGATCTCGGTCAAGTACGTGGGGTTCGTGATGCGGGCGAGCAACGAGGGGGAGGGAGGCATCCTCGCGCTCGTCGCCCTGATCCGTGCCGGAGAGCCTGCCACTCGACGCCGGCGCCGGATCCTCGTGTTGCTCGGTCTGTTCGGCGCCGCACTCCTGTACGGCGACGGCATGATCACGCCCTCGATCTCAGTGCTGGCCGCGGTTGAAGGCACCGAGGTCGCCACGCCGGCGCTTCACGCGCTCGTGGTTCCAGTGGCGATCGTGATCCTCGTCCTGTTGTTCCTCCTGCAACATCGGGGTACGGCCTCGATCGGCCGCATGTTCGGGCCCGTGATGGCCGTGTGGTTCACAGTCATAGGCACACTCGGTGCTGCGCAGATCGTCAAGCGACCTGGTGTTCTGGGGGCTATGAACCCGGCCAAGGCGGTCTCGTTCTTCGTCCACCACGGCACCTTGGGATTCCTGGTGCTCGGTGCGGTGATCCTCGTCGTCGTGGGGGGCGAGGCGCTCTACGCGGACATGGGTCACTTCGGGCGCAAGCCGATCGCCTTGGGGTGGTACGGCGTGGTCCTCCCGAGCCTCGTCCTCGTCTACTTTGGACAAGGAGCCCTGCTGATCGGTGATCCCAGCGCCATCGACAATCCGTTCTACCGGCTGTCGCCGGCGTGGGCGCTGTACCCGCTCGTCGTGCTGGCCACGGCGGCCACGGTGATCGCCTCGCAGGCGCTCATCTCGGGAGCCTTCTCGCTGACGAGGCAGGCCGTGCAGCTTGGCTACAGCCCTCGGGTGTACATCAGGCACACGTCGGAGAGCCATATCGGCCAGATCTATATCCCGTCGGTGAACTGGTTCCTGATGCTCGCCTGCGTCGGGCTCGTCCTGGGATTCCGACGGTCGGAGAACCTCGCGGCGGCCTACGGCTTGGCCGTGAGCGGAACGATGCTCATCACCACCATCCTGTTCTTCGTGGTCATCCTGGACCGGTTCCACTGGCCGGCAGCACTCGCCGTCCCTCTGTGCTCGGTCTTCTTCGTGGTGGATCTCTCATTCTTCGGGGCCACGCTGTTCAAGATCCCAAGCGGAGGCTGGTTCCCGCTCGTCATGGGGGCACTCATCTTCACGGCACAGACGACGTGGCACACAGGGCGGCGGCTGATCCGGGAACGGCTTCATGCGGGGCTTCCGCTCACTGAGTTCGTGAGGAGTCTTTCCGACCACCCGCCCATTCGAGCGCCCGGGACGGGCGCGTACCTCTTCGGCACGCCCGGAGTCACGCCACCCGCGTTGCTTGCCACGCTCCGTTACCACGATTCGCTGCATGAGCAGATCTTGGTGATCTCCGTCATCACAGAGGAGCGGCCGCGGGTGCACGAGCTCCAACGCACGGAGATGATGGACCTAGGGGAAGGGTTTCACGAGGTCGTCCTGCGGTTCGGGTTCATGGAGGATCCAGACGTCCCCCGAGCGCTGTCGGCGATGAAGTTGGACGTCGACCTTGATTCGGTCACGTATTTCCTCGGGCGGGAGTCCATCCAGGTGACGCCTCGGCCCGGCATGGCGATGTGGCGGGAGCATCTCTTCGCCCTGATGTCGCGGAACGCGACCAGCGCAGCGCGATACTTGCGGCTCCCCCCGGAGCAGACCGTCGAACTCGGGGTTGTCGTCGCGCTCTGAGTCCACGATTTCTCTCCGCTGACCTCCTCGTTCGGACCGCCCTTCGGTCACTCGCAGATAGGCAAGTCCCGAACACACCGAGGGGAAGGGGACTCGCGTCCTGGATCCCCGCGGAGAAGACGATCTCGATGAGCTCGGATCCTCGAGATCCTCCACGTTGTAGATCAACAGACCGACGGTGCCGAAGACGATGCCCTCGCTGGCGACCACGAAGCGCCCATCGTTGCCCGGGACCGTGATCGTGGCCGAGCCATCGGGCCCGTAGGTCGTCACGAACGGACCCGCCAGAGGCGTGGTCAGCGACTTGCCGGAGATTGGGTTCGACCACTCGACGTGGAAGTCGCTCACGGTAAGGACGTTGTGCGTCGGATTGCCGGCTTCGTCGAAGTACGTCTTCGACGTGAACGTTCCCGAGGAGTGGACCACGAGAACGAGGCGGGCTCCCGCGTGACCTGAAATATCAGCGGGTCCGGAGGGGGGTACCGATGGCGTACCTAGGACTCGGTCCTTCGGCGCGATGGGACAGGATCCCGGGTCGAAGCGGTGGCGAGTTCGCGCATTCCCGGCTCGAATCCGATCCGCGCTCGAAACCCCAGCCGCTCCCTCGCCCTACCGGGTGAAGCGACGACGTGTCGCACGTCGCCGGAGCGAGAGCCGCCGACGACGATCGGCGCCGGTGCGGCCGGCCCGAATGCCGACGCCAGCGCGGACGCCATCTGCCCGATCGTCCTGGGCGTTCCGCTCGCGACGTTCAGCGGGCCGGTCACCGGCTCGGCGGCCGTGAGGGCGAGCACGTTCGCGGTCGCGACATCTCGAACGTGAACGAAGTCCCGGAGCTGAAGCCCGTCCTCGAAGACCTTCGGCGGCCGCCCGGCTTCGAGCTCGCTCCGGAAGATGCTCGCCACGCCCGCGTAGGGCGTGTCTCGCGGCATCCGCGGGCCATAGACGTTGTGGTACCGGAGGGCGGTGACGGCGATCCCCGCGTCACGCCCGAAGACAAAGCACAGGTGCTCCTGGTGCGCCTTGGTCGCCGCGTAGACGCTCCGAGGCTCGAGCGGCGCATCCTCGTCGACCAGGTCCGGCCGGAGGCAAGCCTCGCAGAACGGGCAGTGCGCCTCGAAGTCGCCCGCCTGCAGGCGGTCGGGGGACCGCGGAGGGGGGCGGACATGGCCGTGGGTGGGGCACCGGTACCGCCCCTCCCCGTAGACGACCATGCTGCTGGCGAGCACGAGCCGACCGCGGAACCGAATGCGATGCATCGCGGTCAGCAGCGACGCCGTCCCGACGTCGTTGTGCGAGACGTATCGGGCGAGGTCGCTCGGACCTCGCTCGATCCCGACGATCGAGGCCTGATGGCAGACGGCGTCGACGCCTCGCAGGGCGGACTCGACTCTCTCGGTGTCCCGAACGTCGGCCACGACGAGCTCCGCATCCCGACTGAGGTACGAAGGCTTTGCGGCGTGGGCGGCGGGATGCAGCGCGTCAAGAGCCACCGCCTCCATGCCGAGGGCGGCGAGCTCGTCGACGACGTGTGATCCCACGAACCCGGCGCCGCCCGTGACCATGACCCGGGTCACCACGGCCGGGTCAACGCCAGTTGCAGAGCGAGCCCGGTCCCGACCGACAGCAGCAGGGCGCCCCGCCGCATCTCGTGGGGGACGGCCGCGGAGGCGAGCAGCACCCACGGGACAAAAGGCAGCCAGATCCGTTCGACCTCTGCCTTCGACATCCCGGAAACATCAGCGAGCGCGACTGCGATGAGCGCACCGCCGACGAGCATCCAGGCCCGGCGGTCGCGGAGGCGCGCCAGGCCGATCCACGCCGCCGGCCCGATCACGATCGCGAACGCCGCGAGGTTCGCGACGACGAAGTAGAAGTAGGGCCGGTCACGGGCAGCGCCGGCGAGGTACTGCAGGCGGGTAGCCAGGAGCCCTTCGACCCACCAGAAGCCCCCCACCACGAACGCGGCCACGACCAGAGCGGAAACGATGGCCGCGACGAGGACCGCGCGCACCCGTCGACGGCCGACGGCGACCGTGAGCAGGATCACGCTGAGCAGCACGAGCCCGTAGGACAGAAACATCGTCGCGCCGAATAAGAAGCCGCCGGCGATCGCGAGCGCGTCCGCTCTGCCTCCGTCACGACCGGTCGCGAGCACGATCAGCGCGACCGCCCAGCCTCCCACGCCCGCGAAGAAGGCATCGCCGGAGGATCCGATGGTGATCGCCGCCGGCGCGACCGCCACGAACGGCGCGGCTGCCCTGGCGACGCCCTCTCCGGCGAGCTCGCGTAGCGCGACCAGCGCGGCCACCCCCGCGGCGGCGCCACCCGCAAGCTCGATCGCCACGAGCCACCAGGGACCGGACAGCCCGATTCCATCCATCGCCCAAAGCAGGAGGATCATTCCGGGTGGGTGCGCCCGTACGTGGGTCGCATACCCGCCGATCCGCTCGACGAAGTCCTGGAGGAATGGGACCGCCGAGCCGACGAGCGGCAGATCGTGTAGGTAGTCGTTTGGACTGGTGGGCGATCGGAGCAGGCCCTCGGTCCCGTCGAACAGCGCGAGCGACGCGGCCCAGCAAACCGTCACGGCAAAGGCGAGCAGGAGCAAGGACCGCCATGGCAGCCGGGCGGCAAGCCGCGGAGCGGCGAGCACCGCGGCGCCCGCCAGCGCGAAGGACGCCGCGAGCGCGAGTACCCCCAGCCCTCCCTCGGGCAGCCGCGGGTCGAATTGCGAGAGGAGCGGCGGATCGTTCAGCCACAGGCGATACCCGCGGTTCTGAAGCCAGCGCCCCCAGGCGTGGGCACCGGCGACAAGCATCGCGCCGACAGCGATCGGCACGACTCGAGCGAGCGCGCTCATCGAGGGCACCGGCTGGGTACGCGGCCTCGATCCGCGGACTACGGCGATCACCTTTCGCGCGCAGACGTGTGACGGACCGCCCGCCAGACGAGGACCCCGGTGACGAACCAGACGGCCAACAGGACGACCAGCAGGCCGAGCGCCGAGTCGCGCGGGAGCAGGCTGGGGTTGGACGCAAGTCGTCCGAACCGGAACACGACCGGAACGGAGGCCAGTGTGACCGTTCCGGTGACGATGGCCGCGCCGAGCACCGATCCCCGGGCCGGCAGCGGCAGCCTCGGCGAGACCAGCCGGCCGAACGCCAGCACCACCGGGGTCAAGACGAAGTCGTGGAGCGCGATCGCCCCCAGGAAGAACAGCGCGAAGCTCGGAGGCCGGGTAGCGCCGAAGCGCTGGACCAGCGAAACGACGCCAAAGCCCATGATCGCCGTGCCGATGACGAGCGCGACCCAGAATATTCTTGCGTAGGACCCCTCGGTCACAGGACCACCACCTCCGTCACCCACTTCGTCTGCATGACGCCCGGCCGGTTCGGTCCGATCAGCCGTAGCGGAAACCCGTGATCGATGTGCAGCGGCTCGCCGTTCAGGTCGAGCGCGAGCAATGTGTCCGCATCGGACGCGTGCGAGTGGTTCAGGATCGAGCTGCTGTAGGCCGCTCCCGGTCCCTGCAGCGAGCGGATCTCCACCTCGGCGTCGTCCGGCGCGCCGGTCATCGCGAGTAAGTTGCGCACGGAAACGCCGCGCCATCTCGCGGAGGCGCTCCATCCATCGACGCAGGCGATCGGCAAGACGGCTTCGCGCTGGGGGAGCGCCCGCAACTCCTCGAGCGAGAGCGAGAGCGGCCGCTCGACGGCACCGGTGACCGACAGGCGGTAGGAAGGACTGGTCGCCGCCTCGACGACCCCGGCGACGTCGGCCGTCTTGTTGACCGGTACGCCCTGCGGGCCCGTTCTCGGGTCGCGTGGGGCGAGGACACCGAGCCAGGCGAGCGGCCGAAAGGTCTGTCCGAGCGTCGAGAGCGAGAGCACCCCGACCGCGGCGGCGACCGCGCCCAGGAACCCACGGCGCGACAGCGTGTGCGACGGCCGGCGGCCGCTCCGTTCGGCGACGAGCTCGACGTCTTTGCGGGACAGGGACTCCCGGACCACCGGAAGCTTCGCACCTACGTGGATCACGAGGGCCCCGATGGTGATCCAGGCTGCCGCGTAGTGGGCCGGCGGGAACGAGAACGCCCACGGATGCCATCTGGCGATGCTGGCCACTCCGGTGAACAAAAGGAACAGCGAGCCACCCACAAGCGGCACGATCGAAACGCGCTCGAGCAGGTGTGCCAGGTTTCGCACGGGCGGCCAGGTCCACAGGCGCGGGTAGACGGTCCACAGCTTGGCGAGGAGCAGCGGGATCGACGCGATACCCGTTGCCACGTGCAGCCCCTGCGTCACGCGGTACACCCCGGCGGGGCGAGAGGGCCACTCGAACCACGTGGGGGGGTACTGCACGAGATGCGAGAGCACCCCGGTCACGAAGCAGACGGAGAACGAGACGCCGAGGGCGATCCCGAGCCACGAGGCATTTCGTCGCGAGTGGAGCGGGCTCGGGAACGCCCCCTCTCGAAACGGTCCCACCCTCAGCGAGTGTCGAGGTGCGCGAACCACCATCCCTCCCTCGACCACACATCGCGGACATCGAATACGGCGCCTGTCGTGCTCACCGAACGACCGCCAACTCGCGCGCAGCCATCAGCGTCCGGAGCTCGCGCGCGAAGCGCGAGGTCGGCGCCTCCTCAGCGACCGCGACCGCGTCACCGACGTCGTCCACATCGCGGAGAGTACGGAGCGCGGAAACGCGAAGGCCGAGCGACCGGAGACGGGACCACTGCTCTGCGAACGTGCGCGACGTGCTCATCGGCACGGCGTGGAACAGTCGATCGATACGGTGGGCCTGGGGACGGCGCAACCCGACCGCCCAGTACCCGCCGTCCACCGCGGGACCGAGGACCGCATCCACCGAGGGTCGCGCGAGCCGGTCGAGCACGTCTTCCAGGAGCGACAGGGAGAGCTGCGGCGTATCCATCCCCACGAGGAGTGTGGGACCGCGCATAGGAGCGAACGCGGCAGCGATCCGTTCGTCGAGCCCGTCGCCTCGCTGTGGGACCACGTCCCATCCCGGCCGCCGCCAGGTATCCGTCTCGCCCTCGAGGGCGAGGATCCGGTGCGTGTTCGGGGTCGACGTGATTGTCTCGAGGGTGTCGTCGAGCGCCGCGCGGGCGAGTCCCGCGGCCTCATCGAACGTCAGCGGCGGGCACATCCGCGTTTTGGACATCTCGGGCCGAGGAGCCTTCGCGATCACCACAATCGTTGCCCTCACCTCAGCACCTTCGCCATGTCGCGAACGGCCCGGGCAGTGCCCCGAACGGTCCCCGTGACCTTCGATCGGCCAGCCCGTGCCAGCAGCGGGACCGGAACCTCGAGGATGGTCCAGCCTGTGCGGGCCGCCTGGAGCACCATCTCCAGTGGCCAGCCGAACCCCCGGTCGAGGATCGAGAGGGACAGCAGAGCATCCCGCTTCGCGGCGCGCATGGGCCCGATGTCCCGCAGGCGAAGACCAGTGCGCCGGCGGATCTCGACCGTGAGCAGGGCATTCGCGGCGCGTGCATGCATCGGCCAAGCCCCGCGCTCCGGACGTCGCCGACCCAGGACGAGATCGGCGCTGCCCTCGAGGATCGGACCGGTGACGGACGGGAGCAAGCCCGGATCCAGGGAGCGGTCGCAGTCCATGAAGCAGACGATCTCCGAAGTCGATGCGGTCAGTCCGGCGAAGCACGCGGCGCCGAACCCGCGTCTCGCCTCGGCGATGACCCTCGCGCCTAGGCTGCGTGCCAGGACCGCCGAGCCGTCGGTCGAGCCGTTGTCCACAACGATGGGCGCGTATCCATTGGGCATCCTCGATAGGACCCATGGGAGCGCTTCCGCTTCGTTCAGGACCGGGAGGATGACGTCGATCACGCCGACAGCATGATGCGGGAGTCTTACCGAATCCTTACGGGGCGGGACTCCCATCCAGGCGCGCAGGCCTTGCAGTCGGAGACGAGGCCCATCGACCCAATCTCCCTAACCGGTCTTCGTTTCCTCGACGTGTCCACTCATCAGACGGTCCTTCATCTCTCGGATCCATCGCGCGCTGGTGAGAAGCCGTAGAACCGGCGAGAACCAGCTTCTATCACAGTCACACCTTGAGGATGAGTGTTACAGCAGCAGCGGCGTGCCAGAGGATCACGCGAGCAGCATCGGGAATGCACGATCGAGCAACCAGCCCAGCCCGATGAAGACATGGGGCGGGCCCAATCGCACGCGATATTGGCCTTCGACTTCTTCACCACGGAGACGGCTTGGCTCCGCACCTGCACGTGCGGTTACGCAGTTTCCCGCTGACGGTGGAGTCATCGGGCGAGTGGCGCGTGCGCGCTTCTATACTGTCCGGCTCTTCACGATCTTGAGCCTGACGCCGAGGTACCGAAGGCCCAATGCCATCACCGGTTGTCAGCACGTGAGGTGAAGCGCGGCGGCCGAGTGCTCGGGGTCACACTCGCCAAATCGTCGGATGGCATCGGGCGTCGACAGCACCTCGACCTCGATCCCGCGGTTCCGAAGGGCCTGCAGCGTCGTGGGATCGGGCCGCATCTGCGACGAGGCTCCGCAGCCGATGATGAGGGTCCCGGGGAGCTCATCGATCACGTCCTCCAAATCGTCGAGAACGAGGGAGTGACCTTCGTTCCGCCACCAATTCGCGACCACGCGCGACGGCAGGACGATCACGTCCCGTACGTGGGCTTCGCCATCGATGACGACCTCTCCGAACCGATAATCGCGGATCCGTTCCATGCCCCCATTCTGCGTGCGAGGGTCACGCGCGCCAACCACCTGTTGGGAGACAGCTTCCGGGTGCTCGGACCTTACCGCTTCGGCCTGCGGGCCCCGCGCCGGATCGCTTCGATGAACGCTTCGATCGGCGCGTCCTTGGCCAGGTACTCACCGACCCCGCCCTCGAACATCTCCAGAACGCTCCGGGCGTCGTCGTGTGCCGAGAGAGCGATCACGGTCGTCTTCGGCGAAGCGAACGCGATCCCCTCGGCCGCCCTCCTGCCCCCACCACCAGGCATGCGAACGTCAACGATCGCCACGTCGGGGGCGTGCTGGCCGGCAAGCTCGATCGCTTCCTCGGCGTCGACCGCCGCGCCCACGAGCTCGATGTCGGGCTCGAGCTGGACAAGAGCGCTCATCGCCTCGCGGCTATCCTGATTGTCGTCAGCGATCAACACGCGGATGGCCATGACCGGCCTTCCTCCCACGTCCCAGAGGATGCCCCCAGGGGGTCCCTCAGCCAAAGGGGTCGGCTCTGCTAGGCCCATCCTTGAGGGGGAGAAAAGGGCCGCGAGTAACTACACTGCTGACGTCGGTGCCCAGCCATCAGCGCCCCATCCACGAGGTGCAGCCATGACTCGGCGCTACTCGAGCAAACCATCGATCCGGACGATTCCGTGCAAGAGGAGCGTCCGGAGGAGATGGATCCATGTGGCCATCCTGTCCGGCCTCGTCCTCACGGGGTGCGCGGAGGGGGAACGTGGCTCGGCCGGACCCACGAGATCCAAGCCGGTGGACCGACCCACTCCAACGATCACCGAGAGCCCGCCGCCGTCAGGCGAATCGGACTGTTCGGCGGCAACGACCTTGGCCACACTGGAGCCCCAGCCTGGTTTGCCGGACCGCGTGGCCGAGGTCCGCCTAGCAATCGCCGAAGCGGCCGTCGGCTGCCACTACCCGCGCCTGGAAGCGCTGGCCCGTTCGAACGGGGAGTCGTTCACGTTCACCTTCGGTGGTGCCGACGATCCGGCTCGATACTGGCGCAGGCAGGAGAAGACTGGCGAGGAGCCCATGAGATTCCTCGTCGGGATGCTCGATCCGCCCTACGGGAAGGTCTGGGCGGGCGAACTCGTCAAATACGTCTGGCCGTCCGCCTATGCGTACCAGAGCTGGGCGGAGGTCCCCCGCGAAGCTCGGCAGGCGCTTCGGCCCCTGTATGGAGACGAGGACTTCGAGCAGTTCGCGCAGTTCGGCTCCTACATCCGCTATCGCGTGGGCATCACCGACGCAGGTGATTGGCTCTACTTCGTGGCAGGTGACTGAAGCTCGCTCACGTTCGCCGACTCGGCTGGCCGTTTTGCCACGGAAGACTTCCGTCGTCTTGACAAATCTTGCTTTCGGTGAG
>JBKPDU010000062.1:0-24352 GCA_046728055.1 Actinomycetota bacterium | reverse complement strand
AACGTGCGAAGGTGCCGGCGGAAGGACGCCGAGAGCGCGTCGAGGTCGTCTACACTTGGTGCCAACGAGGACGAGCAAGTTCCCGAGGTCAGCGAGCGCCGGTAGCTCAGTGGACAGAGCGGCTGCCTTCTAAGCAGCGGGTCGCAGGTTCGAGTCCTGCCCGGCGCGCAATGCCTACGTATGTTTCACGGCTCTCAGCAAGCCATCGGGCTCCACGCGAAGGTTCGGATGGAGGTTGGCGCCCGCGGATCGTCCCCGCCCCCAGTGCCGCCCTCCCTCGCAGCTCCATTCGGTGAGTCGGTCATCGGCTGCTTCGAATGTCCGGATGCACGACAACCATGGCCCATCCGGCTTGGTGATGAAGACGATGCTGCATCCGGGGTACGAGCCCTTCGCCAACCAACCTCGTGCTGCCGCAAACCGGAACTCACCTGCGGCGACCCGAGTTCGCTGGTGCAAGCTTGCTCCGCTGTTCCAGTCCTCCGCGCACTCAACGATCGTTGGCGCTCGGCCGCCGTCGAGACTGGCGACTCCGAACAGGATCGCAGCGATCGCAAGCGTTGATGCAGCCAGTACAGAAACCTCGAATCGGCCTGAGCTCATCGATCATGGAGAAGACCCTCGAGATTGGGTCATAGTTCCCCGCTTCGAACATCAGAGCTTGGGCCAGGGTTGGCCGTGGCCTTGGACCAACAACGCCCGAGTCCCCGCTGAATAGCCCCACTGCGCTGGGAGGTCGACCTTCCTGTCGCACTTTGCGCAGGTGAAAGCGGACCACCGCTTGTTCACCGTCTGGCGGTAGCCGCATTCCGTACATGGGTAGAACGCGTTCTGCGCTGCGCACGTGAAGCACTGATACTCGATCGATTCATCTTCGACGAGTTGAGGCGTGAGGCACCACGGGCAGGTGAGGTAGGCCAACTCCGTCGGTTACTCGGCCGAAGGGTCGGGTTCCTTGAGGACCCGGGCCCGCTGCTCTTCGCGGTAGGCACGGAGCCGCTCCCGATATTCGGCGCGGGCACCGGCCACGATGCTCGTCGCCAGGATCGCTGCGTTCACCGCCCCGGCCTTCCCCACCGCGAGCGTCCCCACCGGAACGCCCGCTGGCATCTGGACCATCGACAGCAGCGAGTCCAGCCCCGAGAGCGTGGTCTCCATTGGCACACCGAGTACCGGGATCGTGGTCTTCGCCGCCACCGCTCCAGGCAATGCCGCGGCACCGCCGGCCGCGGCGATGATGACCTCCAGGCCACGATCCTCGGCCGAGGCCGCGTACTCGGCCACCTCGTCCGGGGTGCGATGTGCCGACAGGACGCGCGCCTCGAAGGGCACCCCGAGCGACTCGAGGGTCGCGGCCGCGTGCCGCATGGTGTCCCAGTCGGACCTCGAACCCATGATCACGCCCACGACCGGTTCAGCCACGTCCTGACTCCCTCGACCTAGCAGCGGCCAAGTGTAGATTCTCGGCAGGCCACCCCGTTGGAGGAACACGAGTGTCCGACCGGATCACCAGGCTGCTGGCCGGCTACGCGAACAGCGTCGTCGCCGAGAGCCTGCCGGAGGAGACCGTCCACGAGGTGAAGCGGCGGGTCCTCGACTCGATCGGCGTTGCATTTGCGGCTTTCGATGGGAACGCGCCCAAGGCGGCGAGGGGCTACGCCGGAGAGGTTCCCGATCCGAACGGGGCGACGATCTGGGGGTCGGCGGCCCGGGCCAACCCCGAGGTGGCCGGCTTCGCCAACGGGATCGCCGTCCGGTACCTCGACTTCAACGACACGTACCTGTCGAGGGAACCGCTCCATCCGAGCGACGTGATCGCTCCGTTGATGGCGTTGGCCGAGCGGCGTGACCTTCCGGGAAACCGCCTCGTGGCGGCCATCGCCACGGCGTACGAGATCTCGGTCACCCTGTGCGACGCTGCCAGCCTACGAACGCACGGGTGGGACCACGTGAACTACATTGGGATCGGCGTAGCCTGCGCCGTCGGGCAACTGTTGCGGCTTCCGGGCGAGGCGATCGAGGACGCGATCTCCATGTCCTCCGTCCCGCACGCAGCGATGCGCGAGACACGGTCCGGCGAGCTCTCGATGTGGAAGGGCGCAGCCGCCGCCAACGCCGGACGGAACGCAGTGTTCGCCACACTCCTGGCCGAGAAGGGCATGACCGGACCAGCCCGCCCGTTCGAGGGCGAGATGGCCTTCGTCCGGCAACTCCTCGACGGCGAGGCGTTCGACGAAGAGGTGCTGTCGCGGTTGGAGGTCTCGGCGCCTCCGAGACGGATCCTCGACACCCACATCAAGTTCTGGCCGGTCGAGTATCACGCGCAGAGCGCGGTGGACGCGGCCCTCCAGTTCCCCGAGCACTTCCGTCGAGACAGCGAGGTGATCAAGTCGATCGAGATCGATACCTTCGACGCGGCCTACCAGATCATCGTCAAGGATCCGGAGAAGTGGGATCCGAAAACGCGCGAGACCGCCGACCACTCCCTTCAGTACATCGTGGTGGCCGCGCTCCTGGACGGGGACGTCACGAACCGGACGTTCGAACCGGAGCGATTCCGCGACCCCCGGATCCTCGACATCCTGAAGGAATGGGTCGCGGTCCGCGAGGACCCGGAACTCTCGGCCGGATACCCTGAGGGCATCCCGAACCGGATCACGGTGACGACGACCGGCGGGGACCGGGAAACGCGGGAAGTCCGCTACCCCAGGGGGCACGCTCGCAATCCGATGACCGACGAGGAGGTCGTGGCGAAGTACCGGGCGAACGTGGACGGACGGCTCGACCCGGGCCGGGCGGCCGCCGTGGAGCGCCTGGTCTGGGACCTGGAGCGGGAGGGCGTGCGCGCGCTGGCCCGGGCGCTGGCCGAGGACCGATGACCTGGCTCACGCCCGACCCGGGGGAACACCCGGCCACACGGCTCCGCCAGATGCTCGAGACCGGTGAGCCGATCCTCGCGCCCGGTGTGTTCAACGGCCTCACGGCGCTGCTGGCGAAGCGAGCGGGGGCGCACGCGCTTTACCTGTCGGGCGCTGCGTTCTCGGCCAGCATGGGGATGCCAGATGTCGGGCTATTCACCCTGGACGAGTTGCAGCGCAACGCTCGACAGATCGTCCGGGTCACTCGCATCCCACTGATCGTCGACGCCGACACCGGGTTCGGCAGTGCGTTGAACGTCATGCGGACGGCGCGCGAGCTGGAAGGGGCTCGGTGCGCGGCCATCCAGATCGAGGACCAGGTCGATCCCAAACGCTGCGGTCATCTGGACGGCAAGCAGGTCACGACCGTCGACGCGTTCGCCGAGAAAGTGTCCGCCGCAGCCCAAGCTCGGGAGAACCTGGTGGTCATCGCCAGGACCGATTCGCGGGCCACCGACGGGTTCGACGAGGCCGTGAATCGAGGGCTGGCCTATCGGGAAGCCGGGGCCGATGTCGTCTTCCCCGAAGCCCTGGAAACAGAGGACGAGTTCGCCGCGTACGCGAAGGCCGTTCCCGGTCCCCTGCTGGCGAACATGACGGAGTACGGCAAGAGCCCGAACCTGTCGGGCCAGCGTCTGGCGGAGCTGGGCTATCGGATCGTGATCTTCCCCGTGTCGGCTGCCCGCGTGGCGGCGAAGACGATGGCCGGCTTCTACGAGGAACTCCTCAGGGACGGCATCCAGTCGGGGTGGATCGACCGAATGATGACCCGCGAGGAGCTGTACGAGCTCATCGGGTACGACGACTACGCCGAGCTCGACCGTGGCCTGGCCCGCGATCCAGACGCGTAGTAGGCTTCGGGGCTTCCGCACGGTGACATCCGGACCCCGAAGGAGGAACCGTGAAGAAATCACTCGCGTCCATCGGCTTCGCCATGTTGGCCGTGCTCATCGGCCTCGTTCCCGCCGCGAACGTCCGCGCCGCATCGAGACCCTCCTCCTACACGCTGCCCGGGAACGCCGTCTTTCCCGAAGGCGTGGCGTACCAGCCCACCACGGGCAACTTCTTCGTCTCCAGCACGACCGATGGCTCCATCCTCCGTGGCAACGTCATGGTGTCCGCCGCGACCCCGTTCATCGCCGGTGGCGGCATCCAGTTCTCCGCGATCGGGGTGAAGGTCGACGATGCGGGCCGCCTCATCGTCGCCGGTGGGGTCACCGGAGAGGTGCGTGTCTACGACGCCTCGACGGGCGAGCCGATCCGAACGTTCACCACCGGCGCCGGCGGCTTCCTCAACGACATCGCCGTGTCCAAGAACGGGGACCTGTTCGTAACTGACTCGTTCCGGCCGGTGCTGTGGCGGATCCCGGCGGCCGAGCTTGAATCCGGAGCGCCGGCGGCGGCCGAGGCCTGGCTCGACCTGACGGGAACGATCCCCTACGTCCCTGGCGAGTTCAACGTCAACGGGATCGTAGCCACCGAGAGCGGCAAGCACCTGATCGTCTCGCAAGCTTTCACCGGCGAGCTGTTCCGGATCGCCGTCGCAACCAAGGCGGTGGCGAAGATCGACCTGGGGGGCGAGGCCGTGGCCGGCGACGGGCTCGCGCTGCTGGGCCGAATCCTCTACGCGGGCGAGCCGTTCCTCCACCAGATAGCCAAGGTGTCGCTGTCGGGCGATCTCACGACCGGAACGGTCCTGTCGAGGACGACCGATCCATCGTTCCTCACGCCGACGACCGTGGCGGTGGCGGCCGGTCGCCTGCTGGTGGTGAACTCGCAGTTCGAGCGGCTGTTCGCCGGCCTGCCACCGATCCTGCCGTTCACCATCTCGAGCATCCCGCTCCCGTAGCGACGGAAACTAGCCGCCGGCCGCGAGCCGCTCGCCGAGCTCACGCGCCACGTCGATGAGCGCGAGCACGTCCTCCTCGGTGGTCCGGAAGTTCACGAAGCACGGGCGGAGGTAGACCTCGTCGTCGATCAGCGCGGAAGCCAGGTACACGCGACCGTCGGCCAGCATGGCTTGGGCGAGCCGGGCGTTGTGGTCGTTCAGGTCCGCCACGCCCATCGGTGTGTGCCGGAACGGCACGATCGAGAGCTGCGGAGGCGGCCCCAGAACCTCGAAGTCCGGCTGAGCTTTCACCGTCGCGTACAGGAGCCGCGCCTCACGGAGGTTTCGCTCGATGGCGTCTCGGAACGCCGGCGCGCCGTGAGCCCGGAAGGCGAGCCACGCCTTCAGCGCTCGGAACGGTCGCGAGTACTCGAGCGTGATGTCCACGGCGTGGAGCTCGTGACGCTGGTGCGGCAGGTATCCCTCCTGGTGGGCGAACGCGGCGACCAGGTCGTCCGGCTGGCGGACCAGCACCACCCCGCATGCCTTCGGCAGGTACAGCCACTTGTGCACATCGACCGAGCACGAGTCGGCCCGCTCGATCCCGTCGAACAGGTGGCCCGCCGATGGCGTTGCCGCGGCGGGAAGCCCATACGCCCCGTCGACGTGGAGCCACACGCCCCGCTCCGCGCACACGTCCGCCAGCGCGTCGGTGGGATCGACCGCGCCGGTCAGGGTGGTCCCGCCCGTCGCCACCACCGCCACCGGTGTCACGCCTTCCTCCCGATCCCGGTCGATGGCCTCCGCAACCGAATCGGGACGCAGCTTGCGCTCGTCGTCGATGGGGAGCGCTCGGATGTTGCCGGATCCGATCCCCAGCACCTCGGCCGCGCGGGTGATCGAGTAATGCACCTCCCGCGAGCAGTACACGGCGGCACGCCGTCCGGCCATCCCGTCGGTGCGGCTCCCCGGCAGCGCTCGCTCCCGCGCCGCCGAGAGTGCCGTCGTGTTGCTGATCGTGCCGCCGCTGGTGAATGCCCCGCCCGCGGTCGCCGGGTATCCGACGAACTCGGCCACCCACCGAACGGCCTGCTTCTCGATCTCGGTGGCCGCGCCGGCGTGGACCGCCAGGTTGATGTCGTAGCAAGACGCGAGGGCGTCGCCCACGGCTCCGATCTCCAGACCCGAGGAGCCGATGAACGCGAAGTACCGCGGCCGCGGCTGGGCGATGCTCTCGTCGAGGATCCTGGCCACGTCGTCGAGGACCTCGAACACCGGCGAGGGCTCCTCGGGGAGGTCCGAACGGAGGAGCGCCCGCACTCGTTCGTCGAGCGGCGGCTCCTCTGGGCGGAACCGGTCGAAGCTCCGCCAGGCCTGCTCGATCAGCTTGGCTGCGCGGGCGAGGGCCTCCTCGCGCGGGGCGTCGAGCCGGAGCGGCGAGTCGACCGGCTGCTCCCCCATCACTGGGCCCTCATGGCGTCTCGCGGCGCCCGGTGCTTACCCGGGCCACCCCAACCGGCGCCGAGTGTCCGCGAGGCGAACTTCATGGGGACGTCCTCGAGGTCGGTGGCCATCGAATCGTTCCATCGGTTGAGGAACCCGAACAACCCGACCACCGCAAGGATCTCGACGATTTCTCCCTCGTCCCAATACCTCCGGAGCTCCTCAAAATGAGCCGGCTTGACCTCGTTGGGCACGAGGGAGGCGTCCCGGGCGAACCGCAGGGCTGCGCGCTCGGCGTCAGAGTAGAGCGGGCTCCGTTCGAAGTTCCAGATGGCGGAGATCCTCTCGTCGGATTCACCTCGCATCTTGGCATCGACCGCCTCGTGGGCCTGGCAGTACTGGCAACCTGCCGCCTTGCTGGCCACGATCGCGATTAGCGGCTTCAATCCAATAGGCACGGTGCCGGTACGCCAGATCTGGGTGATCAGCTCGCTGAACGCCCGCAGGATCTCCGGCCGCCTGGCCATCGTGAACAGGCTGTTCGGCACGAAGCCCATCGTCTCGTCGTACAGCCGGAAGAGCTGCTCGAGGTCAGCGTTCTCCTCTCGTCGAAGCGGCTGCATGTTCGCCACGCTCACGCCCTCCCCCACAGCCGGTCGGCCACCTTGACAACCAGGTCGAGCTTCCGCCATTGCACGTCTTCATCGATCTCGTTCCCGACCATGACCGACGCGAATCCGCACTGAGGAGAGATGGCCAGCTGTTCCATCCCGTTCACGTACCCGGCGGCTTCCTCCATGCGGCGCAGCAGGTCGTCCTCGTCTTCGAGCCGAGCTGTCTTGGTGCTGACGAGGCCCATCACCACCGCGGACCCCGGCCGCAGGAACCGGATCGGCTCGAAGCCGCCCTCGCGTCCCACGTCCTCCCACTCCACCAGGAACCGATCGTAGGGAAGCTCGCCGAAAACCCGCTCGGCTACTGGCTCGAGGGAGCCCTCGCACATCCACGACGACCGGTAGTTCCCACGGCAGATGTGGAGCCCAACGGTCACGTTGGGCGGCATCCCCTCGAGGACGGCAACATCGGCGGCGATGGCGCGGTCCACGAGCGCGCCGATATCGAAGCCCGCCGCCCGAAACCGCCCGATCCACATCGGATCCACGAGGTACGGATACAGCGGGAAGTCGAACTGCACGTACCGGGCGCCCTCGGCTATTGCGTCGGCCACGAGCTGCCACTCGATTTCGATTGCGTGATGCACGAACTCGTCCAGGCTTCCGTAGCCCCGGTCGGTGACCCCCACCTTGTATGTGAAGGGGTGGCCGAAGATCGAAGCCGCTGGGAACGTGACCTTGAACGGGTAGCCGTCAGTGGCCTCGCGCAGGAACGCCGCTTCTCGAGCGGCGGGAGAGTCGACCGGGCGGAGCCGATCGACGATCTCGTGGACGGCGAGAGGTACGGCCTCTCCTTGCGCGTTGCGAAAGTGCACCACGTTGTCGGTACGGAATCCCTCGACGGCGTCGTAGAAGGAGTTGAGGAACATCCACCGACGGAACTCACCGTCGGTGACGACGTCCAGGCCGATGTCGATCTGGCGGCCCACGACGTTGCGGATGGCTCGGTCCTCCAGGGCTCGGAGCTCGGCCCGGTCCTTGCGGCGTTCCTCCGCAAGCACGGCCGAATGGCCGGGAGCGTAGAACGACTCCACGGCTTGCTTGAGTCGCGCCGGGCGGAGGAGGCTGCCGACCGTTTCGGCCCGGGGCGGCGTGCGGGGCTCCGTCACGACGGATCCCATCGCACCCACGTCGAGCGCGGCGCGCGGAATTCCCAGCCGCGAAGCTCGACGGGCCGCTCAGGATCCAGGCGGAGGTTCGGAAGCCGGTCCATCAGGATCTCGATCGACACCCGGGCCAGGTGGCGTCCGAACCATGCCCCCAGGCAGAAGTGGTTGCCGATAGCGAAAGCCAGGTGTGCCCCTTCCTTCCGGTGAAGGTCGAAGCGGTCCGGGTCACTGAAGCGTCGGGGGTCCCGATTGGCAGACGAGAGCACCGCGCCGATCAGGGTGCCCTCGGCCAGCCTGACGCCGGCCAGCTCAGTCTCACGCGTCGTCTGGCGGGTTGAGGTGCCGACTGGGCCCGCCCACCGAAGGGTTTCCTCCACCGCCGGTCTGATCAGCGACCGATGGACGAGGACCTCGGCGAGTTGCTTCGGGTGGGACAGCAGGGCCCAGGTCGATAGGGCGATCAGGTCGCGGGGTTCCTGGAGGCCACCGGAGAGCATCAGCTTTGTGTTCGCCACGATCTCCTGGCGAGACATGCGCTCGCCCTCGCCGTCGGAGGTAAGCATCCACGACAGGACCGATCCGTCTGGTTCCGCCTCCAGTCGATTGATCACCCGCTCCAGGGCTTGTCCCATCTCCGCGCTTGCCGCGTCGGCCGGGGCCTGCTTGGCCGGATCACCTTCGAAGTTGGCCAGACCAATCATGAGACCCTCGTTCCACCGAAGAAGGTCCTCCCATGGCAGCTCGTCGAGGCCAAGCATGAACCGCAGCGATCGGACCGACATCGGATCGCAGAACTCCCGGAACAGGTCGCACTCGCCTCGGTCGGCGAACTCGTCGATCAGCTCGTGGGCGAGCCGCGGGATCATGCCTCGCGTGCGTTCCTCGACATCACGTGGTCGGAAGGGCGGCTCCACGATGCGCCGGATGCGCTGTTGATCGGGGCCCTCGGAGCCGAGCATGTTCGTTCCCATCGTCCGATTGAGGGTCGATGGGTTCGTTTGGGCCGTGAACACCTCCGGCGTGAGGTCGACGTGGCGGACGTCCTCGTACCGGGTCACCAACCACAACTTGACGGCCGGAACCCAGCTGCACGGCTCCTCATCGCGGAGCCGTGCATAGATCGGATACGGATCGCGCTCCAGATCCTCGAGCGAGACGCCCTCGCCGAGCAGCGTCACATCGACGAAGGCGCCTCCCTCGCCCGAAGGTCGGGAAGGACCTGGCTCGCCGGAGCACGACCCTTCGCGACCAGGGTCACGAGGAACCCGATGGCGAACCAGACGAGCGCGTAGATCGGCGCGAGCAGCGTCGGTCTCGTCACGTCGGCGAACGAGCCGTAGATCGCTCCGCCGCTGATGGCGATACCGAGGACCGCGGCGATCGCGACGCCGGCGTAGTTCGAGGCGCTTCGCAGCCCTCCCAGCGCGCCGATCGACATCAGGAAGTACACGACGACGAGGGCAAAGCCCCCGAACGTGGCGGACCAGGCGAAGATGGCGAAGTAGTGCGGCGTCTCGGGGAGAGCGAACAGGCTCTCCCAGAACTCCGTCCCCAGGATGAACAGACCCTGGATGAAGATCAGGAACAGGATCGCGGCGACCGGCGTGCCGAACCGCCGTGACACCGATGCCAGGGGTCCGGGAAGCCGCCGATCCCGAGCCAGAGCGAACACTCCTCGGGTCGATGCGGTGGCAGCCCCGATCCCCACGGCAAGGATGTCCATCAGGACCACCAGCTCCATCACGCGCACCAGGGTGGTCGAGCCGTATCCCCCCGCCGAGGCCGGGGACGACAGGGCGAACAGGGGCGCTCCCGCGGCGCTGGCGATCGTCTGCAGATCGAACCCGAACCCAGCGACCTGCGCGTACGCGGCGATCAGATAGAACATCGAGACCAGGAAGACCGAGAGAAGCACCGCGCGTGGGATCTCGCGTTTGGGGTTCGCCGTCTCCTCGGCGAGATTCGCTGCAGTCTCGAACCCGACGAAGATCAGTACGCCGTACAGCACGCCGAACAACACCCCCGACCACCCGTTCGGCGCCTCGCTCGGGTTGAACGTCCTCGCCACATCGTTGTCGCCACCCACCTCGACGATCACGTAGACGAAGAACGCGAGGACCACAGCCATCGAGACCAGCGCCAGCGTGAGCTGAAGCCGCGTCGAGATCTTCACGCCGAGGTAGAGCACGAGGAAAAGCGTGACGGCCCAGATGACGTTCCACGCCCAGATCGACAGCGGCTCCCGATTGAACTCCATCTGGAGCGTGTCGTGGACGTAGCCCCCGATCAGGACCCCCAGGCCGCAGGTGAGCACGATCGTGCCCCCGTAGTACAGCCACCCGGTCGCTGCCCCGATCGTGTTCCCGAGACCGTTCGTCACGTAGTCGTACAGCGAGCCGGCCGCGTGGATCCTCTTGGCGTATTGGGCCACGATCCAGCCCAGGGCGAACACCCCGACGGAGGCGAGCAGGACCGACAACGGGGCGGCGACGCCGGCTCCTTCGCCCGTGGCGCTGATGATCCCCACGATCAGCGGGATCAGGAACGCCGACGAGAAGACCGGCCCGATGAACCCCACCGACTGCGCGATGACGTCGATCAACCTGAGCTTCGTCTCGCCCAAGCGCTCGTAGCCACCCTGCGACTCAGCCACGCGATACCCCCTCCCTTCCGTAGCGGACCGCGGCCTCCCGCGCGAGGCTACGCGGCCCAGCCCCCCTCGGGCCGTTCGAACCACATATGGGCCTGCCCCGTGCCCACCGAGGCCTCGTACTCTCCGTACTGCGTCCCCGGCGCGCGGCACCTCGATCCGCCGAGCGCGCCGACCATGATCAGATAGTGCCCGAACTTGCCCTCCGGCGCGAACCGCTTGTACTCGGGCATCCAGTCGATCATGCCGGCGTGGTCGCCCGCGGTGAGCAGCTTCAGCACCTTCTCGTCTGCCTCGCGTGCCTCGGGCGTGATGATGTTGGACAGATCCGAGGACTCGTGGTTGCGGAGCTCGCGGAACGGGAAGAACCGATGGGTCAGTCCACCGGATGCGAGCACGATCACTCGCCGGTCGACCTGCTCGACGGCCTTCCCAAGCAGCTCGCCGAGCAGGAGGAAGTCATCGGTCTGCCCGGTCCCGTTGATGGCGATGGAGATCCACCGCTCCCCGCCGGACAGGTACGTCCAGATGTTGACTGTCCCGTAGAAGATCGGGAGGTAGGGGTCGTCGGAGGCCAGGATCCACGTGTCATCACGGTCCTCCGCCTGCTTCGCCAGTGCCCGCGCGAGCTCGGGGTCGCCCGGCATGTCGTAGGGGATCGCGCTCATCCCGCGCGGCAGCTCGTGCGAAGTGAAGAAGCCCTTCCGCCGTTCGTGGGACGTGACGATGTGCTCGAAGGTGGACTCCCAGTGCGTGTCGCACACGACGACGGTGTCCGGCTTCAGCCGGTCGAACACGTCGGACTTCAGCCGCCGAAGTCCGTCAACGAGGCTGATCTCCTTGCCGTCGTTGATCTCGAGTCGGACCCTCTCGGGCAGCATGATGGTCGGGACGTGGGACACGAGCCCGGCGCCGACGATCTCACCCATCCCCGATCAACTCCCCTCCCATGGTGCCTCGCACACCGTCTTGACGTCTGCGTAGAAGTCGAAGCTCCATCGGCCCCCTTCCCGGCCGATCCCGGAGTTCCTCGCGCCGCCGAAGGGCGCCCTGAGGTCCCGGACGAAGAAACAGTTGACCCACACGGTGCCGGCCACGAGCGCGGGCGCGACGTGCTCGGCCCGCCCCCGGTCGCCCGTGTACAGGATGGCGTCCAGGCCGTAGTCCGTTCCGTTCGCCAATGCCACGCCCTCCTCCTCCGATTCGAAGGCCTGGAGGGTGAGGACCGGACCGAACACCTCCCTCTTCAGGATCTCGGCCTCGGGGGGGACATCGACGAACAGGGTGGGCCGGTAGTACAGCCCGCCGAGCTCATCGTTCGGGCCGCCGCCCAGGACGGCCTTCGCTCCCTCCTCCTTGGCCCGCTGCACGAACCCGTCCACCCGGTCGAAGTGCTCCTTCGTGATCTGGGGACCGAGGTCGACATCCGGGAGGCGGGGGTCGCCCTGCCGCAGCGCCGAGGCCTTCTCCAGGAATCGGTCGAGGAACTGGTCGTGGATGCCCCGCTCGACCAGCAGTCGCGTGCCGGCGAGGCATACCTGGCCCGCGTTGTCGTATTGGTTCACGGCCTGGGCGACGGCGGCCTCGAGGTCCGCGTCGGCGAAGATCAGGAACGGGGCCTTTCCCCCTAGCTCGAGCGAGACGGGGGTGAGGTTTGGTGCGGCAGCTGCCGAGACGAGCCTGCCGGTCTCGACCGAGCCGGTGAACGCGATGCGGTCGACGTTCGGGTGGCCGACGAGCGCCGCGCCGGCTTCCTCGCCGATCCCCTGCACCAAGTTCAGGACGCCATCGGGCATCCCCGCCTCCCGGGCGATGTCGCACAGCATGGAGGCCGTGAGCGGGGCCCACTCCGGCGGCTTGAACACGACCGTGTTCCCCGCGGCCAGCGCCGGGGCCAGGCGCCACGTCCCCAGCATCAGCGGCGCGTTCCACGGGGTGATCACGACGGTGACGCCGGCCGGATCCCACTCGACACGGCTGCGGTGCTCTCCCATCTGCAGGTCGTCCTCCTGCAGCGCCAGGAGTTGATCGGCGAAGAAGTGGAAATTGCGGGCCACGCGGGGCATCACGCTCCGCTGCATCGACCGGAGGAGGGACCCGTTGTCCGTGGTCTCGACCACAGCGAGCTGGGGAACCCAGTCCTCGACGACCTCCCCCACACGGTGGAGGATCGCCGACCGCTTCTTCGGGTCCATTGCCGCCCAACCGGGGAAGGCGTCCTGGGCCGCCGCGACGGCGGCGTCGGCCTCCTTCTTCCCACCACGCGCCACCATGGCCAGCGTCTCCTGATCGATCGGCGAGAGGTCCAGGAACATCTCCGACGAGGGGACGCGGGACCCGGCGATCCAGTGGTCGGCCGAGACCCGGATCCCCTCGATCGTCGAGACGTTCGCCATGCCGTGCCCGTCAGCCGAAGAATGCGGCGAGCTGAGGCTCCACGCGGCGGCGGAACGACACGTTGGTCCGCTGCCGCTCGAGCACTTGCTTGAGCATCTTCCTCGCCTGTGGGATGTCGTGTTCCTCGAAGAAGGCCTGCACGTCGGCCTCGTGCTCGGGCGTGGTCAGGTACCGTGCGCCGTCCGCCAGGTAGATGATGGTGTTCGGAGGTAGTCGCCGGTTGACCTCCTCCCAGCGCTCCTTGACGAATCGCCACGCGCGGTCCCCGAAGTCCCGGTTGGTCATCGCCCTGGCCAGGAGGAAGGGAGCATTCTGGGTCCGGACGTCGTCGCTAAGGGCCCGGTCCAGGGTCCGGTCCATGAGGTCGGATTGTCTGAAGTCGGCCAGCGCGTACAAGTAGCGGAGTTGCTCCTGGGGCGTGGGCGCGTCCTTCGACCGGGCCAGGAACCGCTCGTAGTCGTCGCCATCGCCGGTGGCCGCGACGACGGCGACGGCGGCCGCCGCGAGGGCGGCGTCGACGGGCTCGCCGGAACGGGCCTTCTCCTCGAGCTCCCGAGCTCTCATCGAAATGTCGGCGTCCGCGCCGAGGATGGCCAGGGCCGAGACCAGGGTCCCCCGCAGCGATCTCGACAGGTCGGGCTCGTCCGGGCCGGGCTCCCATCCGAGGAGGTCGAATGCCGGAGAGACCAGCTCCCGGACGTACCGGCGGAACCCTTCGCGAGGCTCACCCTCAACGAACCGGTCGAACCATCCGATGGTGGTCACCACCGCCTGCCACACATGGAGGTCGGTCTCCTCCCTCAGCCCTCGAACCAGCCCGAGGTACTCCGCGGCGGGGACGGCGCCGGTCACGGTCCCGGCCCACGTGTCGTCCACGAGTCCGAAGCGTTCGATCGCGGCGAGGGCGCCGAGCGAATGGGTCCACACCCGTCCACGGAGCGCCCCCTGGTAATCGACGCGAAGGAAGCTGGCCCCCTCGGCATTCGCCACCACGACCGCCTCGCGGCCCATCCCCGGAAGGTTGGCACCACCCGGTTCGACCAGGACGGCCCGAACGTCCGCGTCCTCGCCGGAGGACGCGCGAACCAGGATGGGCACCTCCCACCGAGTGCCGTCGTCGCCGCCGAAGTAACGGAACCGTTCCTGGGCGAACGAAAGGGCGTCTCCGTCCTCTCGCACGGTGACGAGCGGATACCCGCCCTGCCAGATCCAGGTGTCCATGATCCGGCGAACCGGCTCCCGGGTAGCTGCCTCGATCGAGTCCCATAGATCGGAGGTCTCCGTGTTGGCGAACGCGTGATCCTTCAGATAGCGGCGGATCCCGTCTCGGAACCGGTCGGGACCCAGATACCGCTCGAGCATCCGCAGGACGGCGGCTCCCTTCGTGTACGTGAGTGAATCGAACATGTCGGACGCGTCGTCGGGCGACGTGACCGGGTACTCGATCGGCCGTGTGCTGTCCAGCGCGTCGATCTCCAACGCCGTCGAACAGACCCGGCGGAATGACCCCCACCGATCCCAGTCCGGCCGGAAGGCGTCCACGGCGAGGTTGGCCATGAACGTGGCGAAGGCCTCGTTCAGCCAGATGCCGTTCCACCAGCGCATCGTGACCATGTCCCCGAACCACATGTGGGCGAGCTCGTGCGCCACGACGTCGGCCACCGCCAGGAGCTCCTGCTGGGTGGCCTGCGTCGGTTCGACGAGGAGCAGCGACTCCCGGTAGGTGATCAGCCCGAGGTTCTCCATGGCCCCGGCGGCGAAATCCGGAAGCGCCACGAAATCGACCTTCTTCTCCGGATACGGGATCCCGTAGTAGTCGGTGAAGAACCGCAGCGAGAACGCCCCGGACTCCATGGCGAAGTCCACCAGGTGCTCCTTGCCGGGGACGTGGGCCACCCGTAGTGGAACCCCATCCACGTCCACCGCTTCGGTCAGCTCCAGCGGCCCGACCACCCAGGCAACCAGGTACGTCGACATGGGGATCGTGTCGTCGAACCGGATCGAGGTCTTCCGATCCCCCCACCGCTCCGTGCTCACCTCGGGCGTGTTGGACAGCGCGACGAGCCCCTCATCCACCACCAGCGTCACCGAGAACACGGCCTTCAGGTCCGGCTCGTCCCAGCAGGGGAACGCTCGCCGGGCGTCGGCCGCCTCGAAGTGGGTCGTGGCGATGGTCCGGGTCCGGCCCTGGTCGTCGGTGTAGGTCGAGGGATAGAACCCCACCAGTCGTTCGTTCAGGACCCCGGTGAACTCCAGGTGCAGCGTCCACTCACCCGCCGGCGCGGGCTCGGCGAGCAGGACGTGCACACGTTCGCTCGCTCGGTCGAGCGCGATCTCGGAGACGTCGAGCTTCGTGCCATCGTCGTTCGTCAGCCGGCCGTCCTCGAACTGGAGATCCACCGCGTTCAGCACGATCTCCGCGACCGGCTCGAGCACCGAGACCCGGACGTCCTCCGCACCGCGGAAGGTCCCTTCGGCCAGGTCGGGCTCGATCGCCAGCTCGTAGCGGGAGGGGATGACCGTTCGAGGCAGGCGATACGTCGACTCGCCTCCGCCCATCCGGCTCACTGCACCGGGGCGAGCCAGGAGGCGTACTGCTCGATCTCTCCCTTGGTCGCAGCGAAGAACGTTCCCTGGAGCTCCTTCGTGATCGGCTCCCGTGTGCCCTCGCCCACCACGCGATCGTCCACCTCGCAGACCGGGGTGACCTCGGCGGCCGTCCCGGTGAAGAAGGCCTCATCGGCGTTGTACAGGTCCGTGCGGACCAGGTTCTCCTCGCGCACCTCGTAGCCGAGGTCGCGGGCGATCGACATGACGGTGGCCCGCGTGATGCCGTCGAGGCAGCCGGACTGCGTGGGCGGGGTGAGCAAGACGCCCTGTCTGACGATGAAGACGTTCTCGCCCGTCCCGTCGGTGATGTAGCCCGACTGGTTCAACATGATGGCTTCGTCGTACCCGGCCTTCATGGCTTCCATCTTGGCCAGGACCCCGTTGATGTACTGCCCCGTCGCCTTGGCAGCCGCCGGGAGCGAGTTCTGGTCGTTGCGCCTCCAGGAGGAGATCTTCACCCGGACGCCGCGCTCGAGCGCCTCCTCGCCGAGGTACGCGCCCCACGGCCACACGGCGATCACCACGTTCACCGGGGCGTTCAGCGGGTTCACGCCAATCTCACCATAGCCCCGGAACACCAGGGGCCGGATGTAGCACGCTGACAGCTCGTTCGCCCGGATGGTCTCCTTCACCGCCTCCGAGAGCGCCTCAGCGGAGAACGGGATGTCGAGGTGGTAGAGCTTCGCCGACCGGAACAGCCTCTTCAGATGCTCGTCCAGGTGCCACACGGCCGGGCCCCGCGCGGTTTCGTAGCACCGGATGCCCTCGAACACGCCGCTGCCGTAGTGCATGGCGTGGGACAGGACGTGGACCTTGGCGTCGCCCCAGTCCACCATGTCCCCGTCCATCCAGACCTTCCCGACGGGCGTGATGGGCATCCGCTCCTCCCTTCAGGTGTCCCGGACCGGCCGACTCCGGGGCGACCGGCGCGGCCTTCGACAGGATATCGGGTCAGGACAGGTCGTACGCTCGCCACAGGATCTGGAGGTCGGGTTCCACCGACCGCTCCAGCGAGCCGAATCGCCTCTGCGCCCACGTCCGGAGCTCGGGCAGAACCCGGCGCCGAACGTCGTCGGGGACCCTCCAGGTCCAGGACTGCATGCCGGCGTCCATCTCCTCCAGGAACTCCCCGATCGTGGTCTCGTCGTGGGTGGCGATCGGCGGAAGCAAGCGAGCCGCAGCCCCGTGGCGCTCGAACTCGCGGTCGAGCGGGGCCGGATCCCTGGGGTCCAGCCCCACCGCGAACGGGACGCCACCGGCGAGCTCGAGGAACCGATCCACGATCGCCCACGAGTCCTTGAACCCGCCGAGGCTGACGAGCGTCGTTCCGCCGGGGCGGATGACCCGAACGAGCTCCTCGACCAGCCGTCGCCACTCGGGGACGAGGTGGAGCACCCACCGGACGACGCCGCCCCCGAAGCCGTCGTCGCGGAACGGCAACCGGGTGGCGTCGGCCAGGACGAGGGGGAACGGCATGACCCCGCCCGCCTTCTCCACCAGCTTCACCAGCATCGGGCTGGACAGGTCGAGACCGACCATCGGCACAGCCGCTCGATGCAGCGGGAGCGAGATGAGGCCGGTCCCCACCCCGATCTCCAAGCAGCGGCCCCGCCCGGTGAGCTCGGCCCGAAGCAGCTCGACGGTACCCCGCTCCGCCTCGGGGAGAAGCCTGCGGGTCCGGTCGTAGAACTCGGCGGCGCGGTCGAACCGGATTGAGCCCGTATCCCTGCCCGGGGGCGGCGGCACCGATCCGCGGACCTAGTTGAGCGAGGGGTCGGGGGGCATCAACCGGAGGAGGTCGTACTCGCGCCCCTTCCGTCGGAGGACCTGGCTCCACAGACGCTCCGGATCGGGGTTGAAGACGTCATCCTCCAGGGCGGGCTCCACGATCCAGGATCCCTCCTCGAGCTCGGCCTCGAGCTGCCCCGGGCCCCACCCCGCGTGTCCCGCGAACACCCTGGCCTTCCGGATGCCGCCGATCGAGTCCCCGTCTGCTTCATCCGGCAGGAACCCGATCGAGCCGAAGGCCACGACGTTCGCCCGCTCGGGCTCTTCGAAGTCGGCCACCACCACCGCCGCCTGAGGTTGGACCGGTCCGCCGATGAACAGCGTGTCCCCCGGCGCCACCAGGTCGGCCAGGGGCGGGGCGGCCTGGCTGACCGGCACCTCGGTGGCCCGATTCAACACCACCCCGACCGCGCCCTCGTCGTCGTGGTGGCCGATCAGCACCACGGTTCGACGGAAGTTGGGATCCCACAGGTTCGCCCCGGCGATCAGCAGCTGGCCCTTCAGGCTGTCCACGAGGCTCCCCTCATCCCTCGTGTCGGTGACGTCCGATCAAGCCTTGAGGGCGGGCTGCCAGGCGCTCGGCAGGTCGACCGGATGGCTCACCCGACCCTCCAGGTATCCCCGGGCCACGAGCTGGATGAACATGTACACGCCGACCTCCCAGAACGCCGACAGGATGCCCGGACGAAAGCCTCGCGAGCTCACCCCGTGTTGAACGGACTCCACCGCCCGCCAGTCCTCCCGGTTGGTCACGTCCCAGAAGTCCACGGCCCACGAGGGATCGAACCCGGGACGCTCCACGAGCTCCGGTGGGAACAACCACTCGCACTCGACGAAGGTCCGATCGACGGCGACGGGTTCCAGGCGATGCGTGAGGATGTAGTCCGGGTGGGGACTGATCAGGAAGCTCGGCCACATGCCGACGTACCCGACCTGCCGGAGAAGCTCGTCGTCGAGACCTCGGAGCGGGATCCCGTGGCTCCTGCCGTCCAGCGACATGGTCTCGGCGTCGTCTCGGAGGAGCATGGGGCCGGCCACGTACAGCCCGTCGTGAGGGAACGCCACGCTGCTCTCGGGCGGGCTCACGCGGCACAGCTCCGGGTGGATCTCGGAGCAGTGGTAGCACTCCTGGTAGTTCTCGGCGATCAGCTTCCAGTTCGCCGCCAGCTCGTAGGAGTGGCGGGCCCCCACGATCAGTCGTTCCGGTTCGTAGGGAGCAAAGTACTCGTCGAGGTGACCGATGTGCCGGTCGAACGGAACGCCATCGCCGGAGGGATTCACGAACTCCCACCCTCGCCACACGACCGATGACGGGTGGCGCCGACGCCCTCCCGCCCGGCCCAGGCACAGCCACGAGGAATCGAAGAAATGCTCGAGCTCCCACGCAAGGACCTCGGGCGACGTGTACGCCTCCGGGGGGAGCGCGTGGCTGCTCCCGAAAGGCTCGAGGGCCGGCGCCAGGCGCTCCGGGTCGATCGGTGCTGGCCGATCGGTCTCGGTCACGGGATCATCCTAGGCCCTCGGGATGTCCTTGCCCGGGTCCAGGAAGGGAAGGGCCGCCGTCTCGGCCGGCACCCGTCCCGTCGGCGACTCGAGCTCCAGCTCGGTGCCCGGTTCGGCCAGCTCGATGGGCACCCACGCATAGCCGATGTTCTTCTCCAAGCGGAACGACCGCCCGGCCGACGTGAGCCGGCCCACCACGCTCTCGTCTCGAAGGACCGGCCAGAAGTCCTCCAGCCACATCCGGAAGGGCTCGCCGCCGAACTCCACGCCGACGAGCTTTCTCTTGATGCCCTGCACCCCGATCCTCTCCAGTGCGGCTCTCCCGATGAACTCGGCCGAGAGCTCCACCAGCCGTTCCATCCCGGTGATCTCGAACGGGTTGTTCTCGATCGTCAAGTCGTTGCCGTAGTTGAAGATCCCGGCCTCGAGCCTCCGCTGTTCGGAGGGGGCGATGGGCCGGATGTCGTAGGCCCGACCGGCCTCCATCACCCGGTCCCACAGGTCGAGCCCTCGCGACGAGTCACGGAGGTAGATCTCATAACCGACCTCGCCGGTCCACCCCGTCCGGGAGACCACGACCGGGATGCCCTCGAGGTTCGACTCGATGCACCAGTAGTAGCGGAGGTTCATCGCCTCGTCCCCGAACAGGTCGCCGATGAGCGGCTTGGACTTGGGGCCCTGGACCTGAAGGGGAGAGACGTCGGGCTCGCGCACGGTGACCTCCAGGCCGGCCAGGGCCTGCACGCCTTTCGCGTACAGAAGCGCGTCAGAGTCGGCCAGCGAGAGCCAGAAGTGATCCTGGCCCAGACGCAACAGGATGGGATCGTTCACGATCCCCCCATCCGAGGCGATGAGCGGGGCGTACTTGCACTGGCCGACCGCGCACCTCGAGATGTCACGGCACGTGAGGAGCTGGACGAACGCCTCCGCGTCCGGCCCGGTGATCTCCACCTGCCGCTCCACCGCGACGTCCCACAGCGTCACGTGCTCCAGGAGGTGCCAGTACTCCTCCTCGTCGTCCTCGTAGAAGGTGGGGATCAACATGTGGTTGTACAGATCCCAGCTCTTGCACCCCGCCTCCACCGTGCGCTCCCAGTACGGCGACTTGCGGTACCAGGACGCCACGTAGAACGGGAACGAGAACATCAGCGCCTCCCCCGGTGCCGTCGATCCTTCCGGATCTCCCGAACGCAGTTGTACGCGGGGATCCCGGTCACGCCGCCACCCGCGTGCGTGGCGCTCGAGCACTGATACAAGCCGGCGATCGGGGTTCGATAGTCCGCATACCCGGGGGCCGGTCGCATGTGGAACAGCTGATCCGCCGATAGCTCCCCGTGGAAGATGTTGCCGCCGATCAGACCCCATTCGTGCTCCATGTCGTACGGGCCGATCACCTGGCGGGCGACGACCGACTCCCTGAAGCCCGGCGCCAGGTCCTCGTACCCGTCGATCACCCGATCCGCGTAGGCCTGGAGCTCGTCTCGGTGCGGCGCCTCCGACCACTCGTGGGGTACCCACTGTGTGAACAGCGAGATGACGTGCGCGCCCTCCGGAGCCAGCGATGGATCCAACACGGTCGGCACGACGCCGTCGGAGAACGGATGAGTGGCCGGGATCCCCCGCCTGGCTTCCTCGAACGCGGTCTCGAGATAGTCCACCGAATGCGCCAGCTCGATCCCGCCCGAGAGGTCGGTGAAGTCGGGCGCCCCCGAGAACCTCGGGAGCTTCGACAGCGCGCAGTTGATCTTCACCACGCCGCTCCGGGTCTTCCAGTACTCGATGTCGTTGACGAACTCATCAGGGAGTTCGCTCCGGTCGATCTGGCGAAGGAACGTGATCATCGGATGACATGCAGTCACCATGATCGGCGCGAAGAGCTCCTCGCCCCCCTCCAGCGCCACACCGTGCGCCCGGCCATCCCTCACCAGGACCCGCTCCACCCGGGCGTTCGTCCGGACCTCGGCCCCGAACGAGCGCGCGCTGCGCTCGATGGCCTGCGCGACCGCGCCCATGCCGCCCTCGGGCACACCCCAGGCGCCGAGGGTCCCCCCACCGACGTTGCCGATGGAGTGGTGGGCCATCACGTACCCGGTCCCGGGCTCGTACGGACCGGCCCACGTGCCGATCAGGCCGTCGAGCACGCGCACCGTCTTGACTTCGTCGGACTCGAAGAACCGGTCGACGACGTCCGCCACCGACATCGTCATCAGCCGGGTGACGTCACCGACCGTCCGGACGTCCAGGCCCCGGAACCGCCAAGCCAGCCGGAGCTGCTCCCACAGGTCGGAGGGGCGCCGCGAGCCGATCTTCGGCGGGGTAGTCATGAGGAGTGGCCCGAGGACGTCGGCGAGCCCGGAGATCCACGCGTCCCACCGTTCCGCCGCGTCGGCGTCGCGCGTGGAGAACTTGGCGTACTCGTCTCGGTTCTTCGCGTTGTCGTCGTACTCGATCATCACCCGCCCGTCGGGGAACGGCACGACGTAGGGGCCGACCGGATGGACCCGGTACCCGTGCCCGTGGAGTCGGAGATCGCGAATGATCGTGTCCGGCATCAAGCTCATGACGTAGCTGAGCGTGGTCACGCGGAACTCCGGGTGATCGGGCCACGGCTGATCGGTGGCCGCCGCGCCCCCGGTCGTGCGTCGGGCCTCGCACACCACCGTCCGTGCGCCCGCCCTGGCGAGATATGCCGCCGCCACGAGGCCGTTGTGGCCGCCCCCGATGACGATGGCGTCGTACCGGTTCGCGCGCACCGAAAGCGGTCCTCCTGAACGGCGATTCAGACGAACGATAGCACCGCTGAACCACCGTTCAATCCCGCGGCGTCGGGCGTCAGGGGCCGGTCAGCTCCATGGCCGACGCCGGAACGGCTTCGGCATCCTCCGCCTGAGTGCTGAGGACCATGACGGCGTCGGGCTTCGATCCACGCCGCAGGATGGGCAGGAGCACCAGTGCCCCGATCGCCGAGGCCAGGCCGCCGATCGCATAGACGTTCTGCGGGCCGACGGCGTGTAGCACCGCCCCGGCCGCGGCGAGCCCGAGGACGAAGGCGATCGTCGTCATGCCCTCCGAGGCCGCGATCACGCGGCTGCGGACGGCATCGGGGGCTCGCCGCTGTTGGATGCCCTGCTCGGCCACCAGCACGGTGGCCTCGCCCACCCCCGAGAGCAGGACGACGACCAGGATCGGCCAGAACCACGGCGAGACGGCGACGGCCGCTGTGGTCAGGGCGACGAGCACCATCCCCAGGAACAGCGCTCTCGGCTCACGGTCCTCGTTGAGGTACCTGCCGGAGAACGAGCCGACGACCGATCCAGCCCCCCAGAACGTGATCAGCAGGCCGTAGCCGATGGACCCCGCGTCGAAGAGCTCCACGAGCGGGACGTCGGCCACCATCACCAGGCCGAGCCCGAACACCACCCCGGTCCAGGCGAGCACGAGCGTGCGCAGGACCCGATCCCGGGCGATGAACACGAACCCCGCCCGAAGCCCGCGATGCTCGGCCGCGTCGGGGCGTTCCCCGGCGAAAGGTGCTCGAACGGTCCACACGAGGACCGCAGAGACGACGAACGACATGGCGTTCAGGCCGAACACCCAGGCCGGCCCGATCGCGGCCACCAGCACGCCGCCGATCGCCGGGCCGACCATGATTCCGGCATTTCGCCCCAACGCGATCAAACCGTTCGCCCACGACAGCTCAGACGGCTCGACCATGTTCGGGATGGCCGCGGCAGAGGCCATCCAGAACGGCGTCTCGACGACGGCCGAGACGAACGCCAGGGCGAGCAGCCAGGCCGGACCGTCGGCGAACGCCATCGCGGTGAAGGCCGCCACCCCCGCCAGGTCGGACACGATCATCACCCATCGACGGTCGAATCGATCGCCGATGGCGCCGGCGATCGGCGCGACGAAGCCGTTCACGCCGAACGTGAGGAGGAGCGTCGCCGACAGCCACGCGGGCGAACGCGTCCGCTCGTACACCGTGAACATCAGCGCCGTGTAGGCGGCCGCGCTGCCGGTGATCGAGATCAGGCGGGCCATGGCCAGCCGGCGCACGGCGCCCTTCCGTGGTGTTCGATGGACGGTCATGAAGCGACTCCTTGGTTCGATGGCTCAGGACGTACAGGTACGGTGAGGAACGGCCCGCCGGGAGGCGAGCGAACGCGTCAGCCGGTGACGCTGGAGTTGATCACCGTGAGCCGCTTCATGGTCCGGCGAGTGTACCAGTCCGACTTGGTCGTCGGAACCGACTTTCGCCAGACGTGAAGGAGTCGCTACTCCGGAAGGACCACGAACCAGGCGTCGGCCGCCCCGACCGCCGTCGAGATCTCCTCGATGATCTCCGGGGTGACCGAGCTGTCCAGGGTGAGGGCCATGAGCGCGGTCCCGCCCCGTGTGGACCGACCCACGTCCATGGTGGCGATGTTCACGTCGTGTTGCCCCAGGATCGTGCCCACCTTCCCGATGACGCCCGGCCTGTCCTCGTACGCGAAGAACAGCATGTAGGTGGCCGGTGACACCTCAACGTCGTACCCCAGCACCTGCATCACGCGTTCGGCGTTCCGCTTGCCCACCAGGGTCCCCGCGACCGACGCCTCCCCGTCCTCGGTCTCGGCACGAAGGGCGATGAGGTTCACGTAATCGCTCGACACCGCGGACCGCATCTCGGAAACCGCCATGCCCCGTTCACGGGCGATGATCGGCGCGTTCACATACGACACCGGCTCGTGAACCACCCCGCTCAGGACTCCCTTGATCAGCGCAAGGGTCAGCGCACGCGTGTCGACCTCGGCGATGCGCCCGTGGTACTGACACTCGATCGCGCTCACCGCCCCTCGTGCCAGGCCGGTCAGCAGCATGCCCAGCTTCTCGGCGAGCGGAAGGAACGGCCGCACGACCTCCGAGACGTCGGCGCCGGCCGAGACGTTCACCGCGTGGGGCACGAACTCGCCCATGAGCGCCAGCCGAACCATCTCGGCGATGGATGCCCCCGCCTTGTCCTGCGCCTCCACGGTCGACGCCCCAAGGTGGGGCGTCACCACGACCTGGTCGAAGGCGAACAGGGGTGACTCCGTCGTCGGCTCCTCGGCGAAGACGTCGAGGGCCGCGCCGGCCACGTGACCGTCCCCGAGGGCCTTGGCCAGAGCGGACTCGTCCACGATCCCTCCTCGTGACGTGTTCACCAGGCGCGCGCCCTCCTTCACCAACCCGAGCTCCCGCTCGCCGATCAACCGCTCGGTGTCCGGCGTGCGCGGCAGGTGGAGCGAGACGAAGTCCGCCTGCACCAGGACGGCCTCCAGGGTCGGCATCAGCTCCACACCCATCTCCTTGGCCCGCTCCCTGGGGACGTACGGATCGAACGCGATGACCCGCATGCCGAAGGCCGTGCACCGCTGGGCCACCATCGAGCCCACCCTTCCCAGACCCACGAC
>JBKPDU010000061.1:0-4075 GCA_046728055.1 Actinomycetota bacterium | reverse complement strand
GAAACCGGGGCGATCGGTGGTGGAGGGACGTTGCTCATGCCAAGGCTCCTTCGACGAGTTCGGCCACCTCGGTTGGTGTTCGGCCGACCTTCACTCCGGCGGCCTCCAGCGCTTCGGCCTTGGCCTCGGCCGTACCGCTCGAGCCCGTCACGATGGCGCCGGCGTGGCCCATGCGCCTGCCGGGAGGGGCAGTGAACCCGGCGATGTAGCCCACGACCGGCTTCCGCATCCGCTCTGCGATGAACGAGGCCGCCCTCTCCTCGTCATCGCCGCCGATCTCCCCGACCAACACGACGAGATCTGTCTGGGCATCTTCCTCGAACTGCTCGAGGCACCCGATGAAGCCGATGCCGTGCACGGGGTCGCCCCCCATCCCCACGCACGTGGACTGGCCCACACCGCGCTGCGTCAGCTCGTGCACGATCTGGTAGGTGAGGGTACCCGAACGCGAGACCAGGCCCACCGGTCCGGCCATGCAGATCTCCCACGGGATGATCCCCACGTTCGACGTTCCGGGTGAGATCACGCCCGGGCAGTTCGGCCCCACCAGCGTGGACGGCCTTCCATGCAGGTAACCAACCACCTGGGCCATATCCCGGACGGGGATGCCCTCGGTGATGCACACGATGACACGCAGCTCGGCGTCTGCCGCCTCGTAGATGGCCTCCGTGGCGAATCGCGGCGGGACGAAGATCAGGGAGGTGTTCGCGCCAGTCTCGACCACCGCATCGGCCACCGTATCGAAGACGGGGATGCCTTCCACATCGTGGCCCGACTTGCCGGGGGTGACGCCGGCCACTACGTCGGTGCCGTACGCGCGGTTGCGGAGGCCGTGGAACGCGCCCTCCCGACCGGTCAGTCCCTGGACCACGACGCGGGTGGCGTCGTCGACGAGGATCGCCATCAGGCCGCCCTCGCCAGCTCGGCGGCCCGCTGCGCCGCCTCCAGCATCGTCTCGGCCGGGACGATCCGGGGGTGGTTCGCCTCGGTCAGGATGGCGCGACCCTCGAGCGCGTTGGTGCCGTCCAGGCGAACCACGATCTGGACGTTGGGGGTGACCCGCTTGAGGGCTTCCAGGATGCCCTCGGCCACCACGTCACATCGCGTGATGCCCCCGAAGATGTTCACCAAGGCCGATCGGACGCTCGGATCCGACAGGATCACCTCCAGGGAGACGGCCATCACTTCCGCGCTGGCCCCGCCGCCGACGTCGAGGAAGTTGGCCGGCTTCGCCCCAGCCAGCTGCACGACGTCGAGGGTGGCCATGACCAAGCCGGCACCGTTGCCGATGATTCCCACGTCGCCATCGAGCTTCACGTACTGGAGGCCCGCCTCCTTGGCGCGAGCCTCGACCGGATCGAGTGGGAACGCCGCGCCGAGCGCTTCGATCTCGGGATGGCGCCACAGCGCGTTGTCGTCGATCGTGACCTTCGAGTCGAGGGCGACGACCCGCCCGTCGACCAGGAGAGCCAGCGGGTTCACTTCCACGAGGGTGGCATCGTTGGCCACGAGCACCTCGTGCATCTTGGCCACGACCGCGGCCGCCCCCTCCCGCGCCTCCGCGGGCAGGTGGCCCACCGCGTAACGCACCTGATAGCCGTGCACTCCCACGAGTGGATCGATGTGAACCCGGCGCAACGCCTGTGGCCGTTCCCGCGCCACCTCCTCGATGTCCATCCCGCCCTCCGAGGAGACCATCGCCATGTAGTCACCGGCGCCGCGGTCGAGCGAGATCGCCGCGTAGAACTGCGCCGAGATGTCCACCAGCCGCTCGACGAGGACTCGGGTGACCGTGGTTCCCAAGAAGCCCTTGGAGAGCATCCTCGCTGCCGCAGCCTCGGCCTCCTCGGGTGAGCCCACCAATGCGATGCCGCCGCCCTTTCCTCGCCCTCCGATCTGGACCTGGACCTTCACCGCCACCTTCCCGTCCAGGCGCTCGGCGAGCTCTCGTGCCTGTCCTGCCGATTCGGCCACGGAGCCGTCGACCAGGGTGATGCCGTGGCGGGCGAACAGCTCCTTCCCCTGGTGCTCGTACAGGTCCATCAGCTGGCCTGCCTGGCAGGCAGGCGGTCGCGCAGCCAGGCCACGATCTCCCCCGTCGCCGCCCCAGGGGTGAAGATGCGCTCGATCCCTTCGGCCTGGAGCTTGGAGATGTCGTCCCTGGGGATGATGCCGCCGCCGAACACGACCACGTCGCCCGCTCCCCGGTCTCGGAGGAGCTTCACCACCTTGGGGAACAGCGTCATGTGTGCCCCCGAATGGCACGACAGGCCCACCCCGTCGGCGTCTTCCTGGATCGCCGTCTCGGCGATCTGCTCCGGCGTCTGGTGCAGCCCCGTGTAGATGACCTCGAACCCGGCATCACGGAGGGCACGGGCGACGACCTTCGCGCCGCGATCGTGTCCGTCGAGACCGGGCTTAGCCACGACGATCCGGTACTTCTCGGGCATCGGCGGCCATGATAACGAACGCCCTCCTTCGCTCCGCGAAGTACGTGGTGTCGCCGGCCTGCGATACTCCGAGCGTGGCCAGGAAGCGATTCCGGTTCCGCCCGCCCGGCCTCAAACCCACCACCACGGTGGGCGCGCTCGGCCCATACCGAGGCCGGCTCGGCTTGGCGTGGGTGATCGCGCCGCTCGTCGTGGCGATCGTCATCGTCGTCGCCGGCTCGCTCGCGTTGCTCCGCTGAGCTCGAACCTGCCGACGACCGTGACGGAACGACCTAGCCGACGCGTTTGAGAGGAGCGTAGGCCAGGAGCAGGCGCTTCTCCCCCTCGTCCTCGAAGATCACTGTGGCCTCCGCATCGGACCCTGCGCCCGAGACCGTGAGCACGACGCCCTCTCCCCACCGATCGTGGAGCACGGTGTCGCCGGGCGACACCTCCACGGGCGTTCGTCCACCGGTCATCACGGCCTCTCGGATCGACGAGCCTCGGCCGCCGATGACGGCGCCCTCGGGTTCCTGGTCCGCCTCGATCGAACGCAGGAGCTCGACCGGGATCTCGGACAGGAACCGCGAGGGGGGGTTGTAGGACGTCGTTCCGAACAGCGACCTACTCCACGCGTGACACAGGTACAGCCGCTGCATGGCTCTGGTGATGCCGACATAAGCCAGGCGTCGCTCCTCCTCGAGCTCGGCCGAGTCGCCCATCGAGCGGTAATGGGGGAACACCCCGTCCTCCAGCCCCACGATGAACACCACCGGGAACTCCAGACCCTTCGCGTTGTGGAGCGTCATCAGCGTGACCGCGGAGGCCTCCTCGTCGTACTCGTCCTGCTCGGAGACCAGCGCCACCTGCTCGAGGAATCCGGCCAGCCCCTCGTCCGGATACCGCTGCTCGTACTCGGCGGCCACACCGGTCAGTTCCTTGATGTTCTCGATCCGTCCCTCGGCCTCCACCGTCCGCTCGGACTCCAGCTCCAACAGGTAGCCAGACTCCGTCGCGGCGGCTTCGACCATCCTGGCCGGCCCCGCGCCCGACTCCAGCGCCTCACGCAGCTTGTCCACGACGCGCACGAACCCGAGCACCGCTCCTCGCGCCCGCGACCCGAGTGAGCCGATCTCCTCCACCAGAAGGCACGCGTCGAGGAACGGCATCTCCTCGCCTGCCGCAAACGACTGGAGCGCCGCCACGGTCTGGTCGCCGATCCCCCGCTTCGGTGTGTTGATGACCCGCCGTGCCGAGATCACGTCCTGCGGGTTCACCAGGAGGCGCAGGTACGCCAGGATGTCCTTGATCTCCTTCCGCTGATAGAAGCGCAGGCCCCCGACGACCTTGTACGGCATGCCTCCCTTCATGAATATGTCCTCGAGCACCCGGCTCTGCGCGTTCGTTCGGTAGAACACGGCCACGTCGGCGTACCGGTGGCCCTCCTCCGCGACCAGGCGCTCCGTCTCCTCCGCGACGAACAGTGCCTCCTCGTGCTCGTTCTCGGCCCGGAACCGCACCGGCAGTTCGCCCTGCCCCCCTTCGGTCCACAGCGACTTCGGCTTGCGTTGCAGGTTGTGGAAGATGAGGGCGTTCGCCACCTCGAGGATGGCCTTGGTGGACCGGTAGTTCTGCTCCATCAGGAA
>JBKPDU010000060.1:0-3109 GCA_046728055.1 Actinomycetota bacterium | reverse complement strand
GGCGCACGACAGTAGGTGAGCCCGGCATCGAGCGCAAGTCGAACGCCGGCGCCGCATCCCTTACCGGTGGCAGGAGTGCGACGGACTACTCCGGCCCTTGGCTCAGAACGTCTCCCACAGTCCGACCACGTTGCCCTCGCTGTCCTTGAAATAGGCGAAGGCCCCCATGTTGGGGATCTCGGTCCTGGGCTGGACCACGCTGCCGCCCCCGGCCTCGACCTTCTTCAACGCATCGTCGATGCCGGCGACGCCGATCGTGATGACCGGCACCGGAGTGTCCGGAGTGCGTTGCATCAGGCCGCCGTTGATCGCGCCCGGCTCGGTCGGGATCCGGCTCTGCTCGTCGATCGGGGTGGTGATCACCGTCGTGTAGATGTTCCCGCCACCCATGTCCGCGTCGTCGAGCTGCCAATCGAAGGCGGAGCGGTAAAACTCCTTCGCTCGTGCCCTGTCATCCACGGGAATCTCGAAGTGCAAGACCTTGTCCATGCTGGGCCTCCTTCCGGCGAGCCACCGATCGACCACTCAGCCTACAGCGGGACGCCCGATCGTACTTCGCGAACGATCCAGTGGCCCGGGTTTGCCGTCTCCCTGTCGAGTTGCGGGAGCTGCTTCCCCTGCCTAGGGTGCCTGCCGTGGGCCATCACTCGATCGGCGATCTGGCCGAGGTCCTCGACAATCTCGGCGTCTTCCGGGCCACCCCCCCGGATCTCGTGGAGCTCTGTCCGTCCGGGTTTCGCCGTGTTCCCATCTCGACGGGAGAGGACTACTACCTGTCGATCCAGGGATTCGCCCCCGATCAGATCGCGTACGCCCACACCCACCCCGACTCCGAGGAGTGGGTGATGGTACTCGGCGGGTCCGGGGTGGCCCGGTTCGGTACACCCGAGCCGCTCGAGCTCGGTCCGGGCATGGTGGTGGGCCGAGCCGAGCAGCATCCCCACGGGTTCCTCTCCGGGTCGCAGCCCATGTACCTGCTGTCCATCCAGCTTCCGCGGCCGGCCGAGGGCTCGACCACGTGGGACGAGGCCGGCACCTCGACGGAGCCGGTCCCGTGTGGCGGAACGGGAGGGCCCTGCCGGCGGTGCCCCCGCTGCGGCGGACACAGCGCACGCGGACCCACGGGCGCATTCCGTTGCGAGAACTGCAGCAACCTCTTCTGATACGAACGCGCTCCGCGCTCAGCCGAGAGCTGAGCGCTCGCTCCGACGCAACCGGGCAGCCACTCCGCGCAAGATCCTCAGAGACAGGACGGGCTGCCTCGTCAGGATCTTGGCGAAGTCCTTCTCATCCAGCGTGAGACATCGAAGCGGGGACTCCGCGATCACGCTCGCCGTCCGTGTTCCCGCGTCCAACAACGAGATCTCGCCGAAGAAGTCACCCGCCGAGAGATGCGCCAGGATCCGCCCGCCTCGAACGACCTTGGCTCGGCCATCCAGTAGAACGAAGAACGTCGAGCTCGGATCCCCCTCCCGGATCACCGAAGCACCCCTCGCGTACTCGCGCACACCGGTGACCTTGGCGATCGAAGAGAGATGTCGCTTCGGCAAGTTCGCGAACAGGGGAACTTCGGTCAACACCCGTTCACGTCGCGCCCGTTCCTTGGCCGAGATTCGAGCACCGGGGGGCATCGGAGTGAACGGCCATCCCCGTACGGCTGGGTCGATATGCTCCTCCCTCGTCCGAGGAGAGCACTATGCGTCGAGGATCGGTGCGGGCGCAACCTGGTGGCTCAGTGCGCGCCGGCGAGGCGAAGCAGGACGCCGAGGGTTGCCTGGTCGCCCGACCAGTGGTCAGCGATCACCTCACGACCGGCCGACCGCACGACGTGACGCAGTGCGAGGGCCGCCACGATCGCGTCGTCGAGTGGCCCGACGACGGGGATGAACTCGGGAACGATGTCGATCGGTGAGAGGAACCAGGCGATCGCCAACCCCAGCAGGACCTTCGAGCGCCTGGGGACCCGAGGATCACTAAGCAGCCCGCGGAACAGCAGAACGAGGTTCGGGAGCAACGTGGCCACCTGCCGAGCAGCCGTCCGTCGTCCCATCACCAGGAGTCCGACGATCGCTACAACCCACACCCCGGCCGTGATCACCAGGACGATCAGCAACGTCCGCATCGTTTTCCGTCAGAGCAGAACGAGGACGCGCCGCACGGGTGGGAGGCCTGAGGCGAACTCGGCCCATGTGTGGCCGGCGTCCTCGGATGCGAACACCCGCCCATCCGAGGTTCCGAACGCCACGAACGACCGATCGGGATGAGCGTCCAGACAGTACGTGTCGATATTGTCGTCGAACCACTCCGGCAGGCCCGTGCGGCACCGCGTCAGCTCGTCGCCGGCGAGGGCTCCGCAGTAGACGGCGGCATGGCCACCTCGAGGGCCATTGGAGGCAGAGACGAGCAGCGCATCGCCCGACACCGTGACGGCGCGTGAGTACGGAGCCTCCAGGCCCTGACTCCGAAACGCCCAGGTGCGACCCCGATCGGTGCTCACGGCCAGCCCCCCGGCGGACGCCGCGAGCACCAGCCCCTCGGCCGTGGCCACCTGGTGCACGTCGGCGTCGATATCGATCGTCGGCGTCCAGGTCTCGCCTCGGTTCTCGGTGCGGAGGATGCCACCGACGTGCACGTTGACGTAGACCGCCTCGGCCCACTCGGAGATCGACCGCGTGTCGGGCGGGCCGCCCCACGGCGTGTACCACGTGGACCGTCCCTCAGCACGGTCGAATGCCGCGACCGGCTCCAAGCCTTCGCCCACGACCCGGAACAGCCGAGCCTCCGACGAACCCACGAGCACGTCGTCATCCATCGCGGCGAGGCATGTGCCGCGGTGGTCGGCCAAGTCAGCGAGGTGGGCCCATCCATCGAGCTCGGCCGCGTGCCAGACCTCGGATCCGTCGACGATCGCCCAGAATCCCTTCGGGTCCTGTGCGACCGTGGTCACGGCTCGACCCGCGTGATGAACGCGTCCAGGTACGGCCCCGTCGCCGAGCTCGTGGAGCCCGTTCGCGGTTGCCACGAGGATGTGCGGCATCCATTCATGCTCTCACGCACCTTTCGGTTCCGGGAACCCCCTGGCCCCTCCCGGAGTAGTTCCGAACGAGCG
>JBKPDU010000059.1:0-9734 GCA_046728055.1 Actinomycetota bacterium | reverse complement strand
GCAGAAGGGTCGCGTGAGGCGGAGCGCAAGCCTCGCGTGGCTCGCCGGCTTCTCGATCGGTGTGCTGGTGTTGATGAGCCTCGCCATGACACTGGCCGCGCCAGTGGACTACGCAGACGGGAACGACGTCTTTGGCCGCCTAGACGTCAGGATGGTGCGGTTCGTGGCCGAGCCGAACCCGCCCACATGGACCATTTCCACGTTCGCCCCCTGGACAGCCAGAAGCATCCAGGACCGCGGGTTCCTGCTCGTGCTTCTCGACACGCGAGGAGACGCGGAGGAGGACTTCATCGCAGTGGCTGGATCGAACGGACGCCGGCTCGTTGGGAGGCTGTTCCTCCGCCGCGCCCGCGGTCCGGACAGGATCGTCGGCCGCGTCACGGTCCGTAATAAGGGTCCCGAATCCGTGAGCATGTCCGTGGGCCTGGGCAAGCTCTCGTTCGGACCCCACCGGACCTCGTACTTCTGGTGGGCGGTGACCCAGTTCACAGGTGCCTCGTGTCCTCGAACGTGCCTCGATCTCGCCCCCGCCGACGGTCCCGTCGAGCAGGTGCTCCTACAACCCTCGCCTTCACCTTCGCCGTCTCCCTCTCCCTCTCCTTCGCCCTCACCGAGCCCCAGCCCCACGCCGACGCCCAGCACGCCCGCGCCGCAGTAACCGGAATGCTGGGCGGTGCGGCTGCTTGCGGGACGGTTGCGCCCGGGCCTAGCTCCTGCGGCCGGCGGGATCGCGTAGTCGGTCCTGGTCCTCGAGCTCGACGAGGTCGAGCGAACGCTCCGAAGCGATCTCGCCGTTGGACCCGTCCGGAAGCGCCGCAAGCTCGGCCAACGTCGCCAGCCGGTCACTCAGCGCCGCGATGCCCTCGGTGAGCGGGGCGACCGCCTCGCCCACTCGATCGCCGATCTCTGCTGCTCGTTCGGTTGCGTCCTCGATGGTGGACCGGACCGCGCCGACGAGGGGAGCCAGCCGGTCGCGCCACGCCGACAGACGCTCGATCTCCTTCAGGGTCTCCTGGCGAGCCCGCTCGGCCTGCCGAAGCTCCTCCGCCGCACGGGCCTGGGCACTGTCCATGATGCGCGCCATCGTCCGGCCCGCGGCCTCTAGGACGGCCGACGGTTCCTCCGTCGACGCCTCGGGATCGGGCAGGGGACGCTCTGCGGCTTCTTCGACGGCTGCGTGCACCGCCTCGAGCTGGGCCGTCGTGGCGTTGAGTTCTGCCTCGAGCTCGGCCGTCGTGGTGGTGAGCTCGGCTTGGACATCTCCGCGCACCGACCGGAGCTCTGTCTCCAGTTCCTCGATCCTGGCCTCTGCGCTCCTGGACCGCTGGCTCTGGGTCAGGAAATCCCGGCGCGCAAGGCCCAGCTCCTGCCGGAGGAGCGTGATCTCGCGGTTGTGCCTCCGGCTAAGCTCTTCGGCCGCCCGGCGGCGCTCGTCCTGCCCTTCCAGTTCGGCTCGAGAGGCTTCGATCTCGCGGAGCGCCGTCTCCAGTTCGAGCCGGACGGTCTCCAGATCGCGCCGGGTGGTGGTCAGCTCGTGTCCGATGCTCGCCGCCTCCGCCACCGCTCGCTCGAGGTTCCCGCGAGCGGCGTCTCGGTCGGCCCTGAGGTCGGCGGCCTCGGCCGCCTGGGCCCTGACCGCCTTGGCCTGTTCGGTGAGCTGAGACTTGAGGGTCTCGGCCTCGGACCGCAACTCGAGCACGAGAGCTTCGGCCGCCCTGGCTTGCTGCGAGGCTCTCGCGTCTCGTTCGGCCAGGACCAGACGCACGCTCTTGGGCGTGTAGCCGAACGGGCCTCGCTTGAGCTGAGGTGCTTGCATGGGAGTTCCCCCCTTGGCGCTTCGGGAGCCGCGCCGCGATTCTGGGGCCCCTGGTGAGCGAGTTCAATCACCGCACGGAACCTCGCGACTGGTGAATGGTCGCTTCATCGGGGTGTTGAAGACGAGTCGACCCCTTCAGACGCCCTGGGGCTGAACGGGCTGCGGGTTGTTCGCCGCGAACCGGGCCTGTCGCCAGCCTTCCTTGAAGTCGTCGGACTTGGTCTCAGGTGGCGGACCCGGATCCGCACCCCGTGTCTTGAACTTGTCCCTGTACGCTTGGTGCCCCTTGATCAGCTCGTCCATTCGCATGTCCTCGTCACCTCCAAGCACGTCCCGAACCATGCCGAAGAACTCCGGGTAGTCGAACCCGCCCGGGTCCCAGTGGTTCTCACCGGGGAGTTCGATGTGCCCATACACCCCAGCGACGGTGGGCCACAGCCCCGCCTTTCGCCGGTAGTAGTCGTACACGGCGGCCGGTAGGTGGTCCACGGCGATGGGCCAGTCGTCGGTAGGCCTCGACAGTCCCGTCTTGATGAGTCTGCGCCTATGCAGGAACGCTACAAGCGCGACGAGTGGGTCGAGGGTTTGGCGGTTTGGAAGCCAGCCGGCGAGCCTCGAGTACCCCGTGATCTCGATCTGCATCGCCAGTTCGTCCTGCGACTTGGTGGCCTTCCCTTGGGCCCAGACCGGGAAGAGTTGGACGATTCGGTGATCCCCCACGCCGAACTGTGGCGGATAGGGCCAGGTCCTGTATCGCTCGTTCAGGTCGGGCGCCTGCGGGGTGTGCAGGACGAGGTTCGGTCTGGGGGTGGCCAGGCGGACGAAGGCGAAGTCATGGCGTGGCGCCCGCTCCACCCGGTACATCCTTCCCCCCGGTCCGGGGAGCTCCCCGTGGATCCAGCCGCCCCGTATCCGAGCCATCACTCGCCTCTGCTCTGCGTCGGCGACCTTGAGGAAGAAACTGGGTCGACACCCTTGTGGTGGTCTCCTCTGATCGCTCTCGTACAGTATGGATCGAACTCGCAGTACAGTGTCTCCGCAGGTCGACACGGGGACGTAGCTCAGTCGGTAGAGCACCTGCTTTGCAACTAGAACGGCTCGAACGGTGTGCTGACCAGCGAAAACGCTCCTCAATCCTGAGCGAGACGGACGAAGTTATGCACTGCATCTCCGCCGTCGCTGAGCCATGAACCGGTCCGTACGCGCTGTCGTCCAAGCGGACTGCCCGGCGACTGGCTCGGTTTACGTCCCCGACGGGATTTGAACCGGGTCTCCACCTTGAGAGTGTCCTCGGAGGCGATTTGACTACCTGCGTCGATGTCCGAATCCCGCCCCTCAGCTGCGGATTTGATGCCCTTCGTGGAAGTCGAACGGACGCTACGTGCCCCTTTTCGTCAGGTGTGGGATTTCGGCAAGGACTGGCTCCGGACGGACGCTACCTATACGTCGCCCGCACATTGACAAAATCACCAGCCTCTGCTACAGAACCGGACGTAGGAGAGGGTGGCTTGGAGGAGGGGAGAAAGCCGCGATGCTTCTCAGACGCGTTGCGCTAGTGAGTACCGCCGCTGCCCTGATCGCGACGTTCGGATCCGTCCCCTTTGCGGGTGCAGTCGCACCGACTCGCGAGCCGCTCGTGTTCCCCGAGGAACTGGCGCTGCCCGCTGGCCTCTTCTGTCCGTGGGAGGGCGTGGTCACGTTCCCGGTGAACAGGGAGTACGTGACGACCTTCTACGACAGCGAGGGTAACGTGACGAGCGTCCTTATCACGGGATCTCTCATGATCACGATAACCAACCTGGATAACGGAGAATCTGCAACGCTCAACATTCCAGGGACGAGCGTGACGGTGGATGATCTCGTCACGTACCGAGGAGCCAACGTCATCTTTCCCGTCGAAGGCGAGCTTGAGCTGGTGTACGGGCTGGTGGTCGTCACGGTCGACTCCGAGGGGTTCCAGCATCCGGTGACCATCTACGGATCCACGACCGACATCTGTGCGCTCCTCGCATAGAGAACGGATCGTCGAATTCGCGGAAGCCAGACCGGATTCAGGTACCGGAAGGGAGGGCCATACTGACCCCACACCGCCGTCCGAAGGTGCTCGGCTTGGCTGCCGTATTGTTGTTGAGAGCACGACGACGTTCACCGTCGCAACTGTGCCCTAGTCGTATCTCGAAGGCCTGTACGGGGCACTGAGACCATTCCTCGCCGCGTTCGAGCGCGCCTATCGGCCCTCGATGTCCTCATCTGGACCGGTCATGGGTGCTCTATCGCCCAATCGGCGAGCTCGCGCCAGTAGCGAAGGGCCTCCCGGATCTCGTGCCGAGTCGCTCCCTCGGCCGCATCCTCTTGACCGTGGCCAGGACATGGCGCATGACCGCGTACTCCCGCTGAGACGGGTCGCCGTCGATCGAGTCGATGTCGAACCCAGCCTCGCGGTCGTCGCCGGTTCGCTCGCCGCCCTGGTCCTTGCGGGCGGCGCGCATCTGAGGGTGTGAAGGGAGGGTGCCATGCGGACGCGGCCAATGGAACACTTCAGAACCCGAACAGCGAAAACTGCATGGCCTCCGCGTGTAGAGGCTCCGACAAGGCTCCGTCGCCTGATCGGCGAGTTCTGGTCGAGCCGGCGACGCCAAGAGCGTGGTTTCCAGCTGCTCGACCGGGTCGGGACCCACTACCGTTCGACGTCGATGCGCGCGGCGCCGAAGGAACGTTGTCCGGGACGACCGTACTCGTCAGTCCCGTAGATCGTTGCCTCGGCCCACTGGATAACGATCGCCGCGGGACCGCCACTCGATGGGCGCTCCGGCGTCAGCGCGCGCGAGGACTCGGCCCTCGCCATCCGGCGCGCGATCCACCACGCGATGACCGGAAGGGTGATGACGGGGCCGATCGGACGCGCCGCTCGCGCTAGCGGGCCACCGACAGCGCGAACGAGCTCGCCCCGCGCCGCTCGCGACGGCAAGGCGTCGCGGCGACGTTCGATCGCCACACCCGAGACGTCGTCCACGCCCGCGGACATAGCACCGACGCCCGGCCCACGCAACCCAGAACGCCCGTGGTCGGGCCGCGCTGCGGGTTGACCTCCGGGGATCCGTGTCTGGGACAGGGCAACCCTTGGATTGCAAGCACGAACTGCTCGAGGGCGAGCGCGCGCGTTGGCGGGACTTCCGCGACCTGTCGGCCGGGTCCGCCCGATTGAATGGAGCTCGACGCCGACGTCCAGTGAGGTTCGGGTATTTCACCACCCTGATTGAAGACAGCCAGCGAACGGTGTCGTGTGGCGGTGGGCGATCTCCTCTAGTAACAGGTGGTCAAAGCGAAGGCCGCCAAGGCGGGGAGCGTCACAACCCCCAACAGGATTCCGAGGATCGCGTAGCCCTTCACTCTGGCGCCCGAGACCACGGCCGTGATCCCGAGAGCGATTCCCCCGAGTCAAGAACCGGCATCGCACCCGTGACGAAGCCCACGATCAGGTCACGGACGCTCCCACACGTGACATGGGTGTCACCCTCGACAACGAGCCGGATGGGATCATCGCAATGGAGAGCCCGACGGCGATCGGGGCGCCGACAACCAGCACATCAGCGATCCGCCGGCGTCGGCTGCTTCCACGGAGGTTCATCGTCCGAACCTATCCATCCACTACCGCCGCAAGGGACCGTCCTATGGACCGCCGACCGTCATGCACGTTGGTTGCCGCGTTGCCTCTTGGAGCACCGGGTCGAGGCGAGCAAGCTGCTCGTCTCCGATCGCTTGGGCGATCTCCGGGTTGGCGAACACACCCGAGATGACGACGCTGTCGACGCCGGGGTCACCGGCGAGCTCTGCCTCGATCGTCGTCGTCGCCTCGCCGCCTCGTATGTCGACACCGAGGATCTCCGGCAGCGCGTCGCAGTCGAGGTGCGCGACGATGTCGGGATCGTCATCGAACATCTCCACGAAGCGCTCACACGCCTCGGCCTTCGTCTGGTGATCGACGGAAACGACCTCCGGCCGAGCCTGCAGCCAATCGCTCAGACGCGCCACGGTTTCCTCCTCCACGGGATCGGAGAGGTAGACCCTCAGGTCTGAGTAGTCGGCCTGGAAGAGCAGCACCCACAGCGCGGCCGGGTAACGCAATGCCGAGCTGGCGAGCTCGACGAGCGCCGCCTTCTCCGCATCCGATGGGTGCTCTCCCATCGCGAGGGCCTCATCCCGCACCTGCTCCAAGGCGTCCAGCGACGCGCGCAGGCCAGCGATGACGTCGTCCCTGATGGTCTCGCCATCTGCGATGTCCGGCACACCGATCGCGTTCACGCTCGCGACCAGGTGCTCGAACTCGCGGATGTTCCTCTTGAGGAATTCGCGCGTTGTCACTTGTCGGTCCGCGTTCGGGGAGCCGTCCAGCATCTCGCCAAGCGCAGTGCACAGGTCGCGAACCCACACGTCGAGCGGCACGGCGGCCCTCGGTTCACCGCCGGGTGAGTTCGAGCCGCACGACGCAGCAAGGAATGCGATGCAAAGCGCCGTTCGGGCGAGTCTCGGACTCATCGCCCAAAGTATCGGTAGCGTGCGCGCCATCCTCAAAGACGCCCATCGCCGGTTTGTCCCTGGCATGAGGGGTGCATTAACTCCGGCACTGGCGCTGAGCACGGCTTTCTGGCGGGTCGTCCTTGCGCTGCTCAGGCGGCGGAGAACACTGCTGGCTGAACGTTCTCTCGAGCGAATGACACTCATGGAGGCCGGTTGAGATCGGTTGAACGCGTCCGGTGAGTTGCTGCTACGACGGGCACCTCAACCGACGTTCAACCCCTGGAGTGGCACGGTGTGGTTCGTCCCGGCAGCGGTTCTTACACGTCGTTCGGACTAAGCGGGCATGTCTCTCGATGCAGGTAGGTCTCGCATTCCTCCCGTATCCACGATCGAGTGAGCCGCGATCGAGCCAGACTGATCAGGTCCTCGATGTCGAGGGCGAGCACGCGAACGGTTCCGTCGATGGCCGTGTACGCAAGCCGGGCTCCGTCGGGGCTGAACGCCAACTTGCCACCCACACCGAGGTACCGAGATCCGTGGCTATTACCGAGGTGGTGGCATCGTCGGCAGTGAGCCGCCAGTCCCATCATTCTGTCACGGTTGCGGAGAGCCATACCCCTGGACCAGGTCGGCGGTTGAGGCGGCCCGCGAACTCATCGCGGACGCTGAGGCGCTGACTGAGGACGAGCGCGAGCAACTATCCGCCTCTCTTGACGACCTCGTTCGGGACAGCGCTAGGACTGAGGTTGCTGCCGGACGGTTCAAGCGGCTGGTGTCGAAGGCCGGAGCCGAGACCGCCAACGGCCTGAAGTCGATCCTCATCTCGGTGGCGACTGAAGCCGCCAAGCAGGCCATCTGGTAGCAACGGCTCGGAGTTCCTGCTTGTGTAAGGTCGGACCGGGCTTCAAGTTGCAGACCGACGCCTTGGGTGACCGAGAATCCCACCGAGTGGCAACCACTGATCGTTTGCCCCGAGCAGGGCGTTCGTAGGATCTGGCCTCCTTCTCGAGGAGGTTCGGTCGTAGTCTTGGGTCTCTTGTATCTCTTGCTGCGTTGCGTGGTTCGGTCGTTCGCCGGCTCATCCATTGAACTGATGGTGGTCCCCGTCTCGGAAGTGGACGCGCCAAGGCCCTCTATGAGAAGGACGGCTTCAACGTGGACGTCGATACGAGGCCCAACGAGGATCTTCGCGCCGTCCAGATAACGCCTCAAGGTTCGGCCTCTCCTCGATCTCTATGGTGAAAGGTCCCGGCGCCCCCAACGCGGAACCCGGCTCTCTCCAGGCCTCCAGATCACGACCTCGGACCTCCCCGCCGTGCGGGCCGAGCTCGCCGAGCGGGGAGTGGACATCAGCGAGATCCGGAGATACGACCAGCAGGCTCGCGGGTTGCGACCCGTCGAGGGCGATCCAGACGTGTTCAATCCCCTCGCCTTCCTTCAAGGATCCCGACGGGAACGGCTGGGCCATCCAACAGGGCCCCCGCGCGCGGTAGATCACGACTCGTCCCAGATGAGTGGTCCAAACCAAATCGGTGCGCGAACGGCCCAGGTTTCACCGCGCCCAAACTCGCGTTGGCTGGGTGCGAAGCGGACGCCGTCACCTCGGTCCGGCGTTCTTGAACGCGTACTTCCGCGCGTCTCGTTCTTCTCGCACCATCGAAGGGAACACCAATGTGGCCTTCATGTCGCCTATCCACACCGCGACGCGAACGTTGGACGGGCGGTGTAGGGCGTCCGTCTCGAGTGCCGAGCATCATGCAGGAACCTTCGCTGCGTTTCGTCGTTACCGAGGTGTGGTCCAGGAAGGGAGAGGGACCGATGGGCCGAAGGACGTTCGGGGTGGCGGTCGCGCTCTCTGCTCTGGCGGTCTTCACGACTGGGTGGGCACGCGAATCCGCCCTTGCCGTGCCCACGTGCTTGGGGCGACCAGCGACGATCGTGGTGCCCACCCTCGCGAACGAGAATCGTCAGATCACCGGCACGATCGGCGACGACGTGATCGTCGGCGGCGCGGGAGACGACATCATCTTCGGGGATGGAGGGGACGACCGGATCTGCGGCCGTCGGGGCCGCGACGTCCTGTACGGGTGGGAAGGAAACGACGGACTGTCGGGCGCTCGCGGACGAGACCGCCTGTACGCCGAAATGGGGAACGATGTCATCCGCGGCGGAGCTGGGAGCGACCTGCTCGCCGGAGGCGTGGGCTCTGATCTCATGCAGGGTGGGCCTGGCACCGACACCGCCAGCTTCAGCCAGGAGAACCTGATGGGGCCGATGGTCGTCGATCTCGGTGCCGGTACGGCGACGGGTACTAGCGGCCAAGATCTCTTGAGCCCGGGCACGATCGAGAACGCGGTGATGAACTGCAGCGCCGAGCAAGACGATGTCCTAATCGGCGACGTTCGCCCCAACATCCTGACCGGCGGGTCAGGCGCCGACGTGATCCAAGGGAACGGCGGCACCGATGCGCTCTACGGCGGCACCCCCTTCCAGGACACGGGGGACGCGATCTGCACCCTCGACGACGGCCCTGACCAGCTCTTCGGCGGACCCGATAACGATCGCTTGTACGGTCAGAAGAACGACGATGTCCTTGACGGCGAGGAGGGGACCGATGAACTCGACGGAGGGCTGGGGACGGACGCCTGCCGTAATGGCGAGTCACTCGTCGCTTGCGAAACGTAGGGGCAACCAATCCTGTCGCCGCGGCTGACAGGGTCAAGTCGATCGAGGTTGTAGTCCCAACGGGATTTGAACCCATGTCTCCACCTTGAGAGTGTTCTCGGGGCCGATCTCGCTACCTGCGGCGATGGTCGAATCTGGTTCCTGATGACCTGCGGATTCGATGCTACAGCCGTTCCCGTCATTTCTCGACGTCTCCCGGTCGTTCGCGGGACGAGTGCGGGACGATCGAGGGCAGCGATTTGAGGCCAACGCGCGTGGTGATCGTCGCACGCGAGCGCGAGATGTCGCCCCCGGACCGTCTCTGTGCGGGAGGAGGCTGTCCTCCACGTGATGGGTTAGGAGATAGGCCCCGAGAAACGGCACCCCCTGAAAGCAACCCGGCCCTGACGTGGCCGTTAAGGCCATATGCGGTCGAGTCACCGGCGTCACACTCCCTCATTTCCAACCCGGCACGCGCCCCGCTTGCTCGATCCACTTGTGCATCTCCGGTCCCTGCGCCTCCTCCTGGGTCGTCAGCTTGACGTAGCGGGTCCGTTCCGTGGTTCCAAGCGGCGGCGTAGGGTCGAATTCCGCACCGCCGAAGAAGACGACATTCACGGAGACGTCGTAGGCGACCATCTCGATGATCCACCCGAGTTCTGGCAACCCGTAGTACGCCTTCTTCCACTTGACGGCGTATTGAAGCCCGGGGATTGTCTCGCAGATCAATTCGTCC
>JBKPDU010000058.1:0-3163 GCA_046728055.1 Actinomycetota bacterium | reverse complement strand
ACGCCGGGCTGGTGCTTCCGCGAAGCGGTCTCGCGACCGCGCGCGGGTTGACCCTTTCGAACTCGCCGGGCTTGATCGACGCCGGGTACCGCGGCGAGGTGATCTGTTCGGTCGTGAACCTGGACCGGGATGAGGCCGTCGAGATCCGCGCGGGCGACCGGATCGCCCAGCTGGTCATCATCGCGACCCCGTCGGTTGCACCGACATGGGCCGACGATCTGCCCGAGAGCGGCCGGGGCGAAGGTGGGTTCGGCTCGACCGGCACGGGATGAATGCTTCGTCATCACCGCCCCATGAGAGCGGTTGAAGGTCTCGGAACGGGCTCCTAGGATGGATGAGCACGCGCGGACGTGGCTCAGTTGGTAGAGCACCACCTTGCCAAGGTGGGGGTCGCGGGTTCGAATCCCGTCGTCCGCTCCAGGAAAAGGGACTCTTACCAGCGGCAATGCGATTGCCCCGGACCTGGGGCCTCTCTTGTGAGCCGCTCCACCAACGAAAAGCCAACGAACGTTGGTGGCTCACCGTCCAAGGGTGCCTGAGGTACGTAAAACTCCGACACCCGCAGTGAGCAGCGCTTTCCGGTCGCTCGTCCCAGCTTGGCCACCCCAGCTGAGGAACACTGATAGGCGAACGCTCTCTGGAGAATGTGAATGATCGTCGTTGTCTCTTCGATGGACTACGAAATCGCGATCCGGCAATCAGCCAAGCATCGGCGCGGTCGGAAGCAGGCTGGACAGCACGCTCGGCGAGTTGATGATCGGTTTGCTGAAGGTGGATCTGCCATGTGCCTATCGCATGGCCGCGGAACGCTCCGCGCGTGACATGGGGCCAGCCCGGCGAAGAGGTGCCCGATCCAGTGCTAAGGCGCGGAAAGGTCTGGCTCGAGTCCAAGATTCCGGCGCTCCGAGAGACCGGTCAGGTCCAGGAGACGTCGGACCTGCCGGGATGGGGAAATCAGGAGCAGCCGATTGGGATCCAGTGCTTCGAGCGCGTGGAGCAGGACATGCGCCCCGGCGGCGTCCATAAACGTGACCGAACTCATATCGAGGCTAATGTTGCCGGGCGACATCAGCAGATGGTCAATCTCGGCCTGCAGCAGGCGAGCGGAAGCCAAGTCGATCTCCCCGAGGAGCCTGAGAGCGCCATCCTCCCCTCGATGGATCTCCAGCTGTGCTAGCCGATCCATGATCCTCGAAGCGTAGGTTTCGAGGCGTCACCTGTCGGTAATCCTCCTTACACAACCAGCCGCGAGAAGGGGGCAGGTCCCATGGCCGGCGACTCGACGACAGGCAATCGATTTCTCGACTTGTTGCCCCACGCGGACCGCCAGCGCCTCCTGGAGGGCCATGGGGTGGTTGCCCTTGAACGCGGAGAGCGTCAATGGGGACCGGACAAGAGCATCGAAGAGGTACTGTTCCCGCAGGATGCGGTGATCTCCCTTCGCACTGTCCTCCCCGAAGGCGGCGGGGTGGAAGCCGGTGTGATCGGCAACGAGGGGGTGGCGGGACTCCCGGCCTTCTTCGGCACGAGCTTCATCGGCAATATCGAGTCCGTCTGCCAAGTGCCCGGAAAGGCGCTGAAGGTTCAGATCCAAACGTTCGAGCGGGAGGTCGAGCGAGGCCGATCTCTGAATCGCCTGATGGGAGCGTGGACCCACTACACAGTGGCCCAAGCTGCCCAGAGCGCAGCTTGTAACCGCGCACACTCGCTTGAGGAGCGGACAGCCCGTTGGCTCCTGCAGTTCCACGACCGAACGGAAGGAGACGAGTTCCCGCTGACCCAAGAGTTCCTAGCCGAAATGCTCGGGGTGCATCGGCCTTCGGTCTCGATCGCCGCCGGCATCCTGCAGAAGGCGGGCCTGGTGCGCTACACGCGAGGCATGATCACGATCCTTGATCGGCCGGGCCTCGAGGCTGCCTGCTGCGGCTGCTATTCCGTGCTGAGGAGCGAGTATGACCGGGTAATGCGGGGCTCGGGGAAGCTGGAAGGTCCGGGACAGCCGCCGCGTGAGGAGGTTCGGGATTCTCGCCACGAGAGCTGACCGCTTTGGCTGCGTCGAACTACGCCCGGTAATCCGGTGAGAGACGATATTTTCGCGTACGCGGGCCGAGCCTAGCGTTCTCTCTAAGTAGGAGTCGGTTTGCGACTGCAAGAGAGAGATGAAAAACGTGCTGTTGGGGGCCCCGATCTTTGAGACCTGGCGCCTCCTGCCGCGATACGGCGGCGGATCCCCGAGCAGCGGGGCCGTCGCGACCGAGTGCGGCCTCATGCTGGTGCTGATCGCGCTGGCCAGCTGCTTTGGTGGAGGTTGGGTGATTGCCTGGAACCGCTGCCGACGCGAGCGATTCATAGACCTCGGGTCCCTCTTATGTCCGTGATCCTCATGACGTCACGAGGAACGGACCGCACCACCCCGCTGAACGCCCGGAAGCAACCTGAGCCGCTGCCACGGATGGATGTTCACCCTTGTAGGGGAGACCTCAGGGACTGGTTCTTACCAACGAAATACCAACGAAATGGAGTCGACTCCAGCGATCCGATGCGACGGATGAGACAAGAGCGACACGAACGGGCAGCTCAGGGCCACTGGTGAGACCGGCGGAGACGCATGAGACAATCGCCATGCAATTGCCAAGGCGGGGGTCGCGGGTTCAAATGAGCGTCGTCCGCTCCAGGAAAGAGCCTCTGACCAGTGCAAACGCGCTACCCGCGAGGGCCTCGGGCGCCTCTGCTTGGCTTCGACACAAACGAAACACCAACGAAAATCTGGCGAGCACTGGCTCGCGGTCGGGGATCGCGAGAAACGGAAGAGGTGGTCAGCGGACTGCGACACTGCCCAATGACGGTCGAGAACCTCGCCCAGGCCGATGCCCTCCTCTTTGGCCGGGTGACCTACGAAATGATGGAGGCAGCGTGGCGCCCGCCGGCGCCGACGGGAGCGAGGCCTGATTGGATGGAACCCTGGATGGAACCCTTCGCCCGGACGATCGACGCGGCGAAGAAGTACGTCGTGTCGAGCACGCTGGACCGGGTCGATTGGAACGCGGAGCTCGTGCACGGGGATCTGGGCAAGGCCGTTCAGCAGCTCAAGCGGGAGTCGGGTAAGGGACTGTTCGTGGGAGGCGTGAAGCTCCCTCTTGCGTTGGCGGAGCTGGGATTGATC
>JBKPDU010000057.1:0-12457 GCA_046728055.1 Actinomycetota bacterium | reverse complement strand
CGTGACCGGCACGCTGTCTCGCGAGCCAAGTCCGATCCGGGCGATGCGAAGGTGCTGGCCGATGTCGTACGGACCGATCGGCAGCGCCACCGGGCGCTCGCCGGCGACAGCGATCTCGCCGAGGCGATCAAGGTGCTGGCCGGGGCGCACCAGAACCTGATCTGGTCCCGGCAGCGGCAGGTGAACCAGCTGCGGAACACGCTGCGGGAGTTCTACCCGGGGGCGCTTCGTGCCTTCAGCACCTCCCAGCTCGGGACGGTCGAGGCCTGCAGCGTGCTCGCGATGGCACCGACCCCCACGTGGGCCCGCGAGAAGCTCACCCTGCAGCGTCTGCGTCGCTCGCTGGTCGCCTCGGGCCGCGGCCGCAACGTGGACCGGCGCGCACGGGAGATCTTGCAGGCGCTGCAGGCGCCGGCGCTGTCGGCGCCGCCGATGGTCGAGCAGGCCTGCGGCCACGTCGTGGGATCGCTCGTGGTGGTGATCGATGGGCTGACCCACCAGATCGCCAGGCTCGAGGCCGACCTCGTCGAGCGTTTTGAAGGACACCCGGACGCCGAGATCATCACCAGTCTTCCCGGACTCAGCTCTGTCCTCGGCGCCCGGGTCCTGGCGGAGTTCGGGGACGACCCGACCCGCTACGAGGATGGTAGGGCCAGGCGCCGGTACGCGGGGACCGCGCCCATCACCCGCGCCTCCGGGACGCGCCTGGTCGTCCTGGCGCGTGTCGCCCAACCGGAGGCTGTTCGACGCGTGCTACCTGTGGGCCTTCTCCTCGATCTCTGCCTCGCCGGGCGCTCGCCGGGTCTACGAGGCACACCGCGCACGAGGAAAGACACACCACCAGGCGCTGCGGGCGCGAACCGCTGGGTCGGCATCCTCCACGGGTGTTTGACCAGTCACTTGCGGTACCGGGAGGAGGTCGCTTGGCCCGCTCGGAACGAGGCGAGCGAGGCGGCCGCTTGACAGCTACCGGCCGTGGGATGTCTCGGCCGTCTCGAGCTCCCGACGGAGCGCGCGGAGCGGAAGCGATCCCAGCGCCAGCAGTCGGTCGTGGAAGTCCGAAAGCGAGAAGGCATCGCCCTCGGATTTGGTCGCCTCCGCTCGAAGCCGCTCGATCTCGAACTGTCCGATCTTGTACGCCAGGGCCTGTCCCGGGAGCGTGATGTACCGGTCCGTCTCGATCACCGCGTCGACGTTGGGGACGGCAGCTTCCTCGAGCTGTTCGATGGCCCGCTCCCGGGACCACCCGAACGCATGGATCCCGGTGTCGACGATCAACCGGGCGGCCCGATGGGCCTGGGCGTCGAGCATGCCCAGCCGCTCCACATCGTCCAGGAACAGCCCCATCTCGTCGGCCAGGCGCTCGCTGTACAGGCCCCAGCCCTCGGCGAACGCAGCTCCGGCCAACAGCCCGCCGAACCGCTTGATGTTCGGCCGGTCGCCCATTTCCTGCTCGATGGCGATCTGGAAGTGATGGCCCGGATTGGCCTCGTGGTACGTGGTGGTCGCCAGGTGATATCGAGGTCGACTCTCGAGCTCGAACCCGTTCACGTAGTAGATGCCCTGTCGCGAGCCGTCCTCTGAGGGCGGCTGGTAGAAGGCGAACGGCATGTCGGCCTCGCGGAACTCCTCGACCGGGCGGACCTCGCAGTTGCTCGAAGGGAGGCGGCCGAAGAACCCGGGCGCGGCCTCCCACCCCCGCGTGACCTGGTCCTCGGCCAGCCGGACCAGCTCGTCCTTGCTGCCGATCACGTTGCGGCCGTCGGCGTTCAGCTTGGCCGTTGCGGCGGCGGGATCCGGTGAACCCAGACGCTGGGCGCACAGGATACGCTCCTCCTGGATCCGCTCCAGGTCCTCCAGGCCCAGGTCGTGGACTCGGCTGGCCTTCAGGGGCAGCGTGGTCCACGACAGGATCTCGGCCCCGTACATGGCGTCGCCGTCTGGCAGGGCGTACAGGCCGATGGTCTCCGTGGCGTGCGGAAGGTACTCGCGGAGCTCCCCCCGGTAGGTCTCCAGCGCGGGCAGGACCGAACGGCGGAACTCGCCGGCGACGCGGTCTCGACCGGCGGCGTCCGACTCGGGTACCGGCATCACGGCCGGCGACGTCTCCGGCGGCGTGGACATCAACCGCTCCACCTGCGCCACCGACCGCTCGACAACAACCCGAGGCGCCGTCACGCCGGCCTGGACGCCCTCGCGAACCACCTCGTTGACCGCCCGGAAGAAGTCCGGGGCGGCCGCGAGGCGAGCCAGGTACCGATCGAGACGGTCAGGGGTATCGGCCCGCTGAAGCGAGCCGAGCTCGCCGAACAGCTGGCCCGGACCCCATAGGTGGCTGACCAGCCGGAGCCGGTCCAGGCGATGCTCGATCTCGGCAAGGTCGCGAAAGGCGATGGCCTCCAGCATGTCGAGAGCCGTCCGAACGCCCACATCGGCCACGTTCCGATCGAGGGCCTCGAGCTGGCTCAAGGCCCGCCGGTGCAAGGCCTCTCGCTTGGATCGCCCCGCCTCGCTTGGATCGGGGAGCCGGTCGTCGAACCGTTCGTCGCCGACCAGGGTTCCCAGGAGCGGATCGGCGTCGAGCAATCCCTCCCAATAATCGTCGACCAGTACCCGCGCGCGGTCGACCTCACCACTCATGTGCTTCCTCTCCCTTCGCACCCGGGCTTCCCATTTTCCCCGCCGGGCAGATCTCATCCTATTGGGCAGATTTGGGAACTTTGGCTCCACGTCGGTCCACTCGGTCGTACCCTCTTGGGCCGTGCCCGCAACGCATCAGATCAGGATCGCAGCCTTCCTCGTGCTCAACCTGGCGGTCTGGCTGCTCGCCGGCAGCGGAGGCCCCATGGCGGCGCAGCCTGTTCGGCGGTCCCTGGGACTCGCGCCGAGGTCGACGGGGATCCAACCGACGACGATCGCCCGCGGCCGGGCTTCCCTGGAGGTCTATCGAGGCCTAGGCACGTGGATCGACATCTATGACATCGCCTGGAGGCATCCAGGCGCCGCCATCCGGCGCATGCGAGCGCGCGGGGTCGAGACGCTGTACCTGCAGACCTCGAACTTCAGCCGGGGCCGGATGATGGTGTTCCCCGAGGGAGTCGGGCGGTTCCTCGACGCGGCGAACCGCAACGACGTCGCCGTGGTGGCGTGGTATCTCCCCGGCCTCCGGGATCTTGCCCTCGACGTCCACCGATCGCTCGGGGCGATCCGCTATCGGACGCCTCTCGGGAACCGGTTCGACTCCTTCGCGCTCGACATCGAATCCGACGCGGTCGCCCATCCCATGACCCGGAGCCGGCGCCTCCTGTCGCTGTCGGAGCGGCTTCGCAGGGCCGTGGGTCCGGGCTTCCCGCTGGGCGCGATCATTCCCTCACCCCGTCGGCTCCAGGCCGACGTGCTGTTCTGGCCGAGATTCCCGTACCAGCGGCTGGCCGACGTTTACGACGTCTTCTTGCCGATGACGTACTTCACCTACCGGGTCAGCGGGAGGTTTGGCGCGCGCTGGTACACGGCCCGAAACATCGACATCATCCGGCAGCAGACCAGGGACAGGGCCGTCCCTATCCACGTGATCGGCGGGATCGGAGGCGACGCGACCGAGGCGGAGACCGCGGGGTTCGTCGACGCGGTCCGGGGGCGGCGCGCCATCGGAGGGAGCTACTACACGTTTCCCATCACCCGGCCCGCCGACTGGTCGAAGCTGGGACGGCTCCGCTCGGCCACTGCATCCAGGCCAGATCAGAGCAGGGCCGACTGACCTCGGGTCACGCGCTGGCCTCGGCGGCGACGGGGCGATTCGGCGGGGTGCTCCACTAGCGCGACGACGCGATCGGACATGAACCGGCCGCTCCGTACGGTCTTGCCGGTTCGGGTGACCTCGGCCACCTCCACGATCCCGCGGGATGTGGTGACCTCGACGTGGCGACCGGACTTGCTGGCGTCGATCTCGAAGGTCTGAACGCCGGTTCCGACGTCGATCACGATCTCGACGCGGTCACCCTTCATGGCCTCATCCTATTCCCGGAGGCCGACAGGGCGTTTCGACCACCCCCTGACCGCGAGGGCGGCCCTGAACGCGAGCAGCTAGCATCCGGTCCGGATCGCCAGGGGGATCGAATGCTGCTCGAAGGCAAGAAGCTCCTGATCACTGGGGTACTGACCCGTGACAGCATCGCGTACTCGGTGGCACAGGCCGCGCAGGAGCAGGGCGCGGAGCTCGTCCTCACCTCGTTCGGCCGAGCCATGAGCCTCACCGAGAAGAGCGCCGCGCGGCTGCCGCATCCGGTGGACGTCCTCGAGATGGACGCCAACAATCCGGAGCACATCCAGGAGGTGGCCGACGACCTGGCGAAGCGATGGGGGCGGGTCGACGGGTTCCTGCACGCGATCGCCTTCGCCCCGCGCGACGCGCTCGGCGGCAACTTCCTGAACACACCGTGGGAGAGCGTGCAGGCTGCGCTCCAGACCAGCACGTACTCGCTGAAAGCCATCGCGGTGGGGCTCCTGCCGCTGATGGAGGAGCGCGGAGGCGGGGTCGTGGCCTTGGACTTCGACGCCTCGGTGGCCTGGCCCTTGTACGACTGGATGGGCGTTGCCAAGGCTGGGCTCGAGTCGGTCGCGCGCTATCTGGCCCGCGACCTCGGCCGGCACCGGATCCGAGTGAACTTGGTCTCGGCTGGCCCGCTTCGAACCGTCGCCGCCAAGGGCATCCCCGGGTTCGACTTGCTCGCCGATGGCTGGGGCGAGCGGGCGCCGCTCGGATGGGACACCGGCGACCCCACCCCGGTGGCGAAAGCCGCGGTGTTCCTCCTGTCGGACTGGGCCTCGGGGATCACCGGGGAGATCCTCCACGTCGACGGGGGGTATCACGCGGTCGGCTCCTCGCGGCCGGAGGAAGCCGAGTAGACCGGCTGGAACCCCGACCACGTCTGCCCGGTCTACCCTTGAACCGTGGCCGGATGGCGCGACGACGACCCTGGGCTCCCCATCAAGTTCGGGCCGTGCTCGAACGGCGAGTACGATCCCCAGCCTCTCTCGCCGGTCATGCAAGAGACCGTTCGGCGAGCCACGGAGGCGTGCGAGCAGAACGCCAAGCGCCTGGGGATGAGCCGGCGCGAGTTCCTCCTGTCCGTCTGCGGGGCGGCCACGACGCTGCTCATGCTCGACGCATGCACGCGCGAGGCGGTCCGCCACGTCTCCGGCTCGCCCGGCGCGACACCGGGCGGTGGGTACTCCATCCCACCCGAGGCCACCACCGAGCCCGACGCCGCGCTCGATGCGATCGGGGGCGAGGAATTCGTGTTCGACATCCAGGGTCACCTTCTCGAGTACGACCTGAACCCCGTGCTGAACGGCCAGGACTTCTGGACCCGGTTCCCTCAGCGGTACTGCGGTGAGGACGACCCTCGGACCTGTTACTCGATCGACCACTTCATGGAGCTGATGTTCCTGCGTAGCGACACCTCGATGCTGGTCATATCGGCGCTTCCGATCTATCCGGAAGGCAGCCCGCTCTCCGCCGAGGTCATGGCCGAGACCCGCAGGGTGGCCGAGGGCCTGTGCCGCGACGACCGCGTCCTGCTCCACGGTCAGGCGCTTCCCAACGTCGGGCCGCTCGGGGCGAACCTCGACGCCATGGAGGACCTCACGCGGACCTATCCCATCGTCGCCTGGAAGACGTTCACCCACTTCCCCGACGTCTTTCAACACGACGGGAACGCGTGGTGGCTCGATGACCACGAACGCGGACTGCCCCAGGTGGGGGAGGCGTTCATCCGCAAGGCGGTCGAGCTCGGCATCCCGCGGATCTGCGCGCACAAGGGCTTCTCCGGTAGCAGCCGGTTCGCCTCACCGGCCGACATCGGCCCCGCCGCCAAGCGCCATCCCGACGTCGACTTCGTCGTGTATCACTCGGGGTACGAGGCCGGCGGTCCCGAAGGGCCCTTCACCGCCGCAACCGCCGAGGTCGGGATCAACCGTCTGGTGTCCTCGCTGAAGCGAGCGGGGATCGGCCCGAACGAGAACGTCTATGCGGAGCTCGGGTCGACCTGGTGGAGCGTGTTCCGGGCGCCGGAGCAGGCCGCGCACGTTCTCGGCAAGCTGCTGCGGTACGTGGGGGAGGACAACGTGGTGTGGGGGACCGACTGCCTGTTCTACGGCTCGCCCCAGGATCAGATCCAGGCCCTCCGGTCGTTCCACATCAGCGAGGAGCTCCAGGAGCGCTACGGGTACCCTGCGCTGACCAAGGAATTGAAGGCGAAGATCCTGGGCCTGAACGGAGCCCGCCTGTACGACGTGGATCCCATCACGACGAGGTGTGAGTTCACCCGGCGCGAGCTGGCGGAGATCCGTAAGCACTTGCCCGGGAGGGACCGAACGCTGGGACCGGCCACGGCGGCGGCCGCACAGCACGTGCGGGACCACCACTGGGAGAGCGGGATGCCGTGAGGCGCCGGCTCAGCCGGCGACGCCGTCGTGGACGGTCGCGGCCAGGTTCATGGCGGCCGTCGTATCCGCAGAGACCGCGTCGATGACGACACCGGTCGTGTCCTCATCGGTCCACAGGCACACGGCCCGTGGATCGCCGATGGCGGTCGGCCGGTCCAGGATGATCGGCGCGCACCGATAGCTCACGCCATCCCTCGTGTCGGTGACGGCGCGCCCTGTGTCGACGGAGCCGGCGCCGGAGCCGGCGAAGCCGGAGGCGAAGCCCTCCAGGCCGCCGCCCGGGAGCGCCGAACCGTCAGCCTCGAACGCGATGACCACGAAGGCGGGGGCGGCCGTGTCTCCGTAGATCGCAGCCTTGGCCTCGACCCCCATGCTCTTGATGGTCTTCTCCATGAATTCCGTCGCCGCGTCCGCGATCTGCGACTCGTTGTGCTGATACTCGGTGATCGTGTCGGGGAAGCTGATCCCAGACTGCAACCGCTGATAGAGGAAGAGGGCCATGGCCAGCAGGACCAAGACGGCGATGCCGATGAACAAGACACCGACCATCGATCCTGTCGGTTGAGGCTGAGAGCTCGGCCAGGTGGTCGTGGGTGACCAGCTCGGCATTGAGGGTGGCTCAGGCGGCGGCGCAGCCCTGCTCGGCAGGACCCCGGGAGGCGCCCCCGGCTGAGGTGGGACGGGCAGTCCCTCGGTGGATCTGGACGGGACCGGGTTGGTCGATTCCGTAGGCGCTGCCCAGCTCGACTCCCCATCCTTGGGGGGAACGAAGCGCGTGCCGCAGGACGTGCAGGAGGTCCGATCGGGGTCGTTTTCCGTTCCGCACCACGCGCAGCGGATCTTGTCCACCCACCCTCCTCGACGCTCGAAGGATCGCCGGGTCGGCCGGACGTGGTGCCCCGCCTGCCCCGTCAGTGGATATCGGCCGTGGTGAGCTGACCTTGATAGGGGCCCCCGCCGGCCACGCACCATGCGCCGCACGTCGCCGCAAGATGCAGAGCCTCCCGAACGCTGTATCCCGCGCCCAAAGCGAACGTGAGCCCGGCGGCGAAGCTGTCCCCGCCGCCATAGGTGTCCACCAACGGTCCGGGGAGGGGAACGGCGTGATAGGTGCCCGACGTGCCGTGGTCGGTCTCGAACGTGCCGCCGTTCATCCCGTCGGTCCGAACGAGTAGGCCGGGCCGATGGGAGAGGAGCGAGGGGTCGAGCCGTTCGGAGGGGTCGCGCCGGCTGCCGACCAGGGCGTCCAAGGGCACGTCGGCCGACGCCAACAGGCCCATCACCCGACTGGTGGCCACGAGGACGCGCGCCGTGCGTGCCGCGTGGACCGCCCCGACGTCCCCGGCGGTCAGGAACACGGCGTCGACCGAGGCCAGCCCGTCCCAGGGGAGGAGATCCTCGGCGAGCGGCTGAAGCCGCTCGCCGAGGGTGGTGATGGTGCGCTCGCCGCTCTCGTCGATGAACGTCACCCCTCGCCGGGTGGGCTCGTTCCGCCTGGCCGCTTCCACCCGTGGACCGAGGGCCTGGAGCTCCCGGAGCGCACGCTCTCCGAGCGCGTCGTTCCCCAGCGCGGTGAAGAACGTGCAGTCCCCGGCCAGCTTGTGAAGCTGGACGGCGGCAACGGCGCCGCCGCCCGCCGGCTCCTCCCACCACCCGGTGGCGTGGACGATCTCCCCGGCCTTCGGCACATGGTCCACCTTCCCGAACTCGATCCACTCCACGTGGCCGACCACAGCCGTTCGCACGGGAGGGAGTGTGGCATCTGGGACGAGCGGCCGGCGGTATCCTCGGTTGATGCGTGAGGACGTACGGCTCACGACGTTCAGTCACGGCGCCGGATGCGCCTGCAAGCTCGGGCCGACCCATCTGAGTCGGGTGCTGACCATGCTCGAGGCGCCGCCCATGCCCAGGGAGGTCCTCGTCTCCGCCGACACCGGTGACGATGCGGCCGTGTACCTGCTGCCGGACGGCCGAGGACTCGTGGCCACGGTCGACTTCTTCACGCCGATCGTCGACGACGCGTACGACTGGGGTCGGATCGCGGCGGCGAACGCGTTCAGCGACGTGTACGCGATGGGCGGGTCGCCGGTCGTGGCCCTCAACCTGACGAGCTGGCCGGTGGACGATCTCCCGCTCGAGCTGTTGGCCCGGGTGATGCAGGGAGGACAGGACATCGCCGAGCAAGCCAGCGTCGCCGTGATCGGAGGCCACTCGATCACCGACCCTGAGCCCAAGTACGGCATGGTGGCCCTGGGGTTCGTGCCCGTCGAACGGATCGTCCGCAATTCGACGGCGCCGGCCCGCGCCGCCCTGTTTCTGACCAAACCCCTCGGCCTGGGGATCATCACCACCGCGATCAAGCGGCGGAGGGCGACCGACATGCAGATCAAGACGGCCGTGGAGATCATGACAACCCTGAACGCGGACGCGTCGGCGGCCATGGTGGAGGGCGATGCTCGAGCCGCCACCGACGTGACCGGGTTCGGGTTCCTCGGACACCTCCAGAAGATGTTGGCCGCCTCGGGTGTGGCCGCGTCGGTCTTCGCCGGCGCCGTTCCCGTCCTTCCCGAGGTCCTCGATCTGGCCAAGGCGGACGTCGTCCCCAGCGGCACAAGGCGCAATCACGCCTACCTCGAGCCCTTCGTGGACTGGGGAGAGCTCAGCGAGCCCGAGCAGCTCGTTCTGGCCGACGCCCAGACCTCCGGCGGTCTCCTGATCGCCGCCGCCGACCCCGAGGACATGCGGCTTCACCTGGTGGGGCGAGGGATTCAGGCCGTGGAGGTCGGCCTCACCGAAGAAGGGGAGCCCGGGCACATCACCGTGGAGGGAAGGCTAACCCCGGACTGAATGGCCGCTCAGGGAATAGTGGCCCGCTGCTACAGTTATCGCTGTAACAAATGCTCGAGCTCGACACCCTCCTTGCGAACGAGATCGTGGAACACGGGCTCCGGGAGTTCCCCAATGAAGCCTGCGGGCTGATCGCGGGAGCCGACGGAAGCGCCGTGAAGGTGTTCACGATGCGCAACGTGGACGAGAGCCCGATGTCCTACCGACTCGATCCGAACGAGCAGTTGCGGGTAACGAAGGAGATCGAGGAGACGGGCTCCGAACTGTGGGGTATCTACCACACGCACACGCACACCGAGGCCTACCCCTCGGAGACCGATCGCGATCGGGCGACGTGGGTGCAGCCGTTCTACCCCAACGTGTACTACGTGCTGGTGTCTCTGTCCGATCGAGACGATCCGGTCGTCCGGGCCTTCCGCATCACGGACGGGGAAGTCGCGGAGGAGGAACTGAGGATCCGATGAGCTCGGCCTTCACCGAGGAGCAGGTCCGCCGATACTCCCGACACATTATCCTGCCCGGGATCGGCGGAGAGGGGCAGCGAAAGCTGCTCGATTCGAAGGTCCTGGTGATCGGGGCGGGAGGCCTCGGCTCTCCGGTGGCGATGTACCTGGCGGCCGCCGGAGTGGGCACGGTGGGGATCCTGGACTTCGACCGGGTGGACGAGTCCAACCTCCAGCGACAGATCCTGCATTCGACCGCCGATGTCGGAAGGCCCAAAGTGGCGAGCGCCGTTGACCGGCTCCACGCCATCAACCCGACCATCGAGGTCGTTCCGTACGACACCATCCTGTCCTCGTCCAACGCATTCGAGATCCTGGAGCCGTGGGACGTCGTCGTGGATGGAACCGACAACTTCCCCGTGCGGTACCTGGTCAACGACGCGACCCAGATGCTCGGCAAGCCCCTCGTCTACGGGTCGATCTACCAGTGGGACGGACAGGCCACGGTGTTCATGCCGGGGTATGACGCGCCGTGCTACCGGTGCCTGTTCCCCGAGCCGCCGCCTCCCGGCACCGTCCCGTCGTGCGCGGAGGGCGGCGTGTTCGGCGTGCTGCCGGGCATCGTGGGAAGCATCCAGGCCACGGAGGCCATCAAGCTGATCACCGGCGTGGGCGAGCCGCTGATCGGCCGTCTCCTGCTGTTCGACGCCCAGGCCATGGACTTCGCCACCGTCCGCGTCCGATGGGATGCGGACTGCCCGGTGTGCGGCAAGGAACCGACCATCACCGAGCTCATCGACTATGAGGCGTTCTGCGGCCTCGCGCCCGGGGAGTCCCCGCCGGAGGCCGAGCACGGGGTCTCAACCGCTGCACAGTGAAGAAGGAGTGACGACCGCGATGCCGGTTCGCGTGAAGCTCCCGACGATCCTGCGGAAGCATGCCGGCGGCGAGGCACTCGTGGACGCCGACGGCGCGACGCTCCGCGACCTTTTGGCCAACCTGGAATCCCGATACCCGGGCATCACCAAGAACATCGTGGCTGACGACGGCGGACTCCACCGGTTCATCAACGTCTACGTGAACGACGAGGACGTGCGGTACCTCGGTGCCCTGGAGACCAGCGTGAAGGAAGGGGACACGATCTCGATCCTGCCCGCGGTGGCCGGCGGCCGGTAGGCCCAGCTGAGGCCGGTGGTTCACCGGCCCACTGGGATAATCGAGCGCGTGCGCTACGGAGACATCCTCGAGGCGATCGGCGAGACCCCGCTGGTCGGCCTTCCCGCGCTGAGCCCGAAGCCCGGCGTTCGCCTGTGGGGCAAGCTCGAGGGCCAGAACCCCAGTGGGTCACTGAAGGACCGCATCGCCAAACGAATGATCCAGGCCGCCGAGGCGTCGGGTGAGCTAACGGGAGAGCGAACCATCCTGGAGCCGACGTCGGGGAACACGGGCATCGCGCTTGCCATGGTGGCCCGGCGGATGGGGTATCGAATCACCGTGGTCATCCCTGACAACGCGAGCGAAGAACGGATCCGCCTGCTCGAGCTGTTCGGGGCCGAGATCGTCCACTCGCCGGGCGACAAGGGAACGAACGGCGCGATCGAGGTGGCACGGGCGCTCGCCCGCGACGACCGGTACTACATGCCTTTCCAGTACGGGAACCCGGCGAACCCGCTCGCCCATTACGAGGGCACGGGCGCCGAGATCGTCCGCGACCTGCCGGAGGTGACTCACTTCGTGGCGGGGCTCGGGACCGGCGGCACGCTCACCGGCGTCGGGCGTCGCCTCCACGAGCACGACCCCCGGATCAAGGTGATCGCCGCGGAGCCGGAGCTCGGCGAGATGGTGTACGGTCTCCGATCGCTCGACGAGGGGTTCGTCCCGCCGATCTTCGACCCGTCCGTGCTGGATCGGAAGTTCCTGGTCAACTCGTCGGACTCGCTAAGGGCCACTCGGGATCTGACCGAGAAGGAAGGGATCTTCGCCGGCATCTCCTCGGGAGCCGTCGTTTCGGTGGCCCAGCGGATCGCCGCCGAGATCGAGCGGGGGGATATCGTCTGCCTGCTCCCCGACGGCGGGTGGAAGTACCTGTCGACTGAAGCCTGGGCCGAGGACCTGGAGCGAGCAGAGAAGAGCGTCTCGGAGACCCTATGGTGGTAGCGGATGCCAGATAGCCGTCCGATCGGTGTGTTCGACTCCGGAGTCGGAGGGCTGACGGTGGCCCGGGCGGTTCTTGACCTCCTGCCCTACGAACCGATCGTGTACGTCGGCGACACCGGGAGGTTCCCCTACGGCCCGAAGCCGGTTCCACAGATCCGGAGCCATGCCCTCGAGATCGCCGACTACCTCGTGTCCCGAGACGTGAAGGTCCTCGTGGTGGCGTGCAACTCGATCGAGGTCGCAGCGATCCGCGAGGTGACCGACGCCGCCGTGATGCCGGTCGTCGGCGTGATCGACCCCGGGGTGCGAGCCGCCGTCCGGTCCACCCGCAACCGACGGATCGGCGTCATCGGGACCGTGGCCACCATCTCGAGCGGGGCCTACGATCGCGCGGTGGCGGCGACCGGGGCATCCGTGGAGCTGTTCTCCCGCCCGTGCCCCGTCTTCGTCGAGCACGTCGAGGCCGGCGACACCTCGAGCGACGAGCTCCTCGCTGCGGCGCGTACGTACCTGTCGCCGCTCCGGGACCAGCGGGTGGACACATTGATCCTGGGGTGCACCCA
>JBKPDU010000056.1:0-8039 GCA_046728055.1 Actinomycetota bacterium | reverse complement strand
GTTCGGCGTACTGTCCGCTTCCCCCGAGCTGTTCTTCCGCCTCGACGACGGCCGCATCACCACGCGCCCAATGAAGGGCACGGCTCCCCGGGGGCGGTGGCCCGAGGAGGATGAGGAGAACGCGCGGCGCCTCGCATCTTCACCCAAGGACCGAGCGGAGAACGCGATGGTCGTCGACCTGTTGCGGAGCGACCTCGGCCGCATCTCCGTGCCGGGCTCGGTGCGGGCGACTCCGCTGTTCGAAACGGAACGCTACGAGACCGTTTGGCAACTCACCTCGACTGTGCGATCGACGCTTCGTCCCGGCGTTTCCGTCTCCGGCACGTTCCGCGCATTGTTCCCCAGTGGCTCGGTGACCGGCGCCCCGAAGGTCTCCACGATGCGGCTGATCGCCGAGCTCGAGGACGCTCCGCGCGGCCCGTACTCCGGCGCGATCGGTTACCTCGCCCCACCCGGGAGCGGCGAGCCGAGGGCGAACTTCAACGTGGCCATCCGGACCATCCTGCTGGACCGGCGGACCGGGCTGGCCGAGTTCGGCGTAGGCGGTGGGATCACGTACGACTCGTCCGCCGCGGCCGAGTTCGACGAGGCGGTGGCCAAGGCCCGCGTGCTCACCACCCGCCGGCCGCGGTTCGAGCTGGTCGAGACGCTCCGCCACGAGCGCGCGTCGGGGTTCCGCCATCTCCCCGAACACCTGGCCCGCCTGGAGGCCTCGGCCCGCTACTTCGGATTCGCCTTCGTTCGATCCGACGCCGAGGAGACGCTGGAGAAGGCGGTGGCCGAGTTGGGGGGAGCCGAGGGGGTGGTCCGGCTCCAGCTGGCCCGAGACGGGTCGGTTCGGATCGACCTCCCCGAACCGCCGGCGGCGCAGCCCGGACCGGTCCGCGTGGCGTTCCATCCACAGCCCGTCGATCCCTCGGACGTCTGGCTGTATCACAAGACCACGCTGCGTGGTCCATACGAACGCCGTCGCGATGTTCGTCCCGACGTCAACGATGTCGTGTTGGTGAACGATCGAGGCGAGGTGACGGAGTCTACGGTCGCGAACGTGGCGGTCAAGCTGGGGGGGGCATGGTTCACGCCGTCGCTCGGATCGGGATTGCTTGCCGGTACGTACCGGCAGGTGCTCCTCCGAGAGGGGCGTCTCCGGGAACGCACCATCCGGGTCGAGGAGCTCAATGACGCCGACGGCCTTGCCCTGGTCAGCTCGGTTCGGGGCTGGCGCCCGGCCGTGCTGGTCCCGTGAGCGAGTCCAAGCGCTACCCGACGGATCCGGACGTGATCACGGTCCATCTCGGGCAGTTCACCTGGGACCATGCGCACACGATCGCCAGCCGGCTCGAGGAGGCCGGCATCGTGTGGTGGTACAAGGAGCCGGGCTCGATCAGCAAGATCTGGGAGCGCGGTGTTCGCCTGTTCGTGGATCGTGACCGCCTGGCTGAGGCTCGAGCGATCGCCGACACGGTCCTCGACGACGCGTCGCCCTAGGGCTCACTCCGACCCGCCGAGGGGGTTCGCCCAGCTCTGATTGGTCGCCTGGTCAAGGGCCGGAGCGAGCTCTTCGGCCGCCGTTGTGATCCCGCGGTAGGCCGGGTGCTCACGAGCGCCGCCTCGCCAGCCGCGGCGGAAAGCGTTCGCCACGAACTCGGATTCCTCCGACGAGACCCCTTGTGTCTTCATCTGGTCGCCAACCGGATCAGGAGGCGCCTGAGTTCGAGTGAATCTCGTTCGGTCTCGGCATCCACCGGATCGAGGGTGTGCCGAAGGTCGACAACATCCGCGACGGATCCAGCGCAGCCCCACATCTGCCCTCCACCCGGATCCCAGCGAAGTTGCTGGACTGCAGATGAGCAAGGTCGATAAGGTCGGCCACCCATGTTCCCTGCACCAAGTAGTCGTGGCGAAGCAGGATGTCTCGGATCGCGTGCTAGAGGGGCACGAAGCTCTCTGGCTCAGCCGGCTCGTCGCTGTCGCTCATCGACCTCCTAATACTTCGTGGGCGAGCTTATCGAAGACGCGCAGCCGCACTAATACGCACGTCCTCACGCTCGAGGTCGTCCTCCGACAACGCCTCCAGCCTGGGGCGGGTCGAGTCCGTGAGGCTCGCCACTTGTGCCGACCGCTGCCTAGCGAGTTCTTCGCACTCCCGATCCGGAGGGCTCGGAAGAGCCACGGCCGCCCCTTCCATCGGTGCCTCGGTGCGTGGCGATCACCGTCTACCGGTGCCACGAATCCTTCGTCCCGGACCCCGTTCATGTTCCCTTCCCCAGGTCTGGGACCTCGCTCACGCCTCGCCATCCGGCAGGCTCCTGCGGGGCAGACAGATTCACTACGCGAAAGCAGACTCGGCCATGCTCCTGTCGCGGCCTGCTCAGTGGGACGGCCTGCGAGGGTGCGCCCTCAGGCCAGGGTTCCGGCCGTTCCGCAAGGGCAGAGGAAGGATGCCCGTGCTTCGCCAGCCCGACGCGGGAGCCCCGCCTTCCCCCCAAGCCACCTGCCCGCGAATGCGTTGTCTCCGACGCGCTACTGATCGGAGGTCCAAACGAGTGTTGCTTATTGCCCGCACGGTAATCCCTCAGTCAAGGCGGCCATCGGGCCTACAGCATCTAAGGGAGCGAGCAGGACGACGAGTTCGCCCTTAGGGTTCTCCCCCACCCGCCGACGAGGGCTCGCCGGGCCACGCGTGCGGCCGCATCCGGTCCTCATCCAGCGGGCAGGCGCAGAGTGGGCACCGGGGTGGATCCTCGTAGACCAGGACCACGCGCTCGCAGAAGGGGCATTCGGCCTCGCGCATGGCGGGTGGTTGTGTGTCGGCAGTCATCCGGTCAGACCGCCGGTCGGGGGGGAGCGGTCACGCATTCATTGTCGGTTCGGGACTGGCCCGGCTTTACCAGACCCCCATCGGCCGATCGGACCGGCCGTGGGCCCCTTGGGTGACGGCTCTCCGAGCGAGCGAGGGCCTACGCCGCCTGCTTTCGCGACTTCCGCTTGCCTCGCGAGACGTACTCGTGGACCGGTTCGTGCTGCCAGCAGTGGTCGAACCGGTTGTACCTCGACAGTCTGGTGCTGCATCCAGGGGACGCGCACACGCGCCCCTCTCCATAGGTTCGGTTGGCTCTCGGGAGCTCGCGGACGCGGCCCCCGCGGTAGACGGATTCCTCTGACATGCTCACTCCCCCGACGTGGACGGCCCGTCCCCCTCGGCGTTCCGGGTTTCCAGGTATTCGAACCATTCCGGGCCACGGTTCGTTCCCGGGAGGCAGGACACAGGAGATTCTCAGCAGGCTCTGAGCGAGCCCTCAGTCCTCCGAGAGCCGCTCGACCAGGACTTTCGTCTCCTGAGTCATCTGCACGACCCGAGGGGTGAACCCCAGGCCTTCCCAGAAGGCCATGGCCCCTTGGTTGGGGGCGAAGGTCTTCAGCTCGACCCACTCCACCCCCAGCTCCCCGGCGAACCGGGCCGCCTCGAGGACCAGGGCCCGGCCCACGCCCCGGCCTCGGTACCCGGTCCGGACCACGACCCCGGAGAGCTCCAAGGCCCGTTCGTCGGAGAACCGCGAGGGGACGCGGACCTCGCCGTAGGCCATCCCCATGATCTCCCCCTCGTCCTCGGCCACCAGGACCACCGCGTTCTCGGTGCTCATGGCCTCCCTGTACTTCAGCCCCACCTCGTCGTAGAAGCCGGGGCGAGGGGTGAACACCCGCCAGTCGCTCTGCATCCGATCGAGCTCCTGGAACAGGGCCACCAGGGCCGGAACGTCCTCGGGGGTGGCCTGCCTGACCTTCACGGACGTCAGCTCCTACCTGCCGGTGAAGCGCGGTTCGCGCTTCTCCAGGAAGGCCGCGACGCCCTCCTTCTGATCTGCGGTGCCGAACAGGCCAACGAACAGGTCGCGCTCGGCCACCAGTCCCCGCCGCACGTCGCCCAGCGACTCGATGCGCAAGGCCTCCTTCGCCGCGGCGAGCGCCAGCGTGGGCCCGTTGGCGTAAGCGAGGGCAGCGTCGGCCGCCTCCTGGGCCGCCGAGCCAGGGGCGGTCACCCGATCGACCAGGCCAATGGCCATGGCCTCGTCCGCGCCGACCCGGCGCCCCGAGTAGATCAGGTCCCGGGCCCGCGCCGGGCCGACCAATCGAGGGAGGCGCTGGGTTCCCCCGGCTCCGGGGATGATCCCCAGGGCGATCTCGGTCTGTCCGAGCATGGCGTCGTGCGCGGCGAAGCGGAAGTCGCAGGCCAGGGCGAGTTCGCATCCCCCGCCGAGGCAATAACCCTCGATGGCGGCGATGGTGATCTTGGGCAACTCCTCGAGGAGCGACAGGGCGTCCCCCAGCGCCGAGACGGCCGTCCGGACGTCCTCCCGCCCAAGCTGCGCGATCTCCTTGAGGTCCGCCCCGGCGGCAAAGGTCTTCGGTCCTCCCCACACCACGACGGTCCGAACGTCGTCGCGCCTCTCGGCTTCGACGACCGAGTCGCGGAGCTCCTCCGAGACCTGGTGGCTGATGGCATTGGCCGGCGGGCGGTCCAGCCTGATGGTGGCCACCGGACCCTCGATCTCCAGCCGGACGTACTCACCCATCGCGTCGCTCCTCCACGGCAGGCCTATCTTTCCAGACGCGGGGCCATCGCCACGCGTCCCTCGTGACCGCCGGAGCCGCGCTTGCGTAGCGTTTTGCAGGTGCAACGAGATGCTAGGATGTCCCGCCGTGGGCGACAGGCCGGTCGGTGACGTGATGGAGATCCTTCGGGCCCAGGGCCTTCGGATGACCCCACAGCGCCGGGCCATCGTGTCCGAGATCATGCGGACCCGGGGCCACATCTCACCGACAGCCCTGGCCCGCAAGGTGCAGGGGGAGATGCCCGGGGTGAACGCCTCGACCGTGTACCGCACCCTCGCCCTGCTGGAGGAGGTCGGAGTCCTGTCGCACGCCCACCTGGAGGGCGGGGCCGAGTACCACCGGGCGGAGGAGGCCGGGCACGTCCATCTGACGTGCTCAAACTGCGGAGCCGAGGACGACCTGTCCATGGAAGAGGCTCAAGCGTTGTCTCAGCTCGTCGAACGGCACCGTGAGTTCCTGCCCGACCTCACGCACTTCGCCATCAGCGGCCTGTGCGCCGAGTGTCGCCGCCTGGCCGGCTGAGCCGCCCGCGGGAGCCGATCACCCGCCGAACAGCGCAGGAAGCAGCGTGCCCTTCCCCAGGATGAATAGCACCCCGATCACCAGGCTGAACACCGCCGTGAGGATGGCGATCGAGACGTACAGCGTCCAGTTCTCCCCTGCCCGCAAGAACCCGAACGCCGTCCCCGCGGTGATGATCGAATTGGAGATGAGCAGCCCGACGAGGAACGTGCCGAGCAGCACCTCGCCAGCCACCTGGCCGCCGGCTCCGGCGGCCGTCAGGAAAATCAGGAGCTGCGTCGGCGTCTCGGCGCCGACTCCGTGGATCATGCCCACGAGGAACGCGGTGCGCCGCCCGTAGTTCATGAACGCGTCGGGCTCGGGGTGCTTGTGGTGATGATGACCTGGGCGTCCGTGATGTCCGTGGTGCCATTCCGACACCGGGATGTCCTCGGCGACCGCGACGGCTACCGACGCTCCGTTGCCCTGATGCACGTGCACCGGCTCGGTCGCATGAGTGTGGGGACCATTGCGGCGAGCCTTTCGATACAGGGACCGGACGCCACTGAAGATCAGCATCCACCGGCTCCGCATCCGAAACTCCCTGCCGTGGCGGAAAAGCGCCACGAACACGTACACGCCCAGGATCACCAACGTGACACCCACGATCCGTTCCATGAATGAGTCGATGCCGGGCGGTAGCCGTTCGCCCAGGATGATCGCCGCGGTCCCGATGATGAACACCACCAGCGCGTGCCCCAGCGCATACAGCGTGCCGAACAGCATCGAGTCCCGAGAGGTTTCCTGGGAACTCGTGATGTCGGTGATGGCCGCGATGTGGTCCCAGTCGATCCCGTGGCGGAACCCGAACAGGAAGGCCGAGGCGATCAGCCCGATCCCGAACGCACCGGCAGCCTCGGCAAGCACGTCTTCTCCCCCTCGTTCCCGTCTTCGGCCGTCGTGAAGGGTCCATGGAACCACACGGCTGCACTCTCTGGCAAGTGCGGGTAGTTGCAGAAGGGGCCGATTGGACGCTACTGAACCGGTTGGTGTGCTCCTCAGAACCGGGGGGTCTCGGTGTACTCGCCGAACACCTGCCGCAGGGTCCCGACGATCTCCCCCTCGGTGCACAGGGCCCGGGCGCACTCCACCAGGTACGGCATGAGGTTGTCGGGGGTCCCCGCGGCCGCCGTCAGCCGGTCGAGTGCTGTCCTGGCCAGGTCCTGGTCACGACGCTCGCGGACGGCGCGGACCCGACGGGCCTGCTCCTCTTCCAAGCCCGAAGGGATCTCCAAGGTCTCCACCAGGCCACCGTCCCGCTCGACGAACTCGTTCACCCCGACCTTCACCAGCCGTCCCTTCTCGTACCGCTCCTGCTCCCGGTAGGCCGACTCCGCGATCTCCTGCTGGAAGTACCCGCGGTCGATCCCGGCGAGGACCCCCTCCAGCATCGACCCCGAGCCCATCCGGTCGATCCGGGCGAACTCCTCCTCGGCGAGCTCCTCCATCCGGTTGGTCAGCGATTCGAGGAAGTACGAGCCCCCGAGGGGATCGATCGTGTTCGGAACCCCCGACTCGTAGGCGATGATCTGCTGGGTCCGAAGCGCGAGCTTCGCCGCCTCCTCGGTCGGCAGGGCCAAGACCTCGTCCAGGGCATTGGTGTGCAGCGACTGCGTACCACCCAGGACCGCGGCTAGTGCCTCGATCGCCGTTCGGACGACGTTGTTCATGGGCTGCTGGGCCGTGAGCGACACGCCGGCCGTCTGCGTGTGGAACCGCAGGCGCATCGATGCTTCGTCTTTCGCCCCGTACCGGTCCTTCATCCACCGGGCCCAGATCCGCCGGGCCGCCCGGTATTTGGCGATTTCCTCGAAGAAGTCGATGTGCGCATTGAAGAAGAACGACAGTCCCCGGGCGAACCGGTCCACCTCCAGCCCGCGAGCCGTGCCGAGCTCGACGTAGGCGAACCCGTCGGCAAGCGTGTAGGCGAGCTCCTGCCAGGCGTTCGCTCCGGCCTCGCGGATGTGATAGCCGGAGACGCTGATGGGGTGCCAGTTCGGAACCCGCTCGGCGCAGAACTCGATGAGGTCGCCGATCAGCCGGAGGTGGGGCCGCGGAGGGAAGATCCACTCCTTCTGGGCCATGTACTCCTTGAGGATGTCGGTCTGCAGCGTGCCGTCGAGCCGGTCCCACGACACGCCCTGTTCCTCCGCGGCCGCCAGGAAGAACGCGAAGATCACCACCGCGGGCCCGCTGATGGTCATCGACGTTGTGATGTCGCCGAGCGGGATGCCCTCGAAGAGCTGTTCGACGTCGGTCAGCGAGTCGGTGGCCACGCCACACCGGCCCACTTCCCCCTCCGCGAGCGGGTCGTCGGAGTCCCGCCCCATCAGCGTGGGCATGTCGAAGGCCACCGACAGGCCGCCTTGGCCCTGGGCCAGCAGGAACTTGTATCGGGCGTTGGTCTCCGCCGGGGTCCCGTAGCCGGAGAACTGTCGCATGGTCCACAGACGACCCCGGTACATCGTCGGGTACACGCCCCGGACGAACGGGTGCCGCCCGGGGTCCCCGAGGTCCCGCTCGGGCTCGAACCCCGACAGGTCCTCCTCGGTGAACAGGGGTTGGAGGGGTTCGCCCGAAAGGGTCTCGAAGTCGGCGTCGCGTTCGTCAGAGGCCCGGTAGGCCCGCTCCCATCCGTCACCTTCGCTAGTCATGCCGGCCTTCCCACCGTCCCTCCGGTTCTCGACAACCGTTCGATCAGGATATCGGCGGCTCGGTACGGGTCCGTCGTTCGGGCCGCGACCTCGTCGCCCAGCTCGGGGTCCCTGGCCAGCGCGTCCCGGATCGATCCGCGAAGGCGCTCTCCGGCCAGCCCTTCGACCTCCGCAAGCAGCCGCCCCCGACGCTTCTCCTCGAGCTGGCCC
>JBKPDU010000055.1:0-7757 GCA_046728055.1 Actinomycetota bacterium | reverse complement strand
TGTGGTGTCGGGGGCGGCTCCTGGCGGGGGGGGGGGGGGGGGGGGGGGGGGGGGGGCCCCCCCCCCCCCCCCCCCACCTCCGGCCGCCTCTCCCCGCATCTTGGCCAGCTCCTCGAGCAGCTTGCGCTGTTCCTTCCCAAGATCCCTCGGGGTCGCGACGTGGATCGTGAGAAACAGGTCCCCTCGCCCTCGGCGCCCAAGGTTCGGGATGCCCCTGCCCCGAAGCCGGATGACGGTGCCCGATTCCGTCCCCGCGCCGATCTTCACCCGTTCCGGACCATCGAGGATGTCGACCTCGAGCTCGGCCCCCAGGGCGGCCTGGACCATCGGCACCTCCACCACCGCGAACAGGTCCTGGCCCCGGCGCTCGAAGACCGGGCTCTCCTGCACGGCGATCGACAGGAACAGGTCCCCGGACGGACCAGCAGATCGTCCGGCGTGTCCGGCGCCCGGGACCCGAAGCTCCACGCCGTGCGCCACACCGGCCGGAACGTCGACCGGGACGGTGCGCTCGGCGGGCACCCGCCCCTCGCCCCGGCATCGTTCGCACTTCGCCCGGATCTCCTGCCCCGTTCCCTCACACGTCGCACATCCGCGGGCGGTCATCACCGTGCCGAAGATGCTGCGCCGAACCTCCTGCACCTGTCCCGTCCCGCCGCAGGTTCGACAGCGGGTGGGCGAGGACCCGAGCTCCGCACCCGAGCCTTGACAACGGTCGCATGTCTGAAGGGTGTCCACGGTGACATCCCGGCGGACCCCGAACGCCGCCTCCTCGAATGACAACACGACGGCGGCCCGAAGGTCCTCGCCCCGCCGAGTCCGGGTTCGCGGCGTGGGCTCGCGGCGTCGCCCGAACGTCCCGGTGCCAAAGAACGCCTCGAAGATGTCGCTGATGTCAGTGAAGGGGAAAGCCTCCGGCCCGGCCCGTCCGTAGAGGTCGTAGCGCTCCCGCTTGCTCGGGTCGGAGAGGATCTCGTAGGCCGCAGTGACCTCCTTGAACCGCTCTTCCGTGGCGGGATCGCCGCTCGAGTCCGGATGCAGCTCGCGCGCCAGGCGTCGGTACGCCTTCCTGATCTCGTCCTGTGTGGCCGTCCGCGGGAGGCCCAGGATCTCGTACAGGTCGCGCAGGCCAGCCATGGCTACGCCCCGAGCTCGGTGGCGAGTTCGGACAGCCGCTTGGCCACCGCCCGGACGGAGGCCACGACCGTCAGGTAGTCCATGGCGGTGGGCCCGACGACCCCGATCGTGCCGACCGGCGCGTCGCCCACCCGGAACGGGGCGGCCACGATGGCCGCCTCCCACTCCTCGGTGGTCGGATGCTCGGCGCCGATCGTCACCGAGACGTCGCCGCCCGATCCCACCTGGCGGAGAAGCCGGTGGAGCTCGGACTCGTGCTCGAGGGCCTCGATCAGGCGGTGGACGGTCTCCCGGCGCCAGTGAGCCACCTCGTCGGCCAGGTTCGCAACGCCCCCGACGAGCACGTGGTCGCCGCCCTTCCCCCGCTGCATGTCACCGAGCGTCTCGGCTACCGCCAGCAGTAGATCGCGTTCGGCCGGACCGGACTCTCCGGCCAGGCGCAGCGCTCGCGCCTGAGCCTCGGCCATCGTCCGGCCCCCGAACGAGTCACCGAGCCGTCGCTCCAGCGCCTCCAAGGCTTGCGCATCGAGTTCCTCGGGCCGGTCAACCAGTGCTTTCTCCACCCGACCGTGCTGGCCGATGACCAGCACCATGATCGAGGGGCCGAGGTCGACGATCTCGGCCCGGACCAGCCGATCGTCGGACATGCTGGGCGGGACGGCCAAGCCGGCGTACTGGGTCAAGCGGGACAGGAGTTGGGTGGTTCCCTTGAGCACCTCCTCCAGGTCCAGCATGGTCTCGGCGAAGAACCCGGTGATGGCCCGGCGTTGGACGTCTCGAAGGCGGCCCTTGGCCGGCAACGTGTCCACGTAGGCGCGATATCCGAGGTCGGTGGGGATCCGTCCCGCCGAAGTGTGGGGGTGGCTCAGATACCCCATCTCCTCCAGGGCGGCCATCTCGTTTCGGATCGTCGCCGATGACACGCCGAGGCCCGCGCCCTCAGCGATGGTCTCGCTTCCCACCGGCTCTCCAGAACGCACGTACTCCTCGACCACCGCGCGGAGCACGGCGATCTTCCTCCCGCTGAGGTCGGAGGACTCGGCCATCGCCCTTACATTCTTAGCAGTCACGAAGGGAGAGTGCTGGTAACAGCGTCAGAGCCCGGTCAACCTCCTGAGCGCCCCGTGCGTCTTACTCGGGTGCAGAGGAGTGACGTGAGCTGATCGACGAGGTCGCCATCCGAGAGTTCCTCCACACGGTCTATCCCAGGCTGGTCGGCGGCCTCTCGCTGGTTGCGGGGAGCCGTGCCGCCGCCGAGGACGCCGTGCAGGAGGCGGTGGCCAGGGCCTGGGAACGATCCCAGCGTGGAGAGGTCATCGCGTCGCTGCCGGCGTGGGTCACCAGGGTGTCGCTGAACCTGGCCCGGAGCCGGCTGCGGCGGGTTTCCGCCGAACGCCGGGCCCGAGCCCGGATGGGGACGCATGACAACTCGCCGAGCGTGAGCCCGGAGGTTCGCGTGGAGGTCACGCGAGCGCTCGCGGCGCTGCCCCGGCGCCAGCGGGAAGCCACGGTGCTCCGCTACTACCTGGGGATGGACGTGAAGGAGATCGCCGACGCTCTGGGGGTCAGCGACGGGACGGCGAAGACGACGCTGTTCCGGGCCCGGCAGGCCCTTGCCGCCGCGCTCGGCGAACGGGACATCGAGGAGGCGCAGGACCGTGCCGGGAATTGACGACCGCATGACCAGCGAGCTTCGACGGCTGGAACCGCCGGCCGACCCCGCGGGCGCGTACGAGCGGGTTGTAGCGAAGCGAGAGCGCCGCCGGATCATCCGCCACGCGCAGCATGGAGCCCTGGCGTTCGTCGTGGTCGTGGGGACGGTGGCCGGCGCGTTCGGGCTGAATCACGTGTTCCGCGCGGGCACCGACGCGATCGTTCCGGGGGAGACGGTCGAGAACGGACTGATTGCGTACACGGTGAACAGACCCGACTGGATCCAGATCTTCGTCAGGGACCCCGACGGGACCAACCCACGGGCGATCACTGACCCTCCGGCCAGCGAGACCTACGACCTCGACCCCGCGTGGTCGCCCGACGGCTCCTTGATCGCGTTCGCCCGGAGCAGCGCGAAGGGGATCTCGGTGTTCGTGGCGGACGCCGACGGGCGGAACCAGCGTGCGCTCACCGACCCCTCGTTGTCGGCCCAGGAGCCGGAATGGTCGCCAGATGGCTCGATGATCGCCTTCTCGGCGGGCTGTGAAGGCATCATGGTCATGCGTGCGGACGGCACCGCTGTCCGGAGTGTCGTCCCGAGCGACGGGAACGACTGTCCGGGGTCTCCGACCTGGTCGGCCGATGGCACATCTCTGGCGTTCCACGACGACGGGGAGTTGTTCGTGGTCGGCGTCGACGGCACGGATCTCCGGAACCTCACGAACACCTTCGAGGCGTACGAGGCCAACCCGGCCTGGTCGCCTGACGGTGACCGCATCGCGTTCGTGCGCGCGGTGGATGGGGACGGTTCGTCGGAAATCTGGACGATGTCGCCAACGGGGACAGACCTCAGGCTCGTGGCCGGCGGGGAGCTCAGCCCGCTCTTCTCGGCGGTGTGGTCCCCGGATGGGCAGTACCTACTCATCGAACACGACGAGGCGGTGTTTCGCATTCGACCCGACGGCAGTGACTTCCGGCGACTCTTCGCCGGCTTCGAACCGGCTTGGCAGCCGCTTCCCGGAGGGACCACCGAAACGACACCTACCAAGACGCCACCCACGTCTCCCGAACTGGAGGCCGGACTTGACATCGGTCTGGCGTTCCGCTTGTGCGACGTCAGCTCGATGGGGGGCATCGATTTCCTCGGAGACGGCACACCCGGGAGGGCCTGGACAGGGATTCCCGTGCGCGACGGTGGCATTTGTCCGAAACTCGCGTCTCCGGCGGAAGGGTACGGCGTTGCGGTGGACTTCACCGGTGATGGGATGGCCGACGATTGGTCCCGCACGATCGATTACTGCATGGCCTGCGCGCCATGGGACGCGACCGACCTCAATTATGACGGCACCGAGGAGCTCATCGTGGTGGGGCAGCTCTGGAGCGTTCCCGACTACGGGCTCTATGTCGTGACGGGCAACCCAGCGGACGGTTCGGCGCGCCTCGAACGCGTGCGAGTCGCGGCGCCGGGACACCCAGAGGCGGGATACGAGCCCGGCGCGTTTCTCACGCTCAGCGCGGGAGGTGACGCCGGGATCTCTGACTACATCTCGTGCGAGGGATACCCGGACAGCCCCGTGCTGACTCAAGTCAATAGCTTCCATCCGCCGGACGGGCCGGGCTCGGAAACGCGAACGGTATCGATCACCAGGTTCGTGTTCGAATCCGGTGGCCCGGCACGCGTCGTAAGGGCGGAGACATTCGATCAGCCAACCGATCAGCCGGTCCCCTACGCCAACCAGGACGGCAACGCGTGTGGCGTCGACTTCAATCCCTGGAGCTGACAGGTTGTCTGCTACGGACTACTCGCCGGCGAGTGCGAGGACCAGCTCGTTCAGCAGCAGCATGCCGGGCTCGGTAGGAACGAGATACCCGTCCTGTCGCGCCAGCAGACCCTGGTCGAGGAACGTCGTGGCCGAATCGGCGGCGACCGATCTGATGGGAATGCCCTCGAGGATCCGGAGCTTTAGGAAGACCTCTTCGAGGTGCTCTTCCTGCGGAGTGAGCCGCTCCTCGCCGCCGACTGGGCGGAGGCCGTGCTCCACTATGTCCAGATACTCACCCGGTGGACGGACGTTCCACCATCTGCGCCCGTCGCGGTAGGAGTGGGCCCCGGCTCCCAGTCCGAGATACGGCTGCTTCCTCCAGTAGCCCAGGTTGTGCCGGCACTCGAACGCGGGGAGCGCCCAGTTCGACACCTCGTAATGGCGATAGCCGGCGTCCCCGAGCATCTCGCAGGCCAGGTCGAACATGTCGGCCTGCAGGTCCGGTTGGGGCGCCGGCATCAGCCCGGCCTGGACCTTGCGTCCGAGTGGCGTTGCCGGCTCGATCGTGAGCGCGTAAGCAGACACGTGCTCGGGACGCAGCGCGATGGTCTCTTCCAAGGTCTCGCGCCAGGATCCGAGGCTCTCCCCGCTCGCCCCGTAGATCAGGTCCAGGTTCACGTTCGTGTGGCCCGCTGCCCGGGCAGCGGCGAACGCGCGCCGCACGGACGCCGGCCCGTGCACCCGCTCCAGCGCATCGAGCACCTGCTGGTCGAACGACTGCGCACCCATCGACAGGCGCGTATACCCGGCATCGAGCAACCCGGCGAGCTTCTCCTGATCCACCGTGTCGGGATTGGCCTCGATCGTGACCTCGGCCTCCGGAACGACTTCGAACCGCCTCCGCAGTCCCGCCAGCAGGTGGGCCAACTCGGCCTGGTCGAGCATCGTCGGGGTCCCACCACCGAGGAACACCGATCCGAATCGCTCCTCTCGCCACTCTTCGGCCCACAACAGCGCCTCGGCCTCCAGCGCTTCGACGTATCGCGACGCCAGGTGGCCCATGCCCGCGTACGCGTTGAAGTCGCAGTATCCGCACCGCGTGAGGCAGAACGGGACGTGCACGTACAGGCCGGAGGTCATGGCTGCCCCGCCTTCTGACCGGCCCGCTGCCCGGCCCGCTGATCCACGCGAAGGGCGGCGATGAACGCCTCCTGCGGCACGTCCACCCGCCCCACCCGGCGGAGCCGAGCCTTCCCCTTCTTCTGCTGTTCCAAGAGCTTCCGTTTGCGCGTGATGTCGCCGCCGTAACACTTGGCCAGCACGTCCTTTCGCTTGGCCTTGACTGTCTCCCGCGCGACGATGCGAGACCCGATCGCGGCTTGGATCGCCACGTCGAACAGCTGCCGAGGGATCAGCTCGCGAAGCCGTTCCACCAGTTGCCGGCCGTACTGCGCCGCCTTGTCCCGGTGGACGACGGCGCTGAACGCATCGACCGGCTCTCCATGCAACAGGATGTCCGCCCGGACGAGGTCCGCCGCCTCGTAGCCCACGGGCTCGTAGTCCAGCGACGCGTAGCCACGAGTCTTCGACTTCAGCTGGTCGAAGAAGTCGAAGATGATCTCGGCGAGCGGGAGCCGGTAATGGACCTCCGCTCGCTCGGGGGACAGGTACGTGATGTCGATCAGCTCGCCTCGCCTCGACTGGCAGAGCTCCAGAACCGCTCCGAGGTACGTGGAAGGGGTGACGATCGTGGCCAGAACGAGCGGCTCGTCGACGTGGTCGTACGTCCCGGGGGTGGGCATCTCGCTCGGGTTGTGCACCACGGTCACCTCCTTCCCTCGGATCACGTGGAACTCCACGTTGGGCGCCGTGGCGATGAGCTCCAGGCCGAACTCTCGCTCGAGCCGTTCCTTCACGATGTCCATGTGCAGCAACCCCAAGAACCCGCACCGGAACCCGAACCCGAGCGCCTTGGACGTCTCCGGCTCGAACTGCAGGGCCGCGTCGTTCAGCTTCAACTTGTCGAGGGCATCGCGAAGGGCGGGGTACTCACCGCCATCGGCCGGATACAGCCCGCTCCACACCATCGGCCGTGGCTCGCGATAGCCCGGGAGCGCCTCGGTTGCCCCCTGCTTCCCCGCCGTCGTGACGGTGTCGCCCACCTTGGCCAGATGCACGTCCTTCATGCCGGTGACGAGATAGCCGACCTCCCCGGGGCCGAGCTCGGGGACCGAGGTGGCCTCGGGGGCGAACACGCCGCACTCCTCCGCGTCAGAATCGGCGTGCGCCGCAATGAGGTGGATCTTGGCCCGCGACGGAAGGGTGCCGTTCTTCACCCGGACGTAGGCCACCACCCCGCGGTACGGGTCGAACGTGGAATCGAACACCAGGGCCCGCAGCGGATCTTCTCGCCGTCCCTGCGGCGCCGGCACGAACTCGATCACATGCTGGAGGAGCTCGGACACGCCCTGTCCGGTCTTGGCCGAGATCCGGAGGACGTCCCGCTGCTCCCACCCCACCAGCTCACCGACCTCCCGGGCCGTCTCCTCGGGATCGGCCTGCGGCAGGTCGATCTTGTTCAACGCCGGGATGATCGCCAGGCCCGCATCGCGAGCAAGGTGGAAGTTCGCCAGGGTCTGGGCCTCGATCCCTTGGGCGGCGTCGACGACCAGCACGGCCCCCTCGCATGCCGCGAGGGAGCGGGACACCTCGTAGGTGAAGTCGACGTGGCCGGGTGTGTCGATGAGGTTCAGTACGTATGGGATGCCGTCGAGCTGGTACGTGAGCCGCACCGCCTGAGCCTTGATGGTGATGCCTCGCTCGCGCTCCAGTTCCATCCGGTCCAGGTACTGGTCCCGCATGTCGCGAGCCGCCACCGCGTGGGTGAGCTCGAGGATCCGGTCGGCCAGCGTAGACTTGCCGTGGTCGATGTGGGCCACGATGCAGAAGTTCCGGATGCGACTGGTCTCCGTCACGGCCGGCATATTCTCCCCGCTCCCGGACTCGCCGCCACGGGCCCGGCTCCCGAGGCCTCCCGGCTCGTCACGTGCCCGCGTCCGCCCCGGTCGCCACATGCCCGCTGGTACACTCGCACGCCGTGGCCAACATCAAGTCGCAGATCAAACGGAACCGCCAGAACGAGCGCCGTCGCGACCGGAACAAGGCCGTGCGCACCGAGCTGAAGACCATGGCCAAGAAGGCCCG
>JBKPDU010000054.1:0-6579 GCA_046728055.1 Actinomycetota bacterium | reverse complement strand
GGCTCCAGCAGCCGCTCCCGCACCCGCCGCCGCAGCCAGTCCGGCTCCTGCCGCCAGTCCCGCACCCGCCGCCGCGGCAGCTCCCGCCCCAGCGCCCGCCGCGGCAGCTCCCGCACCCGCAGCCGCTCCCGCCGCCGCGGTGATGCCCACCCCCCTTCGCGAAGCCCCACTTCCCAGCGGGAACGTCCCCGAGGCCAAACGCGGCGCGCCGGAGAAGCATCGGCTCCTGGCGCTGGTCCCTCCCGAAGGCATCCAGCGGGTCGAGCGGGAGCAGGGCGACCGCATCAACGTGTGGCCGCACCTGCTGATCGAGGAGTTCATCTCCCTCCTCGTCGTTTCGGCGGGCCTGGTGATCTTCTCCACGTTCGTCAACGCACCGCTCCGCGAGCTGGCCAACCCCAACCTCACGCCGAACCCGTCGAAGGCCCCCTGGTACTTCCTGGGCCTCCAGGAGCTCCTGCGCTACTTCCACCCGCTCGTCGCGGGGGTCACCATCCCGTTCGTCCTCATCCTGACCGGCCTGGCGGTGGTGCCGTTCATCGACCGCAACCCGAGCACCAAGCCGGGAGACCGCAAGATCGCGATCACCATGTTCACGATGCTGTTCATGTTCGGAGCGACGCTCACCATCATCGGCTCCTTCTTCCGCGGCACGGGGTACAACTGGGTGTGGCCGTGGGCCCAGGGGGTGTTCTTCGAGCTGTGACCCCTTTGGCCCTCTCCAGCGGGACCATCGCGGCGCTCGTGGTGATCGTGGTGGTGGACCTATTCGCCATCATCTTCGGACTGTCGTTCGTCCGAGCCCGTCGCGCAGCACGGGAGGCCGTCGGAAGGCCGGGGGCGCCGGCGACCCGGGTCGAACCCGCGGCCAAGACCCCGAAACCGGTGACGCGACGGGAGTTCTTCCGCCGGTCGCTCGTCGTTTCCCTCGGCGTCTTCGCCGCCGAGTTCGGTGGCGCGACGCTCGCGTTCCTGTGGCCCAACCTCAAGGGTGGATTCGGCTCGGTGATCACGGCCGGCAAGCTCAACGACATCAAGGAATTCATCTCCTCGAACAAGCAGCCCTTCTACTACGGAGCCGGCCGCTTCTACCTCGTGGCCTGGAGCGGCAAGAAGTCCGGCGACGTCGACTACGCTGCGGAGGGCGTCGAGGCGGAAGGGATCATGCCGCTCTACCAGCGCTGCGTCCACCTGGGCTGCCGCGTGCCCTTCTGCCAGCAGTCCCAGTGGTTCGAATGCCCATGCCACGGTTCGAAGTACAACAGGGCGGGTGAGTACCAGTTGGGGCCGGCTCCCCGAGGATTGGACCGGTTCAAGGTGAGCGTCACGTCCGCCGGCGACGTCATGGTGGACACGTCGCAGATCATCCTGGGTCCCCCCAGGGGAACGAACACGATCGACGAGCCGCCCCAGGGGCCGTTCTGCGTCGCCCCGGGGTGAGGAGGGCGTGGTGCTGGCGCTAAGCAGGGCTCAGGGTCTGATCATCGCCGTCGGCGGGGCCATCGTCCTCCTGGTGGCCGGCGCCGCGCTCCTGTCGAGAGGCAGGGTTCGAGGGGCCGAGGGGCGGCTCCGGATCCCCTTCGCCATGCGGCCCGGGCCCTCCGATCCCGATCTGGAGACGCCGCTCCTCCACAAGCTCCAGGGATGGGGGGTCCTCTTCGTCGTCTTCTTCGGGCTCTGGGTCCCGATCACCTGGCTGTTCGAACCGGACACGAACCTCCACCAGGAGGAGGCGCTCCTCACCGATTCGATCGCCCGGGGCAGGAGCGGCGTGGAGTTGTTCACCGAGGAGAACCAGGCCGGCGTGGGGTGCGTCCGCTGTCACGGGCCGGAGCTTCGAGGCTCGGTGATCCTGGACACGACCACCCAGCAGCCGATCACCACGCCCAATCTCACGACGGTCTGCGGCGGGCCCTGGACTGGGCACCCCCTGATCTACAGCCTGAACGACATCTACATCACGATCCAGCAGGGCAGGAACCTCATGCCGTCCTGGAGCATCCGGTTCGCCGGAGCGCTCGACGACCAGCAGATCAACGACATCGTGAACTACATCGTGTCGATCCAGGACGAATCCCAGGTCCCGTTCAAGCACAACGTGTGCGTCAACCCGGACGCGACCCAGGCCGCCGTCGAAGAATTCGGTCCGCCGCCGGGACCACCGACGACCAACGCGCCACCGTGATGCTGGCCCAGACGTGCCTCGGGTTCCACGTGGAGTGCGCCAACCTGGTGAAGGGCGGGCTCAGCGTGGCCGTCGGGTTCATCCTGTTCATCGGCAGCGTCCTGCTCATGCTGTCCGCCGTGTTCGGCCGGAAGATGGGCTACCTGGTGCTGTCGGTGTCGCTGTTCGGCTGGATGATCCTGTTCTCGGCCGTGTGGGCCTTCGGGTTCTTCTCCCAGGGCCCGGAGACCCCCGTGGACCTCGGGCCGAGGGGGCGCGAGCCGGGATGGGTCGTGGAAGCAGCCGGCCAGAACGTGACGTCCTTCCCCTATCGTCAGTTCAGCAGTTACCCGACGGGAGACGCCTGGCAGGTCCCGAAGCCAGGTCAGTCGGCCTCGGTGCAGTCGGTGACGGGGGCCATCCAGTCCTACCTGGCACAGCAGGCCAACCAGGAGGCCGGGCTCGGCCAGTTCGAGCCGGGGGCGTTCCAGACCACAGAGTTCACGGTGCAGGACGTGGAGTTCGCCACGGCGGACGACGCGTCGCTCGCGGGAGCGCAGGCCTTCTACAACAAGGGCGGGCCGCTCATAACGGTGTATCTGCGGCACGATAGCGGCAGCGTCCCCATCTATTCGTGGATGTTCCTGATCGGCTCGATCGTCGGTTTCGCCGTCCATCTGCCGTTCCTGGACCGGGCGGAGCGGGAGCGGAAGGCCATCCTGACCGGCGGGAGTGCGCCCCCATGGTACGGGCCCGCCTAGGAGGAGGAAACGATGCTGGCACAGGAGGCAAGGCCGCTCCTCGATGAGGGCGCCGTCCAGTTCATCCTGTTCGGCGTGATGATGATCGGAATCTTCATCGCGCTTTGGATCACCATCGCCAAGTAGACGGACGGGGAGAGCCCACGCGCCGAGCGCGGCTCTCCCGGGTTCAGACCTTGGTCAGATCCGCCACCGCCCGCCCACGTCTCCTCACGTCGGCAAGCGCCGCCTTCCGCTGCTCGTAGAACGCCAGGATCTGAAGCTCGATGGCCAGGTCCACCTTCCGAACCGACACTCCTGAGGGAACCGACAGCACGGCCGGGGCGAAGTTCAGGATGGACCGGACCCCCGACGCAACCAGGGCGTCGGCAACGCCCTGAGCCTCCGCCGCGGGAGTGCAGATGACCCCGATGGCGATACCGTGCTCCCACACGAGGGTGGCCAGATCGTCGAGGTGTCGGACGGTGATGCTCCCCACCTGCTCGCCCACCTTGGCCGGGTCCGCATCAACCAACGCGGCGATCCGAAAGCCTCTCTCGGCGAACCCCCGGTAGTTGGCCAGGGCGTGGCCCAGGTTGCCCACCCCCACGATCACAATGGGCCAGTGCTGGGTCAGGCCGAGCTCCCGTCGAACCTGATGGATGAGGTAGGCGACGTCGTAGCCCACTCCCCGAGTGCCGTAGGAGCCCAGGTGCGAGAGGTCCTTTCGCACTTTCGCCGAGTTCACCCCGGCCGCCTCAGCCAGGGTCTCGGATGAGACCGTGTTCGCCCCGCTCTCGGCGATGTCGACGAGCGCCCGGAGGTAGATGGGAAGCCGCCCCACGGAGGCCTCGGGGATGGGGCGCTCGGTCACGCGAGGGATGGTAGCGCAATCGTGAAATCGGTGCACGAAGGCACAAGCGGGAGCCCGAGCAGGAGCTATCGACGGACGGCGCGGGCGAACGAGGCCGGATCCACCCGCACCTCGAACCGCTCCCGTCCGTCGACGAGGACGACGGGGATCCGGGTGCCGTATTCGAGCTCCAGATCGTCGAGGCCGGAGATGTCGACCTCCTCGAGGTCGAAGCCGGTCCGGGCCCGCTCGGCGAGGATGATCTCCCGAGCCTCGTCGCAGAGGCCACAGCCGGGCCGCGAGTACATCAGGACATGTGCCAGCACGGCGGGGCATCGTAACGCCTCGGCCCTTCGATCAACCGGTGATACAACGGAAGACGTGCAGGGGGACGATCACCTCGACCTCGAGCTCCACCGACGTGTCTCCGTGGGGGACGGTCAGGCGTTCGAGCGCCTGTACCGGCGCTACGCCCCTGCCGCCTACGGGTTGGCCCTGCGGGTCACCGGCCAGGACCCGCTGGCCCAAGAGGTGGTTCACGATTCGTTCCTCGCCCTGTGGCGGGCCCCGGAAGCCTACGATCCCGGCCGGGGACCGTTCCGGCGCTTCTTCCTTTCACTCGTCCACCACCGCGCGGTGGACACCGTCAGACGAGAAGAACGGCTCCGCAGACGGGCGGAACGAGCGTCGAACCTGGAGCCGGGCACCGGCGAAGATGTAGCTGATGAGGTGGTCGAGGACGCCTATCTCTCGACCCGGCGCAAGGAGGTCCGGGAGGCACTGCACACGCTTCCCCCCGCCCAACGAACCGTGGTCGACCTGGCCTACTTCGAGGGCTACACGCAAGCCATGATCGCCGAGGAGCTCGGCATCCCGGTCGGAACGGTCAAGACCAGGACCCTGGCTGCCATGCGCAAGCTCCGACGAGCCCTGTACCGAGAGGACTGAATGAACGAGGACCACGACCGGATCGAGGAGTTGCTCGCGGCCTACGTCCTGCTCAGCTTGTCCGGCGAGGACGCCGTGGAGGCCGATCGCCTCCTGTCCGAGCACGTACCGTCCTGCCCTCGGTGCCGGGAGACGGCCGCCGGATTCCAGGCCGTGGCGGGCGACCTGTCGCTCGCCGTGTCACCCGCGGAGCCTCCCGACCTCCTGCTGCCCAGGATCCTCCGGGGAGTGGCCGAGACCCCGGTTCGGCGACGGGGTCGCGCTTCCCTGGTGGCCGTGGCCGCAGGGGTCGCGGCCATCGTCGGCCTGGCCGGACTGTCCGTGCAGCTCGGCGGCCGAGTCTCCCGGACCGAGCAGCAGCGGGGCCGGTTGCTGGACGCGATGGAGGCCTTTCACGAACCGGGCGCCGTCCCGGTGAGCGTGGAGAGCCAAGGGCAGAGCGCGGCTGCGTTGGTGGAGGTCTCCAGGCCGGGCCTGCAGCGGATGTACGTCATCGGCAGCGACGTGCCGATGCCGTCCGATGGTCGGATGTACCAGCTATGGCTCGGAACGAGAGGTACGTTCGTCCGCGTGGAGGAGGACGGGGCGTTCGTCCCCGAGGACGGATTGGTCCTGCTGGAGCTCACGGTCGACACGGATCGCTACGACGAGATCCTGATCACGGAGGAACGGATCGGTGAGGCGCCCTCGAGCCCTTCGTACCTCGGCAACACCTGGCGTGCATCCCTGGAGCAGCAGGCTGCCTGACAGCGGTCGGAACGCTCACGGTGAAGAGACAGGTCGTCGCGAGGCGCCCATGGTGCTCGCGGCGGCGACCGGCCGGGAGACCCGGAGGAACCCCCAGAACATCACCGCGATGCCGAGCGCCAGCCCCACGGAGAACAGCGGCACGACCTCGAAGCCTGCTCCCACGCCCGACGCGATCGCCACGATCGTCGCCCCCCCCGCGATGCCGAGGGTCCCGAAGAATCGGTCGGTGAGATCCGCCCGTCCCCGGATCCGCCACGCCGACCACAGGCATCCCGCCACGAGGAGGAAATAGGCAGGATAGGCATAGAGCTGAGCCAGCCGGTATGGGAGTGCGGCCTCGCCGAACACGTCCCTCCCAAGTGGCAGATCCTGGGCCAAGGCGTCGACGTTCAGCGGGGCAGTGCGGACCTGGGAGATGGCGAAGGCCGAAAGGAACAGCAGAGCCACCAGCACCAGGTCGGTGATGATCCGTCGCTTGAACAGCAGGTAGATCTCACCCATGGTCAGGAAGGGGACGTTCAGGATGGCCCCGAAGAGCCAGTAGACGCGATACTCGGCGGGGGTCCACTCGTTCAGAACTCCCAGAAACATGGCGAAGGAAGCCGCCGCGTACATCGCGAGCGCCACCGCCCAGACCGCCTGAAACGGCCTCCTCCGAGAGGCGAACTGGCGAACCAGGAGCGCCGCGAAAACCAGTGCGATCAGGGCGGCTGCGAGCGGGAAGGCCCACATGGGGCAAGCAGCATACGCGGCCGTCTCGCCCCCCGCCGATAGAATCCACCGCGGTGGAGGACGAACCGAACCCCCGCGGGCCCAGCCTGATCTGCTCGACCGCGGCGTTCTTCACCCGGCCGCTGCCTGAAGCGTTCGGTCACATCGCAGAGGCCGGGTTTGGCGGCGTCGAGGTCATGGTCACCAGGGACCCGGCCACCCAGCAGGCGGACGTTCTCCTCGAGCTCTCGCGGGAGTACGGCCTTCTCATTAGGGCCATCCACGCACCGTTCCTGCTCATGACCCGGAAGGTCTGGAGCTCCGATCCGATCCAAAAGATCAACCGGTCCCTCCAATTGGCCCGGGACACCGGCGCCTCGCTCGTCGTGGCGCACCCTCCGTATCGGTGGCAG
>JBKPDU010000053.1:0-12823 GCA_046728055.1 Actinomycetota bacterium | reverse complement strand
ACCCTCCGGACGGAATCGGTCTCCGGCATCGGGACGGTCTTGGCGAACGACGCTGGCCTGACCCTGTACCACCAAACGGAGGAGACGGGTGACACGATCGTGTGCACGGGAGAGTGCGCCTCGTCCTGGCCGCCGGTGCTGGTCACGGGTACGCTCCCGCGCCAGACCGGGATGATCAAGGGAACGTTCGGGACGATCATGCGTCCTGACGGGTCCACGCAGCTCACGATCAACGACATGCCGCTGTACACGTTCGCGGGCGACTCGGCGTCGGGTGAAGCCAACGGCCAGGGGCTTCAGGGCGTGTGGTTCGCGGTGACTCCCTCCGGCGACAGCACGTCGGGCAAGAGCGGCGGTTCGTCCGACGGTGGCGGCGGATACGGCGGCTACGGCTCGTAGCCGCGTCGGATCACGTCATCGCCCCAGCGCTCGGGCGGCCGTCCGGACGGCGACGAACCCCATGGCGGCGATGGCGCCACCGATCAGTGCGGCCGCCGCGCCGATCCACCAGTTGTTGTCGGCGAAGTCGAAGGATCGTCCAGCGAGCCGTTCCCCGATGTGCACGCCCCACAGGACCGTTCGGACCGGGAACAGCACGAGCGTGCCCACCACGGACTCCACGAACCGTCGATCCACACCGAACGGGACGCCCTGCCACAACACGGTATAGCCGAGGAACCCCCACACGGCTCCGATCGCGGCCATCGCGGCAGCCCGCGATGCCCGGGGGTATTCGTCTCGAAGCCCCTCTTCCCGTTGCGGCTGGTCGTCGTGGTCGCTCACTCCGCCAGTCTCCCTGTTCGGGGCGGGGTCCAGTAGGCTCATCGCCAATGGGGTTCGCGACCGCGCTCGTCCTGTTCGCCCATCCCGACGACGCCGATTACTTCTGCGGCGGGACCGTCGCCCAGTGGGCTCGGAACGGGACCGAGGTCCACTACGTGGTCATCACCGACGGCTCGGCGGGCTCGAACGAGCCCGGCAGGACCAGGGAGGAGATCTCGAGCGTGCGAAAGCCCGAGCAGGAGCAAGCCGCGAGGGTCCTCGGCGTCCGATCGGTGACGTTCCTGGACTTCCCCGACGGGATGCTCGAGGTGACCCTGGAGACCCGCAAGGCCGTGACCCGCCAGGTGCGCCGGCTCCGGCCCGAGGTCATCGTGGCCCCCGACCCCTCGAGGCTGTGGTTCGGCCGGCGGTACATCAACCACGCCGACCACCGGGCCGCGGGCGAGCTCGCCCTGTGCGCCGTCATGCCGGACGCCCCCTCGCGGCCCCAATTCCCCGAGCTCCTGGAGGAGGGGTTCGAGCCGTACGAGGTTCCGAACCTTTGGTTGTCCACCGAGGAACCCGATACGTACGTGGACGTCACCAAGACGATCGACCTGAAGATGGAGGCCCTCACCAAGCATCGGTCGCAGGGCGTCGAGGACGACCTGACGTGGGTCCGGGAGCGGGCCAAGGAGCTCGGCGAGAAGGGCGGCATGGAGTATGCGGAGGGGTTCCTGGCGTTCTCTCTGAAAGACGAGGACGAGGAAGAAGAGGAACGATGATGGAAGACCCGGTCGACCCCGAGGACGAGGCCCCGGCCAGTCTCGATCCCGACGAGGCGAAGAACGTTCGGGCGGACCTCGACGACCTGCACGGGATGCGTGAGGTGTTCGGTCCGCAGGGAGTGAAGGGCGTGGTGATCGCCTGTCCCGATTGCGGCGAGAACCACTTCTACGAGTGGGATCTCCTACGGGAGAATCTCGAACACATGCTGAAGACCGGCGAGCCCCGGATGCATGAGCCGGCCTTCGAGGTTCACGAAGACGAGTACATCCAGTGGGACTACGGCAAGGGCTACATCGACGCTCTCACCGATACCGGGCTGGAGCCCAATCGTCAGATTCAGATCACGCGGTGCCCGTGGTGCGAGACACCGTGCGATCAGGATTTCCAGTTCTGTCCGAGGTGCGGCCGGTCCCTCGCGGCGCTCCGACTCTACCGGGACCTCTTGGCACGCGGGATCGACGAGCGAGACGTCCGTTCGCTCCTGGTTCGGGCGGGGTACGAGCCGTTCTGATCGATCAGCCCACGGACGGGCGGCCGGAGGAAGCGGGCCGAACGACTACGCAGGAGTGGCGGCGGAGCGACCGGTGGGCCGCGACCCGGGCCGCCGAGGGCAACCCGTGGGCCGTCACCTCCGTCGCAATGGCCGTGCTCGGGCTCGCCGCCGCCGGGGTGATCGTCGCCGGGGCGTCCGACGCGCCGTTCCTCGACTCTCTCCCGGGTGGGGTGGCCTCCGCCCTGTACGGGTCGGTCGCGGGCTTCGGCCTGCTCGCGCTGCTCGCAGGCCTCGCCGGCCGGAATCGCCCTCGGCGGACCTGGATGGCCTGGACCGGCGCGGTGGTGGGCGCCCTGCTCCTGGTGTTCGCGGCGGTCGTGGCAGTCATCCTGCTGAACGCGCTCTGGACCCTCGGATGACCGCCGGCCGCTCGAGGATGCAGTCCTCGGGCGCCTTGTCCGTCCGTAGCCCCTTGAACGAGGGGGCTCGCATCTTCTTCGTGCTCTTCGTGATCTCCAGGTACTCGACCTCGCACACGATCTCCGGGCGGACGAAGGTCGCGCCCTTGATCACCCTGAGATCGGGATCATCGATGGGCGGCTCTCTCGTCACGAGCGGGCCGAGCGCTTCCATCACCCTGGCCAGCATCTTGTCGGTGAATCCCGTACCGACCTGGCCGATCCACGTGAACGTCCCGTCGTCGTAGGCCCCCACCAGGAGGGCCCCGAACGTCCCCGCGCGACCGCCCTGGCCCGGGGTCCATCCCAGGATCACGCAGTCCTGCGTGTTCGTGAGCTTGATCTTCCTCCAGTCGGGCGAGCGCCGCCCGGAGAAGTACTTCGAACCGTGGCGCTTGGCCACCACGCCCTCCAGGCCGTGGGATCGTGCGGCGGCGACAAGGTTCGTCCCTTCGCCCTCTATGAAGGTCACGAGCTGGAGCCGCTCGTCCTCTTCCACGACGGACTGGAGCAGCTCCCGGCGTTCCTCGAGGGGCTGTTCCGTGAGGTTCCGGCCGTCCAGCCACAGGAGGTCGAAGGCAACGAGCGCCACAGGGATCTGCTTGGCGATCCGTTTGATCTCGCGTTCGTTCGCAAGGTTCATCCGCTGCTGGAGGGCCTCGAAGGAGTTCTTCCCGTCCTCGTCGAAGGCCACGATCTCGCCATCGATGACTGCGTTCACCTCATCCACCAGCTCGTGGATCATGTGGAGCTCCGGATACTGCGTCGTCACGTCGCGGCCCCGTCGGGTGATCAGCCGGGTCAGGTCCGTCGTGAGGAAGGCGAGGGCCCGGATCCCGTCGAGCTTGGGCTCGAACCGCCACCTCGGATCGTCGAAGGGCTGATACCCACCCTCGGCCAACATCGGCTGGAGAGAGGGCGGCTGGTCGATGAGTGACGCATCCTGGTGACTGCCCAGGAAGACGAGCCAGTCGGATCGGGTCTTCACGAGGTGGTACTCGAGGCCGCGGTACCGCCGGCCGAGGAGTCGGAAGCTCACCTTCTTGTCCGTCCACTCGACGAGCTCGTACGAGCCGTCGTCGAAGATGCGAACCTCGCCGGCCCCGTAGTGGCCTTCGGGGATCGTGCCCTCGAAGCTGCCGTACTCGAGCGGGTGGTCCTCGGTCCGAACGGCCAGCCGCTTGTCGCCCAAGGCGACTGGAAGCCCCCGAGGTACGGCCCACGATGGCAGCGCTCCGTCCCTCTCCAGCCGAAGGTCGTAGTGGAGCCGCGTGGCCCGGTGCTTCTGGATAACGAACGAATTCCCCGGCCCCTTCGCGGCCCCGGGGGCGGGTTCGGGCGTTCCCTCGAAGTCTCGCTTTCGAAGGTACTCGGCGAGCTTCGGGTCTCTGGATTCGGCGATGACCTGCTCGCTGGTCCGGCGGTGGTTCGGGTTCGAGCCCGTGGCCTCCTCCGTCTCGTCCTTGGTCGCCTTCGCGGCCGACGACGTCTTCGGGGCCAGGGCCTTCTCCGGAGGGAGCCCCATGGCCTCCAACGCGGTGCTGAGGTCCTGCGGCTTCGTTCTGACCCCCTCGAACAGGTCCCCGACCTCGGCCAACCGCTTCCACACCGTCTCGATGGTGAAGTCTCCCGGCGAGACGCCTCTCTGAACCTCGTCCCACGTGAGCGGGGTGGACACCGTGGCCCCCGGCTCGGGCCGGAGCGAGTACGCGGCCGAGATGTTCGCCCCCGCCCGGTTCATGTTGTGGTCGATGAAGACTTTCCCCGAGCGCTTGGACACCTGCCAGGCCATCGTCACCCGGTCGCGGTCGGCCCGCCCGATCATGCGGCCCACCGCGCCGACGAACTCACGAACCTGCCCGTAGGAGTAGCCCGGCTCGACCGGCACGTAGATCTGCATCCCCGTCGCTCCGCTCGTCTTGGGGTATCCCACCAGGCCGAGCGCGTCGAGCGAGGCCTTCACGTGCATCGCCACCGCCAGAACGTCGTCGAACGTGATCGGGGGGAACGGATCCAGGTCGAAGAACAGATAGTCGGGCGATTCGACCGATCGGCACCGGGAGTGGAGCGGATGGAACTCGATGCAGCCCAGATTGGCCATGAACAACACGCCGGCCGCGTCCTCGACCATCAGGTAGTCGATGATCCCGGTCTTGGAGTCCTCGCTTTCAACGGGGCACCGGGGGAGCCAGTCCGGCGTGTGCGAGGGGGCGCTCTTCTCGTAGAAGAACGGCCCGGCGATCCCGTCCGGCATCCGTTTCATCGTCAGGGGCCGCTCGAGGAGGTGCGGCAGGATCAGGCCGGAGACGTTGAAGTAGAAGGCGATGACGTCCCCCTTGGTGTACCCCTCTTCGGGCCAGAACACCTTGTCCAGGTTGGACAGCCGGAGTTCCCGGCCTCCTGCCTCCATCCACCACGCCTCGCCGCTGCGTTCGGCGGGCAGGGAGGTGGGGAAGGTGACCGTGAACGGGGGCCCCGAGGCACGCTTCTTCGCCGGCGTCACTCCTCGATGGTAGAACGAGTGGGTCGGACGGATAGAATCAGTGGTCCCTGGAACCTACCCTCCCTGGAGGTACGCCATGCCACCCAGAGCCATGTGGAAGGGGGCCATCTCCTTCGGTCTGGTCACCATCCCGGTCGCGGTGTTCCCCGCGACCGAGGAGAAGTCGCTGAAGTTCAACCAGCTCCACGACGAGGACAGCGGCCGGATCCGGTACAAGCGGGTCTGCGAGATCGACGGCCAGGAGGTCTCGTTCGAGCACATCGACAAGGGGTTCGAGTACGAGAAGGGCCACTACGTCGTGCTCACCGACGATGACTTGGAGAAGGTGCCCCTCGAGTCCAGCCGATCCATCGACATCCAGCAGTTCGTCGAGCTGGAGGAGATCGACCCCATCCTGTACAAGAAGTCCTACTACCTGGTTCCCGATGAGACGGGCGCCAAGGCCTACGCGCTGCTGCGCACGGCGCTGTCCGAGGAGAGCAAGGTGGGCATCGCCAAGGTCTCGTTCCGTGACAAGGAGCACCTCGCTGCGCTGCGCTTCGACGGCGACGTGTTCGTGCTGGAGACCATGTACTGGCCGGACGAGATCCGGGCCGCCGAGTTCGAGACGACCCACACCGACGCCAAGGTTCGACCACAGGAGGTCGAGATGGCCAAAGCGCTGATCGACAACCTGACCGAACCGTGGAACCCGAGCGCGTACCGGGACGAGTACCGCGAGGCACTCCTGGAGATCGTGGAGAAGAAGATCGCGGGCGAGGAGATCGAAGTCGCGCCGGAGGCGGCGCCGGCCCGAGTGGTGGATCTCATGGACGCGCTGAAGGCCTCCGTCGACGCGGCGAAGAAGAAGACCCCCGCCGCCCGGCCGAAGGCGAAGACAGGCGCGAAGAAGACCGCTGCCAAGAAGGCCGCCGCCCCGCGGAAGAAGGCCGCCACCGGCTAGATGGCCGAGCTCCCGGCCTCGATTCCTCCCCGGGAGGAGGGACACCCGTGAAGCTGGTCGTCGGCATCGTGAAGCCGTTCAAGCTCGATGAGGTGAAGGAGGCCCTTCGGGAGATCGGCGTGAACGGCCTGACCGCCACCGACGTCGAGGGCTTCGGCCGGCAACGGGGACATACCGAGGTGTACCGCGGTGCGGAGTACCAGGTGGACTTCGTCCCTAAGGTGAAAGTCGAGGTCCTGTGCGACGACGACCAGGTCCAGGGGATCGTCGACGCCGTGCTGAAGGCGGCTCGGACCGGAAAGATCGGCGACGGCAAGATCTGGGTGGTTCCGGCCGAGCAGGTGATCCGGATCCGCACCGGGGAGATGGGGCCCGACGCGCTCTGAGAAGGCCGACCGGTCGGCCTCGGCCACGCGCCTGCGGGACGAGATTCGGGCCCTGGACGCTGCCTATTCGACCGGTCACCACGGTCGCTGGTCGGCTGCCCGTCGAGCCGAGCTGGTCGACGCCTGCATCCTCGAGCTCCTCGAGGACAGCCGGGTGCCCCCGGCTGTCGCGCTGGTCGCGCTGGTCGCGCTGGGAGGCTACGGCCGGGGCGAGCTGGCGCCATCCTCGGATGTCGACCTCCTCATCCTCCACCGCGGCGACGACCCGGCGGAGCTCGAGGCCCTCGCGGAGGGATTGCTCTATCCGCTCTGGGACGCAGGCCTCACGGTCGGCCACGGCGTGCGGACGGCCGACGAGTGTCTGACCCTGGCGTTCGAACGCCTGGATGCAACCACCGCGATGCTCGATGGGCGGCTCCTGGCCGGTGACGCAGGCACCTGGGACGACGTACGCGACCGCCTTGGGGCATGGACCAGGAACGATCCTCGCGGGTTCGCCGAACGCTTGGTGGTGAGCGCCTCGGACCGGCGAGAACGGTTCGGTTCGGTCTCCTCGCTGCTCGAGCCCGACTTGAAGGAGGGGAGCGGCGGGCTCCGAGACCTGCACGCCTTGGGATGGCTGGCCATCGTGCTCACAGGCAGTGGAGGCCTCAGGTCGCTCGAGGAACGGGGCCTCCTCGGTCGGGCCGAACGCGCTGCCCTGGAGTCGGCCGAGGAGTTCCTGGTCCGAGTCCGAAGCGCGCTGCACCTGGAGATCAGGCGGCGAACCGACCGGCTGTTCCTGGACCATCAGCCGGGGATCGCTCGAGCCATGGGGTTCGTGGACGAGCCCGGCCTTCCGGCAGTGGACGGGCTGATGCGAGCCGTGTTCGAGCACGCCCGTCAGGTCGAACACCTCTCGCGGTCGGTGTTCGACCGGTATCTGCGTGGTGCGTCCGAAACGGCTGCGCTCGACGACACGCCGGCCGGGGTGCTTCGCGCCTTCGCCACGGTGGCGACGGAGAGCGGCGTGATGGGGGCGCAGTCCATGACCCGGATCGATGGGATCGTGATCGACGAAGAGGTCGAGTGGACCGACGACGTCCGGCAAGCCTTCCTGGAGATTCTCCGGGCCGGCGAGGATGGCGCACGGGCTCTGGAGACGCTGGACCGGCTGGGGATCCTGATCCGCTTCCTCCCAGAGTGGGAACCCGTCCGGTGCCGCCCCCAGCGAGATCCGTACCACCGCAACTCGGTGGACGTTCACCTGCTGCACACGCTCGCCGGGATGGCCCGGCTCCTCGATGGTGACGACGAGCGCGACCCACTCGTCGCCGAGGCTGCGGCTGCAGTGTCGGACCGTGATGCCCTCCTGCTGGGTGCGCTGTTGCACGACATCGGGAAGACCGGCCGAGGGAGTCACGTGCAGGTAGGAGTGGACCAGGCCACCAAAGCGCTCGGACGCATGGGCCTGTCGTCGCGAACGCGCCGTCTCGCACTGTTCCTGGTCGCCGAGCACCTGCTGTTGTCGGACACCGCGACCCGCCGCGACCTGGAGGACGACGACCTGGTGCTCGACGTCGCCGCCAGGGTGGGCGATCCGGAACGACTGGCGGCGCTCTACCTGCTGACGGTGGCGGACGCGCTCGCGACGGGCCCGCTCGCGTGGACGCCGTGGCGGGCCACCCTAGTCCGCGAGCTCGTGGCCAAGGTCCAGCGGGTCCTGGAGCGGGGTGAGCTGGGACCGGAAGCGGCGGACCGGTTGGCGGCAGTCCGCGTCGGCCTCCAAGAACTCCTCCCGGACGAGGGGCACGCCGAGATCGACCGATTCGTGGAACGCATGCCCCACGGCTATCTCCTGGCCATGTCGGCTCAGCAGGCAGCGAGGCACTTCCCGCTGCTTCGCCCACCCGTGGGCAGGCACGAGGTCCGAACGCTCTCGGCCCCGGGTGCCCGGCCCGCAACCTACGCGCTCACGGTGGTCGCCGCCGACCGTCCCGGGCTGTTGTCGTTGATCGCCGGGTCCCTCTCGCTGGCCGGACTGTCCATCCTCACCGCCCAGGTCTTCACCACCGACGACGGGGTTGCCGTGGACGTGTTCGAGGTGGAGGGGGCGTTCGAGGCCCGGATCGGCGAGGACCGGTGGCGTGAGTTCCGGACCGCCCTCCGCAAGGCCATCGACGGGCGACTGTCGCTGGAGCATCGCGTGGAGCAGAAGCGACAACACTATCCGGTGCCGAGCGCCGAGATCCCCGTCGAGGTCGGCGTGCACAACGACGCCTCGGACTTCTTCACGGTGGTCGAGGTCGGTGCGCCGGACCGGATCGGGCTGCTGTTCGACGTCACGCGCACCCTCGCCGAGCTCCATCTCGACGTGCACCTGGCCAAGGTGGCCACGTACGGACACCGCGTGGTGGACGTGTTCTACGTCAGGGACGACCTGGGCCAGAAGCTCGAGGATCCCGAGCGGATCGCCGAGCTCGAGTGGGCCGTTGCCACCCGAGTTCGGTCCTGACGAGACTACGCGAGCGAGGGGACCAGGGTCTCCAGCCGCTCGGCCATCCGAGGGCTCATCCCCTCCCCTTCGTGCTTGAAATAGCAGTAGACGTCGCTCCCGGCACCGAGCGCCTGCCCGATGCGGTCGGCCCACGCCTGCAGCTCCTCGTCCGAGTACTCGGTCTTGCGCAAGCGGAGGTAGCCGTACGGGTCCCATGAGAGATCGTCGGGGCCGGGGTCCTTCTCGTCGGTCTCCGCGACGCACCAAGCCACGCGCTGGTCGTGGAGGAACTCGCGGGCTTCGTTCCACGAGGGGTCGCGGAACTCCATCACGGCTCGCACGTCGGGTGGGAGCGATCCGACGAACTGTTCGATGAGCCGGCGGTCGTACTTCAGGCTCGGCGGGCATTGGAACAGCACGGTCCCAAGGCGATCGCCCAGGAGCTTTGCCAGCCGGAGGAAGTCGTGGACGTCGTCGTCGGCGTCGGCCAGGCGCTTGAAGTGCGTGATCCGCTGGTTCGCCTTGAGGGTGAACGCGAACCCCTCCGGCGTGCCCTCCCGCCAGCCGAGCAGGGTCTTTTCAGTCGGGAACCGGCGGAACGTGTAGTTGATCTCCACGGAACGGAACCGACTCGCGTAGTAGGAGAGCATGTCCGCGTTCTTCAGCCCCTCGGGGTAGAAGACGCCGTGCTTCCACTCGTCGTAGGCGAATCCCGACGTCCCCGCGTAGAGCATGCCCGCCATGGGAGACAATCATCTCAGACATGGTCACGCCGGAGGTTCGCAGCGAGATCGACACGGGGTCGGGCGCCGTCGGCGCTGCTTGGATCGAGCCGCCCGATGCCGCGGCGACGCTCGTTCTGGCACACGGAGCGGGCGCCGACATGGACCACCCGTTCATGGTCGGGTTCGCCAGGGCGACCGCCGGGCACGGCGTCGCGACGCTCCGGTTCAACTTCCCGTACATGGAGCGGGGCCGGCGATCCCCGGACGCCGAGGGCGTGCTCCGGGCGACATGGCAGGCCGCGTTCGAGCATGCCCGGTCCCGCTCAGATGGGCGCCCGGCACTGGTGGGCGGCAAGTCGCTCGGTGGGAGGATCGCCTCGGTGGCCGTGGCCGACGGGATGGCGGCCGCCGGCCTCGTCTTCCTGGGCTACCCGTTCCACCCACCGGGCAAGCCGGAACGGGTCCGCGACGAGCACCTGTACCGGATCACGGTTCCGATGCTGTTCATCCAGGGGACGGCGGATGCGTTCGCCAAGCCGGAGATCGTGGCGACCGTCCTCGGCAAACTGGGACGGACGGCCGAGCACGTGCCGATCCAAGGCGGCGATCACTCGTTCAACGTTCGGGGGCACAAGCGCGACGCCCGGGAGGTAGGGGAGACCATCGCCGGCTTGGCCGCGCCGTTCGTCCTGCGGGTCGCGGGCGCGGGCTGATGCCGAGGAAGAACCGCCGAGCGCCGGAGCCGGTCCAGGCGGCCCGGATCCCGGAGTCGGCCGGCCCGACCTGGGCGCTGGCCCCAGGGTTCGACCTTCGCCGGGTGGCCAGCGACAAGTCGTACCGCTGCCCCGGCTGCGACCACGAGATCCGCTCGGGCGTCTGGCACCTGGTGGTGGTGCCACAAGACGAGCCGGACGAACGAAGGCACTGGCACACCGAGTGCTGGCGGAGGGAGCTCCGCCGGACCCGGGGCCGCTGAGCCACCGTCGCTATCATCGACCGGTGCCCACACGGCAGGTCCGGGCGACTCTCACGCCCTCGCGCGATGGCTGGACGGGCCGGATCCCCTCCATGGGCGTCGAGGTCACCGGGTCGTCGCGGGCCCGCTGCCTGGTCAGCCTGCGCCGCGCAGCCGGAGAGGGCGTGTCGGTGATCGTGGAGGTCACCCCGGCGCTCGCCGGAGTGGCCGAAGCCGCGGCGATCCTGGGATGGGACCGCCGGCGGGTGATCACGTACCTGGACCGCGGATCGTTCCCCGATCCCGTGGCCCGCCTGGCCTCCGGACGCGTGTGGCGGCGTGAGGACGTCGAAGCGTTCGCCCGGGCGTGGAACCGCGGACGGGCCGAGCGCCGGGCCCGGTGACCGCCTCCCGGATCCTGTTCCTGATCCGCCACGGGCGATCCGACCAATCCTCGGACGATCTCCTGGACACGGTGAGGGGACCCCAGTGGGACCCGCCGCTCGACGACGTTGGCCGGGAGCAGGCCGAACGCTTGGCCCACCGGCTGGTGCTGATGGAGCGGCCGTCGGCCGTGTACTCGTCCCCGCTTCGTCGAGCCCGAGAGACCATCGCGCCGTTCGCGGACGCCGCCGGAATCGACGTGAGCCACGAGGAGGATCTGATGGAAGCCCACATCGGCCGATGGGAGAACGTGAGCTTCGAGGACATCCTGGCATCGGATCCCGAGCTGCTGGGCCTGGTTCGAAGTCAGCGGGCCATCTGGCACCGGGCGCCGGGCGGAGAGGCCGTGGGGGTATTCCGCAAGCGCGTCCACGACGCGATCGAGTCGATCCTCGAGCGGCACGCCGTGGGGGACGTCTTCGTCGTCGCCCACGGTGGTGTGATCAACGCCTACCTGGGGCCGCTGTTGCGGGTCGAGAACGAGATGTTCTTCCTGCCGGAGAACACCTCCCTGAATTCGGTCGAGGTCGAGGGATCGAAGCGGCGGGTCCGGTTCCTGAACGACGTCCTTCACCTGTCGGATCCCCAGCTGTTTGGGCCGTGAGGAAATGCGGGAGGGCCGCCCCCGCTTGCGGGGCGGCCCTCCCATCGTGTCTGAGTGCTACGCGGCCCGCGTGATCCCGCTCTGGATCTTCGTGGCCTGGTCGTTTCGGCGCGCGTACGCGGTCAGCACGCCGAGCACCTCGTGCCACGCGTAGGCCAAGCCACCGATCACGAGGCCTGTGGCCACCACTCCCATCCACGGGGTCCGAAGGTCGATGCCGAACCCGGCGAACATCGACAGATCTGCGACCCAGGCGACACCGATACCGGCCAGCAACGCGAGAAGCGAGCGGACCGGTCGCCGGACGTTCATGTAGCCGCCCACCAGATCCACGAACGTGGCCACGGCAAGCCCCAGCAGAACGATCGTCGCGAAGACGTACATGAGCACACCTCCTCCAACCGTCTCCGTACGAATGGCTTTGACCGCGATCGGCGGCCTCCGGTAACGGGCCCTTGGCTATACTGCGTCGTCTTCCGACCTGTGGCCAGGAGGCGTCCGTGCCCGTGTCGTTCCTCTCCGAAGCGTGGACCACCGAGCTGAAGGGCCGGCTGAACGCGTCCGAATCCTTCAGGAAGGCCGCCGGGTCGGCCTCCGCGTCGCTCCAGCAGGTGATCACCACCCCTGATGGCGAGCGTCGGTACTGGATCAGGATCCAGGACGGCTCGATCGACCTGGGCCAGGGCGAGATCGACGCCCCCGACGCGACCATCACCCAGGACTACGACACAGCGGTGGCGTTGGCCAAGAGCCAGCTCAACCCGGTCACGGCATTCATGAGCGGGAAGCTCCGGATCTCCGGCAACATGATGCTGCTGATGCAGCTCCAGGCGGCCATCGCCGAGCTGCCCAGGGTCATGCAGGAGATGGACGTCGACTACTGACCCGTCCGCTCCGGCGACACGGCGAAGGTCGCGGTCGCCCGGGCCAGGAGCTCATCGTCGGGGCCGACGACGTCCGCCTCGGCGTATCCGAATCGACCACCTGCCTTCACCACCTTCCCCCGGGCGGTGATTCTGCCTTCACGGCCGGGGGAGAGGAACGTCACGCCCATGTGGGTGGTCACGTGACGGGTGCCCGGCTCGAGGACCGTACGGTAGGCCAGACCCGTGGCCGTGTCGGCGAGCGTGGCGATCAGCCCGCCGTGCAGGAGGCCCACGAGGTTCAGGTGACGAGGTTCGACATCGAGGGCGACGTGGACCTCGCCGGTCTCCACACGCTCCAGCCGCATCCCGATCCAGCTGTGGAACCCGGACCGGGCGAACCGCTCCCGGACCTCGTCGAT
>JBKPDU010000052.1:0-18680 GCA_046728055.1 Actinomycetota bacterium | reverse complement strand
GCCACCGTGGAGACCCTGCGGCTTCCCATGCCGAGCTACGGGTACGAGGCCATCCTGAGCGCCCTGGCGCGGTGCGCGCCGGCCGCAACCACGGCCATGGCAATCAACGCGTCGGCGTGGTGCCGAGGCTGTGCCGGCGGCTTGTACGTGCTGAACGTCCTGCCCCTGGTCCAGGCGGACTACGCGGCGTTCGCCAACCGGTGACTCAGCGCTCGGTGAGCTCTGTCGGGACCACAGGCAAGCTCAGGATCCGGCCATCGCGGAACACCCGGACCTGGACTTGCCTCCCGATCAGGTCGTTCATCACGATCCGCTGGAGGTCGCCGCTGTCTTTCACCGGCTTCCCGTCCACGTCGAGGATCAGGTCCTCCGGCCGGATGCCGGCGGCGGCGGCCGGGCTTCCCGGGACGACCTGCACCACCTCGACACCCCTGTCCCGGCCGACCTCCTTCACCACCTTCGGTGGGAGGGGACGGCCCCCACCGGCCACACCGAGGTACGCCCGGCGGAACCGGCCCTCGCTCATGAGCGCCCCGATGATGCGCCGGGTCACGTCGTCGATGGGGACCGCGAGGCCAAGGCCGACGCCGGCCACGGCCGTGTTCACGCCGACCACCCGGCCCGAGCCGTCGGCGAGCGCGCCGCCGGAGTTTCCCGGGTTCAGCGCGGCGTCCGTCTGGATCACGTTGTCCACCACCCTTTGGTTCCTCCCTGCCCTGACGGGCAAGGCCCGGCTCAGCGCGCTCACCACACCGGCCGTCACCGATCCGCCGAAACCCATGGGATTCCCGATGGCCACCACCAGCTGCCCCACGCGCAGGGTGCGCGCGTCCCCGAGCTCCGCGGGAACGAGGTTCCGCGCGTCCACCCGGAGGACGGCGAGGTCGGAGAGGGGATCCGTCCCCACGATGTCGAACGACGATTCGGTGCCGTCGGCGAAGGTGGTGCTGCCTCCATCCATCCCATGAAGCACGTGGGCCGACGTCAGCCCAAACCCGTCCGAGGAGATCACGAAGCCAGAGCCCGCGCCCTCAGGCCGGCGGCCGCCGGGTACGCGCCTGGTCACCCGCAGGCTGGCTACCGAAGGGGTGAGCCGTTCGGCCACCGAGGTGACCACGCGCGAGTAGGCGTCCAGCGCCTCCGCCTCATCGGGATTTCGGAGGTCGCCGGTTCCGTCGGATCGGTGTAGGGGCTCGGGGATCATCGAACCTCGGGATCATCGAACAAGGATCTCGGGGTTGGGAACGACCCCGGGAGGTCCGCTATTCCCCTACTTGACGATGATGACCCCGCGCATGGCCGAGGGGTGAACCGAGCAGTGATACCTGAACGTCCCGGCCCTCCGGAAGACCCGGCCGAAGGCCTCTCCCTGGCTCAGCACGCCCGAATCCCACCGGCCGGTGTTCGAGGTGGTCGAGTGGGTGCCCTCCCTGACGACCCACCGAACCTTGGTGCCGTCCGGGATCGTGAGGCTCTTGGGGCGAAAGGCGAAGTTGACCACCCTCACTCGCTCAACCTCCACGAGCTGAGCTGAGCCTTCGGGAGTCACGATGGGCCGCCGGTCTGCCCGAACGACCGTGGGCGCTGCCGCGATGAGCAGCGCGATCAACCCCGCGATGGGTTCTCGTGCCCTCAAAACATCGACCTCCTGGAAGACGTCGAGGTAATACGACCCATCCGGGATCACCGATTGGTGAGCTTCGGGCCAATTCATCGGACACGCCGCCATTGCGGTCCCCCACCCGGCGGACCAGGGGGGCCATCGGTCGTAGCCGGTCGTCGGCCTCGGCACCGTGCGCGGCGGTGGGTCGTTCGGCCGTTGTGAGAGGAGTTGGCCGGGCCGCACACTTGTGCCTCCATGCCCGGCTTCCTTTCCCATGCGCGGATGCCTCGGGTACGGGTCCGGCGGATCTGTACCGGGCTCGTTGTCGTTGCGCTGGTCGCCGGGGGGCTGTCGCAGACTGCCGGGGCGTTCTCCGACCCAGAGCTGAAGAAGGCCCATAAACAGCTCCGTCAGACGAGAGAACGGATCAACGCCACAGAGGAACGGCTCCTCACCCTCCAGAAGGAGATGAACAAGCTCGCGACCGAGATCCAGAAGACCTACGAGCAACTCCTCAAGACTCGGATGCAGATGCAGACGCTCCAGGGCCAGTTGAAGCCGCTCCGCGCGCGCCTCACGCTCCTCAAGGACCTTCTGGCGACCAGATCCCGGGAGGCCTTCATCATGGGGCCCGGCGCGCCCATCATGTACCTCTTGACGGCGACCTCGGCCGGCGAGGCCGCGTCACGGATCTCGCTGATCGACGAGATGAGCCGGCGGGACGCGGTCCTGGCGGCGAAGGTCGAGGCCACCGAGCTCAGGCTGGCCCGGACCCGCGACGCGCTGGCCAGAACCCAGAACGCCACCCGGATCCTGATCGACCGCCTGAGGGCCGATCAGCAGGCCCTGGACGAGAAGATGGCCCTGGCCCGCAAGCTGTATCGCGACCTGCAGGCGCGGAGGACCGAGATCCTCGAGAACATCTCCGAGATCCACCCGTTCGCGGTGTGTCCGGTTCAGGGACCCGTTGCCGTGGCCGACGACTTCGGGATCTGGGTCCACCACACCAAGAAGGAGGGCGGCAACCACATCCACCAGGGGAACGACATGATGGCTGCACAGGGGACTCCCATCGTGGCCCCGTTCGACGGGAAGGCCGTCGAGTCCTCCAACAGCATCGGTGGCTTGGCCGTGAGCGTCTACGGGGAGTTCGGCTACGCCTACAACGCCCATCTGTCGGCTTTCGGCACGCTCGGCCAGGTGGAGGCCGGCACGGTCATCGGCTACGTGGGTGCCACCGGCAACGCGGGAGGCCCCCACGACCACTTCGAGTGGCACCCGGACAACGGGCCGGCGGTCGACCCGCACAAGTTCCTGATGGCGGTGTGCTGAGGCCTCCCGACAGCCCGCGCTCTCGCGCTCGAGAGTAGGGTAAGGACAGGCTGTCGAAAGGAGGCTGCGATGCCGCTCAGAACCGCCGACGCGCAGTGGGAAGGCTCGCTGGAGGACGGCAAGGGGACGATGCGGTTCGACGCGTGGGAAGGACCGTACTCCTTCGTCTCCCGGTTCGAGGAGGGTCCCGGCACGAACCCGGAGGAGCTGATCGCCGCGGCTCACGCGGGCTGTTTTTCGATGGCGCTGGCCAACGGGCTGTCCAAGGCCGGCCACGTGCCAGACTCAGTGCACACCACGGCGAAGGTGCACCTCGACAAGGGCGACGCTGGGTTCAAGATCACCAGGATCGATCTCCAGACCGAGGCCCGGGTTGCCGGGATCCCCGAGGAGACGTTCCAGGAGATCGCCGGGGCGACCAAGGAGGGCTGTCCGGTGTCGCAGGCCCTGAAGGCGGTCCCCATCGAGCTCACGGCCACTGTGGTGGCCTGAACCGCTCGGCCTACTGCCCGCCCTTCTGCACGTAGCCCTTCACGAACTCCTCGGCGTTCTCCTCGAGGATCTCGTCGATCTCGTCCAGGATGTCGTCCAGGTCGTTCTTTAAGGTGTCGCTCGAGGCCGCGGTGGAGGGATGCTTCGCCTCGAGGTCGTGAGCCTCCTCTTCGCGTTGAGTCCTCCGCCGCTGCTGTGCCTGCATCGCCACGTCCGCCTCCTACTTGTCCGAGGGTTTTCGGCGCCTCAGATGACCGATGTAATGGCCCGAAGTGACCATTTGGAACTAGGAGCCGGGTGGCCCGTGGTCTCCGCGGTGTTCGAGGCCCGGGTCGTCCGGGGCATGGGCAGCCCCAGCACCCGGGCCCTTGCCCTTGCCGGCGCCCTGGGCGCTCTGATGGGAGCCGCCCGCGGCCTGGACCTCGTCGCACGGGCTCGGCTGGGGATCGCCAAGCCGATGATCCTGCCCGACCGACGATGCCACCTCGGACACGGCCTGCCCCTTCTCGCATCCCTCCTTCGGGGTCGAGCGGGCCACGTCGGAGACCTCCTTGCCATGAGTCGCGTCATCGGGGACCTCGGGCGAGTGAGGGAGGTGAAGGCCGAGATGCCCTGCCAGATTGGCCACGGCATCCTGCGCCGGGCCCGGCAGGACGTCCGCGGCTGCGAGGCCCCCAGTGAGCATGAGGGCGGCCGCCAGACCGACCACGGCCACGCGCCGGCGGAGTCGATGCCTCGAGTGGCTGGGTTCGGTGAGGACGCTGGCCGGTTCACGTTCCGGCAGGCGAGCGCTCAGCCGGTGCCAGCCCGGCTCGGGGTCCGGCGTCGCCTCTCGGCCAAGGGCCTTGAGCTGTGTGTGGAGCTCCATGATCTCGTGCACGTCCGGGCCGGGGTGGCGTTCCTCGAGCTCAGCCGCCTGGGCCAGGCCGGCCTCCCACCGCTCCAGATCTTCCTCCAGACGTCGGTTCATCGTTCCTCCAGGAGCTGCCTGAGCGTCCCGAGAGCCCGCCACTGCATCGCGTTGATCGCTCCCTTGCTCTTTCCGAGAGCCGAAGCAACCTCTTCGTTCTTCATCCCGGCCAGGTACTTCAGCTCGACCACCTGTCTCTGGGCCGTCGGGAGCTGTTCCATGGCTTGGGCCAACGTCAGCAGGTCGTCCACCGTCCACCCCTTCGTCCGCTCGGGGAGTTCTTCCAGGGGCGTGACTCGACGTCCCCTGGCCAACTCGTCAAGTACGACGTGCCTGGCGATCCCGAACAGCCACGCCACGAACGGCGCCCCCGTATCGCGATACCTGGGGAGGGCCGCCCAGGCCCGGACGAACGTCTCGGCCACGGCGTCCTCCGCCGCGTCTCCCAGGTCGCCAAGGTGGAGGCGGGCCATCCTGAACACGCGGGGATGATGGACGCGGTAGAGCTCCCCAAAGGCGTCCTTATCACCCCGCTTGGCCCGTTCGACCAGCTGCGGCACACGATCAGGCTCTTCCTCCTCCTCGCCGCCATGGGTTCCTGCCTGTACATCGGAGTTCGGGGCGGAAATGTTCGCCGTACGAGAAGAGACGATCCGCTCGCGGAGCTCTTTGATCATCCGTCATGGCATCGGCACCAAGGGGGTCAGGGCTGAGTGGGCCTCCAGGGCTGAAGCGATCCCCTGGGGCGGGAGCGATCCCCCAGGAGGCTGGGTGGAACCAAGGATCAGTCTGACTCGCCTGGATCCGGGCCGGGAAGCACCGTCAGCGCCGTCGACACCAACCGTTGCCGGCCGATCGACGGCCTGTTCACCACGTCGCCCCTCACGACCATCGTGGAGGACCCCCCGCCGTCCAGGTTCAGCGCGGTGACGGCCCCGAGCTTTCGGAAGATGGCGGCGAACTTAGGAAGGGTCACGCCCACGGACCACCTGGGCTGGCGGCCGTCCACCACGACCATCAGGATCCTCCCGTCGCCGGTCACTCCCACCCCGGTTCGAGGGTTACGACTGCTGCAGAACGACGTCGTGCACGTCCCCACGGCCCTGGCCCCGTTTTCCACGAGGATGGGGGAGCCGCCCATGGCGTCCCACACGTTCGTCCGTCCCAGGGTCCATTCGAGCGTCACCGCCGACCCCGTCTGGAGCGAGAGGATCTGAAGGGCTTCATCGGAAGCGGGGACGGCTGAGAGCACGACCGCGCCGGACGCCGGAAGCGACGAGGCGAGGCAGCCTCGCTCCTCGACGGTGAACGACTGCTGGAAGCCCAGGCCATCGGCCGTGAGAGCGAACGGCGCGGTCGGGACCAGCCGCGCGGAGCACGTGGATGGCGGGGGAGGCCACAGGGTTCCCCCGAACGGTGTGTAAGCACCGATCTCTCCCACCCCAAGCGGTCCGTCGTTCCATCGGTCGACGGTCCACGTTCGACCGGTCGAGTCCGTTGCCGTCACCAATGTCTCGGGCCGTCCGACCGTAACGGTCCGCTCGTCCTTGGAGACCGAGAACAGGGTCCCGGGTGAGCTCGCGATCCGCACGAACTCCCCATCCTGCAGGAAGGTGTTGATCGGCGCGCCGGCCACCGAACCGAAGTCGCCGTTCACCGCGGCGATGGCGCCGTTCCGCCTCGCGATGTCGCTGGTCGTCGCCCTGGCCGGCAGGCTCGGGCCGGCCAGGGCCACGTCCATGGTCGGGCGCTTGGAGATGTCGACCGTAAGCACGAAGATCCTGAGGGGCGGGTTCTTCCGCGTGATCTTCGTGAGTTTCAGCCCGGGCGCGATCCTCCTCGTGATCTTGCCCAGTGCGCGCTCACCGGCCCTCGCCGATCGATCGTCGGCACTGCTCGGCCATGTCGTCACTGTGCTCACCAGCAGCGCGATCGCGACGGTGAGCGCGACGTGTCGGGGGGTGGTAGGTTTCACGGTCGGTCCATCCTACAGACGTGCCCGTGATCCGGAAGAGCCTTCTACTCGTCGCATTGCTTGCGGCCGTCATCGCCGCGTCGACGCCCGTGCCCTCGGTTGGGGCGGCCTCGAGCGCGAACGGCCTCCTCGCGTTCCGCTCCGATCGCAGCGGGCGAGGCGAGATCTACACGATGGACGCCACAGGTGGCGCGCTGACCAACCTCACGAGAAGTACCAACGTTCAGGATCTGGACCCCGCGTGGTCGCCGGACGGCTCGACGATCGCGTTCGCCCGGCGCGTGAGGCAAACACGGAAGCCGGACCTGTTCCTGATGAACGCGAACGGCAGGAACCGCATCCGCCTCACCACGACCCAGGTGGCCGAACGGAACCCGGCCTGGTCGCCGAACGGCAGGCTGATCGCCTTCTCCGGCCGAACCAGCCCATCGGGCCCGTTTCGGATCTTCGTCTTGACCGCCGCGGGTTCGGGACGGCGGCAGCTCACCAGGCAGCCTGCAGGAACGTACGATGCCAATCCGGCGTGGTCCCCCGACGGCACGCAGATCCTGTTCGATTCCAATCGCGACGGCGGGTTCCCCGAGCTCTACGTGATGAACGCCGACGGCACCCGCCAGTTCAGGCTGACGTTCAACCCCTTCATTGACGCGAACGCTGCCTGGTCCCCGGATGGGACGAGGATCGCGTTCGTCCGGTGTTGCCCCGATGGGACCCACGACATCTACGTGATGGATGCCAACGGAACCGGCGAGGCGAACCTGACGCAGTCCACGACCGTGGAGGAGTCGCAGCCGATCTGGTCGCCGGACGGGACGATGATCGCCTTCGCGGGGCTTCCCGCCGGTGGCGGCAACATCGACGTGTACGTGATGAACGCCGACGGGACCGGTCAGACCCGGCTGACCAACGATCCGTCCCCGGACCTCGCCCCCAGCTGGCAACCGGTCCCGGCCTGACGACCACCGACCGCGCTCCGCCAGTCCGCGTAGGGCTCCTACCCCAAATGGGCCTGGCGGCGTTGACCGCAAGGATTTAGCGTCCGGATGCAACGATCGGTCTGGTGCCCGCCCGAGTTGGGAGGACATCCAATGACGGCTGGTCGGCTTCCCCTCCGCTTTGCCGCGGGCCTGGCCCTCGCGGGACTCGTTATCGGCCTCGTGGCCGTGCCCTCGGCGCTCGCCAACGGCGAGCCCACCATCAACTCGTTCTCGCCGACGTGTGGCCCGGTCGGCACGAGCGTGGACGTAATGGGGAACAACTTCCAGGGCACGATGCACGTGACCTTCAACGGCGTCGAGGCGTCATTCAACGTCCAGTCGAGTCATCTCGTCACGACGACCGTGCCCGCGGGCGCAACGACAGGCAAGATCGGCGTAGTTACCGACGATGGCGCCGCCACCAGTGCCGCCAACTTCATGGTCAGCTCCTCGTGCGCGCCGGTGCCCACGATCTCGTCGTTCTCGCCTTCGAGCGGCCCGGTGGGGACCTCGGTCACGATCAACGGGACCGGCCTGAGCGGTGCGACGGCGGTGAGGTTCGGTGGCGTCGCGGCGACCTCGTTCTCGGTGAACCCGTCAGGGACGCAGATCTCGACGACGGTGCCGAGTGGAGCAGTGACCGGGAAGATCACCGTGACCACGCCGGGGGGCACGGCAACCAGCGCGACGAACTTCACGGTGACGACCACTGCTCCAACCATCTCCTCGTTCTCGCCGAAGAGCGGGCCGGTCGGTACCTCCGTCCGGATCAACGGGAGCGGGTTCGCCGGCACGACCGCCGTGCGATTCAACGGCGTGAGCGCGTCGTTCACGGTGAACACGCAGGGGACCCGGATCGACACGATAGTTCCAACGGGCGCGACCACCGGCAAGATCACCGTGACCACGCCGGGAGGCACCGCGACCAGCGCCACGAACTTCACGGTCACGGTTCCAGCTCCGACGATCACTTCGTTCTCGCCGACCAGCGGGCGAACGGGGACCGCGGTCACGATCACGGGAACGAACTTCACCGGAGCGACTGCCGTGCGATTCGGCGGGGTGCGCGCGAGCTTCGTGGTGAACTCGTCCACCCAGATCACCGCGACCGTGCCCGTGGGCGCGGTGACCGGCAAGATCAGCGTCACGACCCCCGGAGGAACGGGGACCAGTGCCGCGAAGTTCACCGTCGTGCCCACGTTCCACGGTCGATCCATCTCGATCTCGCTTCGGCGCCATCTCGTCGTGCGTGGGACGGTGTCGGCGGGCGGGTTCGACGCGTGTACCGACGACGCGCTGGTGCGGATCCGGCGGTTCGTGGACGGCGCCTGGCGGACCATCGCCACCACCCACACGAACGACGACGGCTTCTACCGGGTTCGGGTGCCCGATCGTCCGGGCAGGTACCGGGCGGTGGCTCCCAGAGAGACCTTGGGAGACAGCGACATCTGCGGCCGGGCGGTGTCGCGCGTGGCGTTCAACGCGTGAACATGACCCCCCATGGGCGGCGCGCAGCTAAGGGCGGCTAGGCCGCGCGCCGCTCGGCCCGAGTGAACCGCCGGTAGACCACGGCGGCCACGACGATCAGCGCCGTCGAGGCCATCAAGGTCAGGGTGGCCAGCGCGTTCAGCGAGGGGAGCGGCCCTCGCCGGGCGGAACTGTAGATCAGGATGGGGATGGTCTGGGTCGAGGCGTCCCTGGACAGTTGCTGGGAGATCACGAAGTTGTCGATGGACGCGGCGAACACGATGGCCACGCTGGCGAGGATGGCCGGGAACAGCAACGGCACCAGCACCCGGCGGAGGGCCTGTGTGGGCGAGGCCCCCAGATCCATCGCCACCTCCTCGTATTCCTTGCCGATCGACAGCAGACGAGCCCGGACGATGATCACCGGGTAGGCCAGCATGTACATCGACAGGCCCAGGACCTGCGCGGCGAACCCCGGTCCGATCCCCGACGCCAGCTGCACGAAGAACAGGAACAGGGCCACCCCGATGGCCACCTCCGGGGTGATGAACGAGAACAGCATGAGGAAGTTGGCCGAGCCCGAGGCCCGTCCCCGCCACCGGTCCAGGGCCAGGGCGAAGCCCACGCCGAGCGGCACGGCGATCAGCACGGTCAGTCCGGCGAGCTTGAGGCTCTGCACCAGGGCCGAGCGGAGGGTGGGATCGTGCCACACCGAGCTCTCGTTCCCCGCGTACCACTGGGTGGAGAACCCCTGCCAGGACGTGAGCGCCCGCGTTCCGTTGAACGAGAACAGGACCGCCACCACGACCGGGAGGAGCGTCCAGGCCACGTAGGCGATGCCAACGATCCACAGGAACCGCGCCCTGGCCCACGGGTTCGACAGCCAGGCCAGGATGCCGCGTCTCATCGGGCCACCAGTTCGGTCGCCTTGGAGGTGGCCCGCAAGTAGTAGAGCATCGGAAGGAGTAACAGGACCAGCAGGATCAGGACCAGTGAGGCCCCCGCCTGCACCAGCGAGCTCTGGATGGAGCTCACGATGAGGTTGCCGATCATGGCTGTGTTGCGCGTTCCGGCGAGCAGCGTCTGGGTGTAGTAGTCACCGAACATGGGGAGCGACACGATGACGACGCCGGCGAGGATCCCCTGTCGCGACAGCGGCAGCGTCACCCGCAGGAACGTCGTGACCTGTCCGGCCCCCAGGTCCCTGGCGGCCTCCATGGTGGAGGAGGGGATCCGATCGAGAACGGCGAACAGCGGCAGGATCATGTACGGCACGTAGCCGTACGTCAGTCCCAGGATGACCGTCAGGGGTTTGCCGTTGAGCCACTGGATGGGGTCCTGCGTGTTCGCCAGACCCAGGCCGCCGAGGATCCGGTTCACGTAGCCGTTCGGCTGGAGAAGATTGATCCAGGCCAGCATCCGCATCATGTAGCTGATCCAGAACGGGGCGATGAACGCCACCAGGAACAGGGTTCGAAAGCGCCCTGCGTGCCGGGCGATGAAGTACGCGACCGGGTAGCCGATCGCCAGACACAAGGCAGTGGCCACGAACACGAACACCAGGGTGTGCAAGAAATCGCTCTGATACGCCGAGCCGATGGTGAAGATCTCTGAGAGCACGCCCCGGAACGGCCCGGCGTCCCATCGAAGGGGGTTGTACACGGGAGAGGGCGTCAGGAAGATCGGGTCCACTCGGCCGAACGCGATGGCCAGGATGACGAAGAAGGGGAGCACGAAGAACAGGAGCAGCCAGATGGTGGCCGGGGCGGCGAAGGACGGCCAGAACCACGAGGGGAACCAGGCTCCCCGAGACCCCGATCCGACCCCCTCAGGCACCGCCCGTCACGGTCCGGCCGCGGAGCTCACACGCCGCCGGTGACCTCCTGGTAGATCTGTTGCCACAGCTGATTGACCGCCGGGGCCAGTTCCAGCTGCTGGACGCCGAGCGGGAAGTCCTCCTGGGTGATTAGGATATTCGACAGGTTCTCGGGGACCAGCTCATCGGCGAGGATGGACTCCGGGGTGATCGACGTGAGCGGCGGCTGGAAGCCCTCGTACGCATAGTTCACGGCCGCGTTCGAGGACTCCAGGAGGTAGTCGATCATCGCATGGGCGAGGACCGGGCTCTTCGCGCCCTTGGGGATGGCGAACACGTCGTTGGTGATGATCCCGGGCTTCTTGCCTGCGGCCTTCGGTGGCCATACGTAGGAGAACGCCGTGATGGGAAGACCCTTCGGCAGGTAGTACTGGTAGTAGGAGACCTGCCCCGACCATGTCTGGTGGATGTCGAACGTTCCGAGCTCGCTGTAGTCGACGTGGTCGAACTTCCAGTTCATGATCTCGACGCCATCGAGGAGCATCGCCTTCGCCTGGTCGAGGACGTTCGGGTCGGACGTGTTGACGTCGGTCCCCATCCGGAGCAAGGCGGCGGCGAGCGTGTCGCGTGCGCCGTTCAGCAGGTGGACCCTTCCGGCGTACTTCGCGTCCCACAGGATGTCGTAGGGGTTGTCCATGGCCGGGATGTCCTCGGTCACCACTTCGTTCTGCCACGTGATCCCCGTCGTGTAGACGGTGTACGGCGCGGTGAACTGGGCGTCCACGTCGTAGAAGGGGCTCTGGAACACGTCCCAGACGTTTGCGAGGTTGGGGAGATAGCTCTTGTTCAGCGGCTGGATGAGCTGACCGAACGCGAGTTTGCCAACGTTCTCGAGTGTGACCGAGACGATCAGGTCCCAATTCGAACCGGAGGCCTGCATCATCTGGACCATCTGCTCGGGCGTGTCGAAGATCGTCCAATCGACCGACGTGCTGAACTTGTCGGAGAACTTGTTCAGGATGAACTTCCGGATGTAGTCGTTGTAGCCAAGGATCTTCAACGGGCCGGCCTCGGGCTGGAGGCCATCGGCGATGGCCGGGTTGCCCTCGGTCGGAAGGGTGACGGGATTGTCGGGCCGGGCGAGCTGGAGGGCCGGAGATGGGCTGCCCGCCTCGCTCGGACTCTCCTCTCCGCACGCCGCGAGGATGGCAGCCAGGGTCGGTGTGGCGATCCCGGCCACCCCCGCGCGGCGCAGGAACTCCCTGCGGCTGAGAGGTCGTCTGCGGTCCATCGGGTGCCCGAACATGGTTCTCCCCCCGTTGCTCTGCTTGGTTATTTCAGGACCAAACCTACCCTGAACCGCCTCGCCGCGCGAGGCCACCCGGTCAGCTGGAGGAGACCAAAGAGGTCACGCCACCTCCCGCTCGATCGCCGCGGCGAACACATTCAACGTCGTGACCCACCCCTGCGGTGAGCCGTACGCCTCGCGTACCTCCGTGGCCTCGGCTCCCACTCGCTCCCACCCTCGGTGCTCCAGCTCGACCCTGGTCCCGTCGCCGTCGGCGATGAACCGGACCTCGACCTCGGTCGGCGGGACCGGCCGCGAGTGCGGTTTCCACGCGAGGACGAACCGGGTGGGCGGCTCCCAGGCCAGGAACTCGCCCCACGGAAGGGATACGCCGTTCGACATGCACTCCACGATCTGGCCGCCGACGCGCCCGTGGACCTCGAGGCGCTCGGCCTTCACCCCCTCGTCCGCGAACTGGTCGGCCGCCCGTCCATGCGTGTCCAGGGGCCACCAGGCGTTCATGTCCTCAGTGAAGACGCGGAACGCCCGTTCCGGTTCGCATCGCACGTTCATGGATCGGCGGATGGGTTCTAGGTCGCTCATCTCGTCGTCCTCCCTTCGTCGTCGGGCTGCGTGGAGCCGGCCCCCTCGGCCGCTTCTTTGAACGCTACGAGCGCGGTGTCCCAGAACGTCTCCAGGTAGGTTCGGAGCGCCGAGAGCCCCGCTGTGTCGACGCTGTAGAGCCGTTTGGCCCCTTCTCGTCGCTCTCGCACCAGCCCTGCCCCCTTCAGCACTCGAAGGTGCTGGGAGACGGCAGGGCGGCTCACCGGGAGGTCCCTGGCGATCTCCCCGACCGGCCTGGCCCCGTCCCTGAGCAGCTCGAGGACGGCACGCCGGGTCGAGTCCCCCAGTGCGTCCAACACCCTGGCGGTCTCGTCTTGGCCTCCGTAAGCCATGACTTACCGTAAGCTACAGCTTACTGGCCCGCCTTGTCAAGCAGAGAGAGCGACAGCCTGTCCATGTAGAGGACGTCATCCCTTGGATTCAGCAGACAGTGGAATCAGGAGGGAGAAACTTGCCGATCCCGGCTAGGCCCTTTCGGCGTTCGGAGACCCGCCGTTGGACCTGAGGACCAGGGAGACGGCCTCCACGCGGGAGTGGAGTGCCAGCTTGGCCAGGAGGCTCTTCACGTGGCTTCGAACGGTGGCGGTGCTGATCCCGAGGAGGGACGCGATCATGCCGGTGGAGTACCCGTCCGCGATAGCCTCGAGGACGTCGATCTCGCGAGGCGTGAGCAGGGAGAGCCGGTTGAGGGCGTGGAGCTCGCCGACTGACCCAAGGTCCTGAAGGCCGTTCCCCTGGGCCTGCCGGCCGAGATCCGAGGCCACCTGCTGGATCCGGCGGACCAGCGCCAGACGTGCCTTCTCGTCGAGATCCCTCCACTGGACTGCCACCCATGAGGCGAGGGTCAGGAGGTCGTTCAGGGCCGGCGGCATGACGTCCGTCCCGTTCACCGCGAGCGTCTCCGGGGCCTCGAGCTTCACGTGCATCGCCATGGGAGGACATTCGTGCAAGCCGCCCACGACGTGCCGTGATGGCCGGCACCACCCTGGCGTGATCCTCCGCACAGATCCGGTGTGACGTTCGTCAAGGTGGTTGGATCGGTTGTTGCGCGCCGGATCATCCTAACTTCCTAGGCCAATCAACCCACAACGTCCATTGGCCGAAAGGCGTAAGTGGGGGTCCGGCGGGGGATTTGTGGACGCGGCGCCGTCCTTGAGCGACTTGGTCTTGACGTCAGTGAGGCCGCCGCGCTAGGCCTCGGCGACCTTCAGACTGTGTCCGTCGTTTACGGACGGCGGCCGTCGGACGTATCCGCCGCAATGCGGAACGCGGCGGCGAGGAACGCGAGACTCTCCTTGGGGATGACGGCCTTCTTCCTGAACTTGTGGATCTTCGCCGTCTCCCTGAGCTTCTCCAGCGCGATCTTGACATAGTTCGGCGCGAGCGCTTCCAGTTTCTCCCCGGTTGCCAGCAGGCTCGAGAGAAGCTGGACCGGCACGGTCACCGTGTCCTCGCCCTCCTTTTCCGGGAGTATCAGCGCGTAGATCCGATCCGCCTCGATCCTCGCGATCTTGGAGATGTCCAGACCCAAGCTCACCGACCGATCCCTCCTTCTTTACCTGCCTTGAGCTTCCTGCGCGTCCGGAGATGATGGCCAGACGTCCTATCACTTCTCGGCGTCAAACCAGGTCAACATGAGCAGGAGTTCTCCATCCTGTTCCGTGCCTGAGAAGAGGCCCTAATCGAGGCGACGGACGACACCGAGTCCTCCACGTAGGGGAGCCAGAAATCACCCCGTTGACCGCGTGCACCATGCCCCAGTTCCGCGATGTACAGGACGAGCGCCCACTCGGGGCGATGACAGCGGGGAGGCAGTCGACATGGAGGGCTTCGAGGGCGCGAACGGTTGCCAGATGCCGGAGGCGAACGCAAAGCTCGATGCATGGGAGGAGCTGGCCGCCACGCTTCAGACATCCCCGGCCGAGGAGACTGTCTCCCAGCTGGCGGGTGAGCCCACTGAAGGAGAGCCAGAGCCAGTAGCACTGCCGGAGGCTGAGGCCCACGGCACGATCCCCGTGGATCCAGGCGCGCTGGCCGCGCTGGTCGGCGAGGAGGTCGCTTCCGTGTTGAAGGCGGCGCAGGTGGCCGCCGCTGAGATCCGGTCGAAGGCCGAGGACGTGGCGGCCGATACCCAACGGCGGATCTCCGAGATGGTGACCGCCCTTGCCCAGATGTCGGCCGAGATGACCGACCTGATGACCAGGACTGAGGAGCGAGTGCCCTTCGTTCCCGGACCGGAAGTGACGGGGCGCAGTGCGACGCCCGTGCAAGAGGCAAGCCCGACGCCCGAGGCGCGCCCGACGCCCGAGGCACGCCCGACGCCCGAGACGGAGGATAGGCCGACGCCCGTGTCGGTGGGCACCCGTTCCACGCCGGACGAGCCCATCGTGATCGAGCACCGTTCCGGCAATGGGACCCCCACCTCAGACTCGCGTCCCGATGTCAGCGAGCGGCCGGGGGACTACCAGCGTTGGCTGCAACGGATGGTGGAGCTCAGCTCCCAGGAACCCAGGTAGGCCAGGCCCACTCCGAGCCGTCCGGGGGTCAGACTCAAGCCCCCAATACCTGCCCAGGACGGCTCGGACGCAGGGCCCCACAGACTCGGGGGCCGTGCGACAGGCACCAGCGGTGGGCCCCCCGCGCCGCAGGCCTCGCCCGGCCCCCGACCAACGTGGCCGCGCCCCGCTGACCAGCGGGGCGCGGCCGCTCGATCTTGATCCCACCGAAGCGGGCGAAAGCGACGAGCGTGCCACGGAAACCCTGAGGCAGCGGTCTCTACTGGACCCTGACCGTCTTGTCCGTGCCCTCGACGGTCTGCCCGCCGAGCCCCGTGGTCTCTTCCGGCGCCTCCGGCAGGAACACCCGGAACGAGGCCCCGCCACCCTCACGCTCCTCGACCCAGGCCCTACCGGCGTGGACCTCGGCCAGCCTCTGGAGCACGGTCAGGCTGGGCGGAACGCGAGTCTTCCCCGCTGCGCGCTTCTGCTCTTCGGGTGAGCCGGAAAGGGCCTTCCGCAGTCCCTCGGGGACCTCGGGGCCCGCGTCGTCCACGGCGATGATGGCGCCCTCGGGGTCGCTCGAAACGCGGATCCACACGGGATTACCGGGCGACGTCCGCTCGCTCGCGTTGGTCAGCAGGGTCTCGACCATCTGCTCCGTCATCGTGGGATCGACCGCCACCACGACCTTCTCCGCCTCCACGTGGGCGTTCCGGTTGGCCAGATCGGGCGATTCCTCGACCACCCGGCGCACCAGGGCCTGCAGGTCGGTCCGGCGGCGATAGGCCTTCAGGGACCCTTCGGCGAGCCGGTCGAGCTCGAGGAGCACGCCGACCATGCGATCCAGCTTGCGGGCATTCGTCCCGAGCTGCTTGACCAGCTCCTGTCCGTCTCGGGAATCGGGATCGCTGTGCCGCAGCGCGAGGCTGACCCCCAGGATCGACGTGAGCGGCCGGCGCACCTCCGTCGCCACGGCGTCCTGAAGGGTGCTTCGCTCCTTGTCGGTGACGGCGCCGACCGGCAGTTCGGTCTTGGCCACGGCGATCCGCACCTTGAGCTCCTTGAGTTGGCCCTCCAGGACCGCGAGTCGCTCGGCCGCGGTCTGGTACTTCTCCTCGGCCAGACGCGCTCGTTCCTCCGCACCGACCATCTCGCCCCGCGCCTGCTGGAGCTGCTCGAGGAGTTGGGCGTTCTTCGCGGCGGTCTGGGACGATTCATCCTCCACCGCTCGCGAACGGACCTCGGCCTGCTTCACCTTGGTCTCGGCGACCAGCGCGCCTGCGGTGGCCCTCTGGGCCTCGTCCTCGGCTGCGTGCATGCGCTTGGTGGCTTCCCTGGCCTTGTCCTCCGCCGACTTCATCCGGGCATCCGCCTGCTGCGCCTGCGCCTGCACCTCGAGCAGGCGCTCGGATGCCTCGCTGGCCTTCTCCTCTGCCGCCTGGAGGCGCTGCGCGAGCGCCGCGGCCTCCTCTTCCGCGCCCTGGGCACGGACCTCCATCTGCTGCAACTGAGTCTCGGTGGCGAGTAGCTTCGAACCGGCTTCTCTCGCCTGGTCCTCTGCGACCTGGATGATCTGGTTGGCCTGCACCATTTGCTCGTCGGCGGCCTGGGTGAGCTGGGTGACCTGTTCCTCCGAAGCCTGCAGGCGCTGAGTGAGCTGTCCGATCTCCTCTTCCGCGGCCTGGGCCCGGACGTCGGCCTTCCTGGCCTGGTCCTCTGCGACCTGGATGAGCTGGTTGGCCTGCACGGCTTGCTCGTCGGCGGCCTGGAGGCGCTCGGTGAGCTGGCTGACCTCTTCCTCCCTGGCCTGAAGCCGCTCTGTGAGCTGTCCGATCTTCTCCTCGGCTGCGCGAGTCCGCTCGTCGGCCTTCCTCGCCTGCTCCTCCGAAACCTGGATGAGCTCGTTGGCCTGGACTGCCTGCTCGTCGGCGGCCTGGGTGAGCTGCACGACCTGCTCGTCGGCGGCCTGGAGGCGCTGGGTGAGCTGGGAGACCTTCTCCTCGGCGGACTGGAGCTGGGGTGTGAGCTGTCCGATCTGTTCATCCAAGCCCCGAGCCCGCTCGTCGGCTTGCCGTGCCTGGTCCTCCGAGATCTGGATGAGCTGGTTGGCCTGGACGGCCTGCTCGTCGGCGGCCTGAAGCTGCTCAGTGAGCTGCACGATCTGCTCCTCGGCAGCCCGGGCCCGCTCGTCGGCCTGCCGTGCCTGGTCCTCCGAGATCTGAATGAGCTGGTTGGCCTGGACGGCCTGCTCATTCGTGGCCTCGACCAGCTGGGTGAGCTGGACGACCTGTTCCTCCGAGGCCTGCACCTGCTGGGTGAGCTGTCCGATCTTCCCCTCGGCGGCCCGAGCACGCTCGTCGGCCTTCCTCGCCTCTTCCTCGGAGAGCTGAATGAGCTCGTTGGCCTGGACGGCTTGCTCGTCGGCGGCGTGGGTGAGCTGGGCGATCTCTTCCTCCGAGGCCTGGAGCCGCTGCGTGAGCTGCCCGATCTGCTCCTCGGCCGACGTGGCCCGCTCCTGCGCGACCCTGGCCCGCTCGTCCGCCTTCCTGGCCTGGTCCTCCGCGGCGGCGATGAGCTGGTTGGCCTGGACGGCCTGCTCGTCCGCCGACCGAACCAGCTCGGCGACCTCATCCTCCGCCCCCTGGAGGCGCCCGGTGAGCTGCCCGATCTGCTCCTCGGCGGCCCGGGCCCGCTCGTCTGCCTGCCTGACCTGCTCCATCAAGGCGTTGGCCCGCTCGTCGGCCTTCCTCGCCTGCTCCTCCGCGACCTGGATGATCTCGCTGGCCTGAACGGCCTGTTCGTCGGCGGCCTGGGAGAGCTGGGTGACCTGTTCCTCGGCGCCCTGAAGCCGATCGGTGAGTTGCCCGATCTGGTCCTCGGCGGCCTGGGCCCGCTCTTCGGCCTGCCTGACCTGGTCCGCCAAGGCGTTGGCCCGCTCGTCGGCTTTCCTGGTCTGCTCTTCCGCGACCTGGATGATCTCGCTGGCCTGAACGGCCTGTTCGTCTGCGGCCTGGGTGAGCTGGGCGATCTGCTCCTCGGCGGACTGGGTGACCTGGGCGATCTGCTCCTCCGCGGCCCGGAGCCGCTGCGTGACCTGGGCGATGTGCTGCTCGGTATCCTGAGCCCGCCCGTCCGCCTTTCTGGCCTGGTCCTCCGCGATCTTGATGAGCTCGTTGGCCTGTCGGACCTGCTCCTCGGCCTCAGCCGCCCGCATCTCCGTCTGGCTGACCCGCTCCTGCCACTCTCGCGCCTCGTTCCGTGCCGCCTCAAGGTGCTGGTTCACCTGCTGGGCCTGCTGCGCGGCCTCGTTGGCTCGGAGCTCCGCCTGGCTGACCCGCTCAGCCCACTGCCTCGCCTGGTTCTCCGTCTCCTCCAGAACCTGGAGGGTCTGCCGGGTCTGCTCCTCGGCGCCCGTCGCTCGAAGCTCGGCCTGCCTGATCCGCTCCTGGCTCTGCTTCGCGTCCTCTTCGGCCGCCTCGACTAGCTCGAGGGCCTCTCTGGCCTGCTGTTCGGCGGCCTTGGCTCGAGCCTCGGTCTTCTTCGCCTCGTCCGTCGCTGCTTGGATGGCCTCGTTCGCCTGGGCCGCTCGCTCGTCTGCGGTCTGGAGGCGATGGGTGAGCTCTCCGACCTGCTCCTCTGCGGCGTGGACGCGCTGGGCGAATTGCCCGACCTGCTCCTCCGTGGCCTGAAGGCGCTGG
>JBKPDU010000051.1:0-2982 GCA_046728055.1 Actinomycetota bacterium | reverse complement strand
CCGAACTCGCGGCGGGCAGGAAGAAGAAGAGGAAGTAGGTTCGCCCGGCTCTCAGCCCTGCCGGTCGATCCGGTTGCGAAGGACACCGATCCCCTCCGCATCCAGCTCGATCTCGGCCCCCGGCCAGACGCGGTGGTCGAGTTCGGCGAAGGTGAGCGGGCAGGCAGCGAAGGCCTCGCCTGCCCCCAGGGCCTCCAGCCGGGAGGCCGCGGCCACCTCTTCCAACAGGTGGTGTGCCGTTCCGTTCAGGTTGCCCTTGGCCCACTGATCGCCATCGACGCGCACGGTGACGAAGACCATCTGGGGATCGATCTCATCGGGGGTCAGGATGCACGGCCCGATGGCCACGGGAAGGCCGCCCGGCTGAGGCGTCGGGTCACCGGACTCCCGGCGCACGGCGAAGTCGCTCACCAGGGTGTAGCCGAACACGACATCCTCGACATCTCGGGAGGAGGCCGCCCCTCGTACACCGCGGCCCAGGACGGCCGCGATCCGCGGCTCGAACTCAAGCCATCCGGCGCCGTCCGGCCACGGGACGACCTCGCCGGGACCGGCCACCGGGCGCAAGCCCTCCACCTCGTCCCGGCTCCGCAGGGACGTTGGCAGGATGGGCGAGAGCAGGCGTGCTCCGTCGACGACGAAGGCGGCTGCCTCGTCTCGTTCAAGGGCGGCCCGGGCGGCGTCGAGCACCGTGCCCCCGCTGCTCGCCACCAGGGCTTCCATGCTGGTGGGGAAGGCCGGGTGCCCGACCAGGTCGGGCAGGTCGACCACCTCACCCTCAAGGAGCGCTCCCAGTCGCCGGTGCCCCCTCCGGTCGAAGGTCACGAGCCTCAAAAGGGAGGCCGATGATACGCCTCCGCCCGGGCCGTTTCTCGATATCCACAGGCCGGTTCGAGTGCGACCGCCGACTCGTGCGCGACTTGGGACGGATCTTGCCCCCCGGCTACCATAGAGCCGTCGTTCGAGCGAAATCGTTCCATCAGGAGGCGACTTCCATGGCAGAGCAGGGGTTCCGCATCACCTACGCCACTATGTCGGCCGACAACGAGGAGCTGCACAAGGCCTACGAGCGGGGCATCGAGGTTGCCCGGTCCTGGCTGGGGCAGAAGCATCCGTTCTACGTGAACGGGGAGGCCAGGCAGGGGAGCGGTACCAAGGAAGAACGCTCGCCGATCGACCACGACCTGGTGATCGGGGAGTTCGCCCAGGCCAGCCGAGAGGACGTGCGGGACGCTGTGGCGGCGGCCAAGGCCTTCGCGCCGACGTGGGCCGCGACCCCGTGGAAGGACCGGGTGGCCCTGGTCCGCAAGGCCGCCGACCTCATCTCCGAACGGCGGAACGAGCTCGCGGCGCTGATGGCTATGGAGGTCGGGAAGAACCGGCTCGAGGCCCTGGGCGACGTGGAGGAGTCTGCCGACCTGCTCCGGTGGAACTGCAACGAGATGGACAAGCACGAGGGCTTCACCACGCCGATGCAGTCCATGGGCTCGCCCGGTGAGTACGTGGACGTGCTTCGGCCCTACGGCGTGTGGGCGGTGATCAGCCCGTTCAACTTCCCGATGGCCCTGGCCGCAGGCCCGTCGAGCGGGGCGCTCGTGGCGGGCAACTGCGTGGTGTTCAAGCCGGCGCACCTCGGCGTGTTCTCCGGCCTCAAGCTGTACGAGGTCTACCGGGACGCCGGCATCCCGCCGGCCGCGTTCCAGTTCCTGTCGGGCCCGGGGGGCGTGGTGGGCGAGGAGTTGGTGAACCATCCCGACGTGGACGGCATCACCTTCACCGGCTCCTACGAGGTGGGAATGGGCATCTACAAGGGATTCGCCAAGGACTTCCCCAAGCCGGTGATCTGTGAGATGGGCGGGAAGAACCCCACCGTGGTCACCGAGCAGGCGGATCTGGACAAGGCCACGGACGGCGTGCTGCGCTCGGCGTTCGGCTACGGGGGCCAGAAGTGCTCGGCCAACTCCCGCGTGTACGTGCACCGGAAGGTGTACGACGAGTTCGTGCGGCTCCTGAAGGAGAAGACCGAGAAGATCAGGATCGGCGATCCGCTGCAGAAGGACGTGTACCTGGGGCCGGTCATCGACGAGAACGCCGTGGCCACGTTCGAGGAGGCGTCGGCGGAAGCGAAGAAGAATGGGAACGTGATCACCGGAGGCGACCTGATGAAGGAGGGCGACCTGGCCCGGGGGAACTTCGTCCAACCCACGGTGGTCGAGGTGCCGCTCGACTCCTGGATCTGGAAGCGAGAGCTGTTCGTACCGTTCGTCTCCGTGGCACCCTACGACGACCTGGACCAAGCCCTTCGGATGGCGAACGACACCGAGTACGGGCTGACCGCGGGGTTCTACAGCGAGGATCGCGCCGAGATCCAGCGATTCCTCGACACGATCGAGGCCGGCGTGGTGTACGTGAACCGCCGGGCCGGCGCGACGACTGGCGCCTGGCCGGGCGTCCAGCCATTCGGCGGATGGAAGGGATCCGGTACCAGCGGGAAGGCCGGCGGTGGCCCGTATTACGTTCAGCAATACCTGCGCGAGCAGTCCCGAACGGTGATCGAGGAGTGAGTGCCCCGGAGATCACCGACCTCGCGGCGGCTCAAGCGCCACGGTTGATCACCGAGGTACCCGGACCCGAGGCGATTGCCCGGATCGAGCGCGACCGGCAGGTCACCAGCCCGTCGCTCCCCCGCGCGTACCCGTTCGTACCACTGCGAGGGGCCGGGTCGGTGGTGGAGGACGTCGACGGCAACCTGTTCCTCGACCTGAACGCCGGGATCGCCACGACCTCCACGGGCCATGCGCACCCCCGCGTCGTCGAGGCCATCGAGCGACAGGCGGAGGAGCTGATCCACTACTCGGCGAGCGACTTTTTCCTTCCGATCTATTCCGACGTGTGTGAGCGGCTCGACCGGATCGCCGGCATGTCGAAGCCGGCCCGGAGCTTCCTCACGAACTCCGGTACCGAGGCGGTGGAGGCCGGGAT
>JBKPDU010000050.1:0-4185 GCA_046728055.1 Actinomycetota bacterium | reverse complement strand
GTACCCGTCGTACACGAAGATCGCACACGACCCGGTGTCGGGATGGTACGCGGTCGACACGCCGCCGACGTCCCATCGGTCGCACGTGGCGACCAGCGGGAGCAGCCCGATCGCCGCGTGTTCGGCCGCGTGGGCCGCCCCGGGCACGTCCGATGGCCGGATCGACGCTCGATCGATCACGGCCTGCGAGATCCCCCACCACGCCGCTCGGGTCTCGAGCAGCACGGGCGGAAGCTCGAGCGGGACGACCTCCAGGACCTCGCCCGTCGCAACGTGCTTGCGCGCGTACGCGACGACCTGATTGGTGACGCGGACCGTCCCGAACGACGTCTCGGTGTCGCCGGACAGTGGTCGGCGCTCCTGCTCGAGCACGACGTCGATGTCGGTGGTGTCGCGCGACTGCGTGTAGTAGTCGGGGTCGGTCCTGGTGACGATCGCGACGTTCGCCGACAGGTCGAGCTCGCGCACCTCGAACTGCTCCCCCTGATGGAGATAGACGGCCCCGGGGTGGACCTGCCCGTACGCGCGAGCGCCGTCGACCGTCCCGAGCAGCTCGCCCGTCTCCTCGATCACGATCTGGAAACGCCGACCTCCGGTGCTGCGGATGTCGACCGTGCGATGCGGCGGCTCGTGACCTGCATGATGCAACAGCGAACCGCGACGCCGGAGCTCGCCGGTGGCCTCCAGCCCCGAGACAGTCTCCGACGCCTCCGGCCAGTAGGTCGAGACCTCCTCGTCCGAGAGCGGTTGCTCCCGCGCGGCGCACAGTAGGTGGGGGACCAGGACGTACGGGTTCGTCGGGTCGATCACTGCCGCCTCCGGCGGCTTGTCGAACAGGTCCGCGGGGTGCGTCACCAGGTACTGGTCGAGGGGCTCGTCCTGCGCCACGAGCACCGCGAGCGAGCCCTCCGAACGCCGGCCCGCGCGCCCCGCCTGCTGCCACAGGGAGGCTCGCGTCCCCGGGTAGCCGACCAGCAGCGCGGCGTCCAGCGAGCCGATGTCGATCCCGAGCTCGAGCGCGTTCGTCGACGCCACGGCGATCAGCTCGTCGCTCGCGAGCTGCCGCTCCAACTCCCGCCGGTCCTCGGCCAGGTAGCCCGCCCGGTAGGCCTTCACGCGCGAACGCAGGTCGGCGTCTAGACCGCGTCGTGCGAACTCGGCCAGCAGCTCCGCCGCCCGCCGGGACCTCGCGAACCCGATCGACTTCACCCCCTCCTCAGCCAGACGGGCCATCAGGAACGAGGTGTCGGTGAGCGCGCTCCTCCTGGCCCCCGACTCCTCGTCCACGATCGCCGGGTTCCACAGCGCGAAGGTCTTGCCGCCGCTCGGCGAGCGGTCCTCGGTCACCGCGTCGAAGGGCTCGCCGACCAGCCGCTCGGCGAGCTCGGCCGGGTTCCCGACGGTCGCCGAGGCGAGGACGAACCCTGGGTCCCCTCCGTAGTGCGCGACGAGCCGCCGGAGCCGCCGGAGCACGTGCGCCACGTGCGATCCGAACACGCCGCGGAACACGTGCGACTCGTCGACGACGACGGCGGACAGGCGGAGGAAGAAGTCCGCCCAGCGCGGATGGTCGGGCAGGATCCCCGCGTGGAGCATGTCCGGATTGGTCATCACGAGGTTCGCGTTCTTGCGGATCAGCGGCCGATCGGATCTCGGCGTGTCGCCGTCGTACACGCCCGCCCGGAGCTGCGGCAGCTTGAGCTCGCGGACCTGACGGAGCTGGTCGCGCGCGAGCGCCTTGGTGGGGAACAGGTACAGCGCGGTGCTCTTCGGGTCCGGCACGGCCTCGGTCGCGAACGCGAGGTTGTAGACGAGCGTCTTGCCCGAAGCGGTCCCCGTCGCCACGATCACGTTGCGACCTGAACGCACAAGGTCGAACGCCTCGCGTTGGTGCTCGAACAGACCCGTCACCCCGACCAGCGCGAGCCGTTGCCGGATCAGCTCGGGGACGTCCTCGGGGAACGGGCCGGGCTCGTTCGCGCGAGCCGGCAGGTCGCGAACGTGGACGAGCTCGTCCTCGGCGTCGAGGGAGGCGAGGAACGCGCGCGGGTCCACCCGGCGATGGTAGTCGTGGGCGTCGAGACCGCCCCGGCTACTCGCCGGGGATCTCGCCGCGGCCCAGATCTCGGTAGGACGTCTTGAAGCCGTCGCGGATGAGCGGGCGGATCAGGCTCCGCTGGCGGGTGAAGATCACGAGACCGAGCACGATGTACGCGCCGCCGACGAAGATCCGTTCGAGCCCCGCGATGGATTCCGGCGCGAGCCCTCCGATGATGAACTGGGCCCAGAACAGCGTGAACAGCAACCAGGCCTCGCGCACGCTGATCGAGAGCGTGACGAGCACGGCGACCGCGAAGAACGACTGCGCGGCCGTGAGGAACAACTCCTCGCGCTGGTGGACGTCGACCGGCAGGCCGTGCAGACCGCCCGCCGCGATCGCGAACACGATCGGCAGGGTGCCGACCAGCAGGGTCCACTGGTTCACCTTCGAGGACACGAGCGTCCCCAGGGCGGCGTTGGTGTTCAGGCGCCAGGCGTACAGACCCGCGACCAGCAGCTCGGGAGCCTCGGACGCGAGGGGCGCGAGCCACTGGATCAGCAGGAACTCGCTGATGTTGAACTCCTGCCCGGTCGCGACGAGCGCTTCGGCGAAGTGCTCGGCGGAGAGCAGGATCACCACGGCCGCGAACACGAACATCCCGATCACGCTTGCGCGGCGGTTCGGCGTTCGGAACGTCCCGATCCATCGGGCCGGTCCGACGAGGTGCGGTTCCTCGGCGGGGGCCTTTGAGATCCGCCAGGTGTACGCGGCGAAGATCGACACGAGGATCACGGAGTCCACCAGCGTGATCTGGGACTTCAGCGGGAGCGTGAGCGAGTACACGGTCGCGAGCCCCAGGAACGCGACCTCGACCGAATGCGGGCGGTCGAGCACCACCTCGCGCAGGACCGGGGGGGTCTTACGTGAGCGGTACGCGGCGATGAAGACGACCATCGACCAGCCGATCCCGATCAACAGCCGGTTGGCGCCGGTCATGTTGGCGAGCGCGAGCGAGCAGGCGTCCTCGCCCGCAGCGCCGGGCGGATGGCATGCCTCCCCGTACTGCTCGAACGCGTTGCCGCCTTCCCACGCCAGGACCATGTCGACGGCGTACTCGGGCAGGACCGCGATGAACGCCAGGACGGCGATCGCGAGGCCCGCAGAGATGTCGAGCTGCGCCACCTCGGCGGCCCACGACAAGATGAAGGCGGCACCAACGATCGCGAGGCCGTACAGCAGGGCCTCCACCCAGTTCGCGAGCGACACGCTCGAGAACCGGAGCACGATCGCCGGGACCGTGATACCGGCCGCCAGGAGGAGCGACGTGAGCGAACCGCCGGCAGGAACGTCGCCATCGGGATGAACGACGGTCTGCGATTCCCGATCGGAACCCACGGCCCTTCCTCTCCGGCCGAAGGTCTCGTCCCCGCGAGGCGAGGGATCCACCGGGCCGTGATGCACGGCCGTCATGACGGCGGGTCCGCTTGCGGACTACTCCCCTTCTCCGGCGGCGAAGGGTAACAGCCTCTCGCGACTCCGTGCCCGGCGCTCAGCCTCCGAGCAGCGACTCGTTCGGAGACGGCGGGACGTTCGCCTTCTTCAGGATGCCGTCGTCGGCGAGGTCCTTCGAGATCGCGTCGAGCGTGTCCTGGTTGAGTGTTACCACTGACAAGGTGCCGACCATCCCGACGCCACCCGGCAGGACGGCGTTGGCCACCTTGTTCGCGTTGATCGTGGTCCCCGTGAAGGCGAGGTCGAGCACCTCGTCCAGCGAGAGGCTGGTCGTCCCGTGGCGCACGAACGACGCCACCCAGGCCAACAGGCGCGCCGGATCCTGGTTGAACTCCTTCTTGAACTGCGCGAGCGCGGAGAGCATCAGCAGGCCTTGGTCCTCGGAACGCCCGAAGTCGCCGGCCGGCAGGTCGTGCCGGTTCCTCGCGAACGCCAGGGCGTTGTCACCGTCGAGCCGCTGCACCCCCGGGTCGAAGAACGCCTTGGAGGCGTCGTCGCTCATCGCGAACGGCACGTCGACCACCAGCCCGTCGACGTCGTCCACCATCTGCTCGAAGCTCGCGAACCCCGTCATCGCCCAGTAGTCCATCTTCAGGCCGGTGAGCTGCTCGACCGTCTGCACGACCAGGTCG
>JBKPDU010000049.1:0-13443 GCA_046728055.1 Actinomycetota bacterium | reverse complement strand
TCAGCGAAGCTCTCGCCGCCCTCCGCCGAGAGCGAGTCGACCAACCCGGGGAGCGCCGCCAATAGTTGATCCATGTGGACCGGCTCGCCGATCACGCCGGTCGAACAGGCCAGCACCTCGTCGGGTTCGATGCCAAGCAGTTCGGCGGCGGCGGCCGTCGAGCGCTCGGCGTCGGTGTCCCCCGACAGCCCCGTCCCGGCGTTGGCCTGTCCGCTGTTGACGAGCACCGCCCGGCCTCCGCCGCGTGAGACCCGGTGCCGTGACAGTCTGACCGGCGCAGCCGCGAAGGCATTCGTGGTGAACAGACCGGCAACGGAGAGCGCCTCGTCGGCCACCAACAAGCCGAGGTCCGAGCGACCCGAGGGCTTCATCCCGGCCGTCACCCCGGCTGCCCGGAACCCGCGGGGGAACGTCACGCTCACGGATGCACCCTCATCGCATATCCAGTCCTGTTCGGGTCATTCCCCGATTCGTTCGCGGGAAACGGGTGTGGTACAAGGTCGTCTCCTTTCAGGAGGGATGGACGAGATGACCGCAACTCGTCGTCTGCTGGCGCTTTTCATCATCGTCCCGTTCGCGGCGCTCTTCGTGCTCGCCCTGGCTGGACCGGCCGCGGCCACGGACTCGGAGACGAACGAAGCCCAGGTCGTGTTGACCGGACAGGTGATCGTGCAGGCCGGCCAGACCGTTGGCGATGTGGTGATCTTCAACGGGCCGGCCATCATCGACGGGACGGTCCGGGGCTCCGTCACCTCCTTCAACGGTGACGTGTCGATCTCCGGCACCGTCACCGGTGACGTGACCTCGTTCAACGGGGACGTCACCGTGGCCTCCGGGGCCAGGGTCGGGGGAGACCTGGTAACCCAGTCGGCACCGAACGTCGCATCGGGGGCGACGATCGAAGGTGACCGCCGGCGGGCCAACACCGACGTGCTCTCGGGCCGCTTCACCTGGATCAGCAGATTCGCCGTCTGGGTGGCCGTCTCCGTCTCGATCCTGGTGCTCGGTCTGCTGCTCCTGCTGTTCGCACCCCGTGCGGCCGAGGCCGTCGCCGTGACGGCGGCGGAGCGGATCGGCACGTCCATCGGCTGGGGTGTGGCCCTGTTCTTCGGGCTTGTCATCGTGTCCGTGATCGCCCTGGTCACCCTGGTGGGCATCCCGTTCGGCCTTGGGACCCTGCTCGCTCTCCCGCTCATCACATCGATCGCCTACACCGCCTCGTGCTACGCCCTGGGTCGGGCACTGCTCAAGCAGCCGACCAGTCGGTATCTGGCGTTCTTGGCCGGATGGGCCATCGTCCGGGTGGCCTCGCTCATCCCCGTCGTGTCCGGCCTGGTGTGGTTCGTGGCGTCCGTGTACGGGCTCGGCATCCTCGCGGTCGCCGCCCGCCGCAGGGAGCCGATGGTGGGCGTCGCTGCCCCTGCGACGATGCCGCCGCCGCCGCCGACCCCCGCCTGAAGCCAGCAGTACGATCCCCGGTATGACCGCGTCTCCGGCCATCCACATGATCCACGTCACCGGTTCCCACCGGGAGGTGGGGGCACAGATCGGCTCGGCCTGCGCTCCCGTCCTGCGGGAGGCGGTGGAGTTCGACGCCGCCATCCCCCAGGGCCGCACCCGCGCCGAGCAGCTGTCCCTGGCCGAACGGTACCTTGAGGTGACGGCCGAGGCACACCGCTTCTACGTGGACGAGCTCGAGGGAGCCGCCGAGGCCGCCGGGGTGGACCGCCTCGCCCTCTTCGCCTGCGCCGTCGAGGAGATCTGGTACGAGCCGCGCAGTCGTGCGGTCGATGGCCGGTGCACCGACCTGGTCGCGGCCCCTCCCGCCACGGCCGGCGACCACGTTCTGGTGGCCCACAACAACGACATGCATCGGAAATACCAGGGGCAACTGGTGGCGATCGAGTGGGAGGTCTCGGGCGATCCGCTCGTGCTCACCATCGGCAACGGCATCTGGATCAGCGTGGGATGGAACTCCGCGGGGCTGTCCCTGACCGGCAACGAGCTCTCACCCAACGACGAGCGCATAGGGGTGCCCCGGGAGATCCAGGTGCGTTCGATGCTCCGGGAATCGAGCATAGACATGATGGTGGGCGAGGCCCTCCGTCACGATCGCGCCTCTTCGTACAACAACGTGCTCGCCTCACGCCAGGGCGACGTGGTGAACGTCGAGGGTTCGGCCGTGTCGGCCGAGATGACCGAACCGGACGAGCGGGGCCATCTGGTCCACACGAACCATTACGTCTGCGACGGCATGCTCGGCTACGAGAGCGACCCCGAATACGCGGCGCGTTCCGCAGTCCGGTATCGGCGCGCGTCGGAGCTCCTCCGGTCCGAGGAGCCCGGTACGGTAACCGCCGAACGCCTGCGGACCATGCTGAGCGACCACGAGAACCCGCCCGATGCCCTGTGCAGGCACCCGGAGCGGTGGGGAGGCGATACGGCCACCGCGTTTTGGTGCGTTGCCGACGTGACCGACATGCGGATCACGTTCGGCCGTGGCAACCCGTGCGATTCGGTGGCCCAGGAGTACGCGTTCGCCGAGCGAGACTGAAGGCTTTCGTGGCCGCGGGACCGGAGCCCCGCTCCGCGTCCGACTGCGGGCGTCGGTGCCGTCGGGTAGGCTGTCCGCCGCTCGAAAGGTCCCCCGTCCCGTCTCCCGCTGGAGGCTGCATCATCGAATGATGCTCGACGTAGCGAAAGAAGCCGTCGAGGCGGCACGCGCCGCCGGCGCCCACTATGCGGACGCCCGGTTCGTCCACGAGGACTCCGAGTCGATCACCGTTCGCAACCAGGAGATGGAGGGGATCGATCGGGCGACCTCCGAGGGGGTCGGTGTCCGGGTGCTGGTGGACGGGTACTGGGGCTTCGCCGCCACGGCCCGCCCCGAGAGCGCCGAGGTGGCCCGGACCGCCGGCCTGGCCGTCGAGATCGCCAGGGCCGCGGCTCGCCTTCCCCGCGAACCGGTGAAGCTCACCGAGGTGGAACCGGCCGTCGGCACGTGGGCCAGCCCCTGTCAAGACGACCCGTTCAACGTGTCGCTCGAGGAGAAGTTGGGCCTGTTGATGGAGGCCACCCGTCGGATGCAGGAGGTCGAGGGCCTGGCGTTCGCGGAGGGCGGCATCGACCTGTACCGCGTCCGGACCTCCTTCGCATCCTCCGAGGGGAGCGCGATCGAGCAGACCGTCCTGCACTCGGGCGCAGGCCTGGACGCCACCGCCATCTCCGAGGGCGAGCTCCAGCGGCGCTCATACCCGAACTCGTTCCGCGGCCACATCGCGGCTGGCGGTTGGGAGCACATCGCCAAGCTCGGCCTGATCGAGGAGGCCGAGCGAACCGCGACCGAGGCGGTGGAGCTGCTCTCGGCTCCGGACTGCCCAAGCGAGGTGACGACGCTGGTCCTCGATTCCGGCCAGATGGAGCTCCAGGTGCACGAGTCGATCGGCCACGCGGTGGAGCTCGACCGGGTGCTCGGCATGGAAGAGTCCTACGCGGGCTCCTCGTTCGTCTCGCCGGACGATCGGGGCAGGCTCCGCTACGCGAGCGACCTCGTGTCGATCACCGCGGACGCGACCATCCCCGGTGGACTCGGTTCGTTCGGGTGGGACGACGAAGGGGTGCCGGCGCAACGGGTCCCCATCATCGTCGACGGGATCTTTCAGGACTTCATCTCCAGCCGTGAGACGGCCGGCGCGATCGGCAGCAGGTCGACGGGCGCCATGCGGGCGGACGGCTGGGGAAACCTTCCCCTGATCCGCATGACCAACATCAACATCGAGCCCGGCGAGGGATCGCTCGCCGACATCATCGGCGACACGAAGGACGGCGTGTTCATGGCCACGAACCAGTCGTGGTCCATCGACGACAAGCGAGTGAACTTCCAGTTCGGGTGCGAGATCGCCTGGCGCATCGAGGACGGAAAGCTCACGCAGATGTACCGAAACCCCAACTACACCGGCATCACCACCGACTTCTGGCGATCGTGCGACGCGGTGGGAGGCCGGGAGGAGTGGACCCTGTGGGGCACGCCCAACTGTGGCAAGGGGCAGCCGGCGCAGACCGCACGGGTGGGTCATGGCACGGCGCCGGCGCGCTTCCGCAACGTGCAGGTGGGGGTGCGCTGATGCTGGGAACGATCGGACCCGACCGTGTGCAGGCTGTTGCCCAGCCGGCGCTGACGATGCCGGGGGTCGATGGGGTCGAGGTCCTGTTCATCCACGAGTGGGTCGGGCTCACTCGATTCGCGTCCTCGGCCATCCACCAGAGCACGTGGCAGGAGGACACCGGTATCCGCGTCCGCGTGGTGAAGGGCGGACAGATCGGCGTGGCCGCCTCGAACGACTTCTCGCAGGAAGGTGCTCGACGGGCTGCCGAGAGCGCCCGGGAGATGGCGGAGGTGGTGGCGCCCGATCTGCTGTTCGCCGGCCTGGCGCCCTCACAGCCCGTTCCCCAGAGCGACCGCTTCGACGAGGCCACGGCCGCCACCACCCCGGACCATCGGGCGGAAGGCGTTGCGGCGCTGATCGCCGAGTGCGGTCGAGGTCTGGTTGCTTCCGGCGCGTTCGAGACCGCCGCGAGCGAGGTCGCGGTGGCCAACAGCGAGGGTCACTTCTGCTGGGCTCCGTGGACGCAAGCTTCGGTCACCACGGTCGTCACCGCCAACGAAGGCGGGAGCGGCTTCGCCGAAACGTTCGCCTCCTCGGTGGCCGGGATCGATCCCTCCGCTGTTGGCCGTCGGGCGGCGACGAAAGCCGCCGACTCCAGCCGGCCGATCGATCTGGAACCCGGCCGGTACTCGGTGGTGTTGGAGCCCGCCGCGGTCTCCACGTTGGTGGGGTTCCTGGCCTGGATCGGGTTCGGCGGTCGGCTCCTCGCCGAGGAGCGCTCCTGCTTCTCCGGGAAACGAGGCCAGCAGGTGGCCCAGCCGACCATCACGATCTACGACGACGCCACCTCGCTGCACACCATCGGGCTCCCGTTCGACTTCGAGGGAACACCCCGTCGCCGGGTCGACCTCATCCGCGACGGGGTGTTCATCGACGCCGTGTACGACCGGCGCACGGCTCGGCAGGCTGGCACGGAGACGACCGGCCACGCCCTCCCCCCTCCGAACCCGGAGGGTCCGTTCCCCCTCAACCTGTTCATGGAGCCCGGGGACGCCTCGGTCGAGGACATGATCGCCTCGACCGACCGTGGCCTGCTGGTCACCCGGTTCCACTACTCCAACGTCGTTCATCCGCTGGAGTCGACCATCACCGGAATGACCCGCGACGGGACGTTCCTCATCGAGTCCGGAGAGGTGACCCGCCCGGTGAAGAACTTCCGGTTCACCCAGTCCATCCTCGAGGCCCTTCGGTCGGCCTCGATGGTGGGTCGTGACACCGAGCTGGCCAGTGAGTTCTTCTTCTCCGCCTCCCGCGTTCCGGCCTTGAAGGTGGACTCGTTCCACTTCACCGGCCGCTCGGATCACTGACCCGCGAGGGAGCGCCGTTCACTCTCTCCGCCCGTTCCGGTACGCTCCCAGAGCGCAGTCCCATCGCAGCAGGACGGAGGTGACCGATGCAAGTCGGAGACGTGATGAAGAGCGCCGTGAAGACCACCACCTCGGACCAAACGTTTGACCACGTCGCCAAGGTGCTGAAAGACAACGCCATCTCCTCGGTCGTCGTGATGGACGGCGACCGGCTCGCCGGCATCGTGACCGAGCGTGACCTGGTCAACCTGGTGGCGGACGGCCTCGACCCCCAGGTCACCAGCGTCGCCGATCGCATGAGCACCGAACTCGACACGGTCGAACCCCGCACGGACATCGCCGAGGCCGCCGAGCACATGGCCAGGCTGCGGATCCGCCACCTGCCGGTCGTGGACAAGGGGGCGCTGGTGGGGATCATCTCGATCCGGGACCTGACGAACTGGGCGGTCGAGGAGATCACCGGGGGCCACGAACTGCCGGACCTGGAGCGGAGCCACACCACCCTGGAAGCCGCGGCCGAGATCAACCGGAACCGCTGAGCGACGGGCTCCCGGCTACTCCCCTTTCGCCGCCCGTTGGAAGGCATCGCGGGGGTGGTGGATCGAACCCAGCTGAGCGACATCGCGAGGGAAGAGCAATCCCACGGTCCAGTCCATGACGATGCGGACCTTCCGGTTCAGAGTCGGCATCATCCACAGGTGGTAGGTGCGGTGGAGGAACCACGCCGGAAACCCCTTGACCTTCACGCCGAGCACGATCGCCGCCCCTTTGAACCGGCCGAGTGAGGCCAGCTGCCCCAGGTTCCGCCACCGGAACGCTTCCACCGGTTCGCCGCGAAGCGACGCGATCACGTTCCTCCCCAGCCGCCGGGCCTGGCGGAGCGCGTGCTGCGCCGTTGGGGGGGACATCCCGCCCGTCGCCAGGTCGGGCACCGCGGCGTTGTCTCCGGCGGCCCACGCGTCCTCGACGCCTCGAACGCGCAGGAACTCGTCGACGACCACCCGTCCGCGCTCATCGACGGGGAAGTTCGAGCGGGCGGCGAGCGGCTCCGGCTTCACTCCGGCCGTCCACACCAGGGTGTCCGCCGGGAGGCGCATCCCGTTCGACAGGCGCATCACGCCGTCTTCAACCGACTCGAGCGTGGTGTTCACCAGCACGTCGATCCCCCGCGCCCGCAACCGAGAAGTCACGTAGGCGGCCAGGTCGAGGCTGAGCTCGGGCAGGATGCGTGCGGTGGCCTCCACCAGGACCCATCGCATGTCGTCGGGATGCAGGCTCGGGTAGTAGTCGAGCGCCGAACGGGCCATGTCCTCCAGCTCCGCTAGGGCCTCCACGCCCGCGTACCCCGCTCCCACGAAGACGAACGTGAGGGCGGCTCGCCGATGTTCCTCGTCGGGCTCCTCCGCCGCAGCGTCGAGCCGCGACAACACGTGGTTGCGAAGGAAGATGGCCTCGGCCACGGTCTTGAACCCCACCGCGTGTTCGGCCAGGCCCGGGACGGGGAGGACCCTCGATCGCGACCCCGCGCCCAGAACGAGAACGTCGTAGGGGACGTCGATGTCCTCCCCGTTCGGCGTCCGCACCGTGGCCGCTCGCCGATCATGGTCGATGCTGAGCACCTCGCCGACCAGGACGGTCGTCTTCGTGAGGATCTGCCGGAGTGGGACGACGACGTGGCGAGGCTCGATGTTGCCCGACGCCACCTCGGGGAGGAACGGCTGGTACTGCATGTAGTTCTCCAGGTTCACCAGCGTCAGGTCATGGCCGGCTCGCGACAGCTCGTCTTGCATCGCCAAGGCCGCGTACATGCCGACGTAGCCTCCACCCACGATCAGGACGTGCCGTTGGCCGGCGTGCATCTACTATCCCGCGGCCGCTCGTTCACGGAGCAGGCGGAACTGGTCGGGCTCGGTGGTCACCGATCCCAGACGCACGGGGTCGTACCGCGTCCCGTGACAGTCGGACCCGCCCGTGACGACCAGCCCGAGCCGCTTGGCAAGTCCCCGGTACTGCTCGCGTTGCTCGGGGGTGTGTTCGGGATGATCGGCCTCCAGACCCACCATCCCCCCCTCGGCCATGGCCTCGATGAGGTCCTCGGGGACCGGGGCCTCGTCGTTCCACATCCCCGGATGGGCGAGCACGCACGTGCCACCCGCCCGGCGGACGAGCGCGAGCGCGTCCAGCGGTGCGAGCGCGTGCTTGGGGACGTATGCGGGCCCGCCGTCGCCGATGAGGCGGTCGAAGGCCTCCTCCTCGTCGGCCACCACCCCGGCCTCGACCAGCGCTTGGGCAACATGAGGTCGGACGATGTTGCCGCTGCCGGCGATCTCGCGGACCCGCTCGAACGAGACCGGGTACCCGAGCGTTCGGAGCTTCTCGACCATTGCCTCCCCCCGCACGAGCCGCTCGGAGCGCAGCCGGACCAGCTCAGCCTGGAGCTCCACGTTCTCCGGATCCATCCAGTAGCACAGGACGTGGACGCTGGCGCCCTGGTGCTCGGCCGAGAGCTCCGTGCCCGGAACGACGTCGACGCCCAGCTCGAGTCCGGCCTCAGCGCCCTCCTCGAGCCCGTCGATCGTGTCGTGATCGGTGATGGCCACGACCTCCAGGCCGCGCTGGGACGCCAGCCTCACCAGTTCTGTCGGCGTGAACGTCCCGTCGGACCGGTTCGTATGCGTGTGGAGGTCGATTCCGCCCATGAACGGGCCATGCTTTCACAGCGACCTCGCGGCCGTCACCGACGGGTCAGCGGGCCCGGGCCGACAATCGGCCCGCGCCCATCTCCCTGGACAGGCTTCGAGCGGTCTCCCGGACCGCCGCCGCCATGTGGGCCGAGGGACCGTCGCCCAGCAACCGCTCGACCGGGCCAGCCACGCCGATGGCGCCGACCGGCCCGCCCGTGTGATTGAACACCGTGGCCGCGATCTCCGCCTCTCCCACGATGGCCTCCTGGTCCTCCAACGCGACCCCCCGTCTGCCCACTTGATCGAGTTCCCGATCCAGGGCCGCGGGATCGCACACCGTCTTGCCGGTCAGACGGGCGAGGTCCTGGTCAAGAAGCTCGCTCCGCCGCTCGGTCTCCAGGTACGCCGCCATGGCCTTCCCCAGGGCGCAGGCGTGCCAGGGGATGGACGCCCCCACCTCGAGGATCTGTACCGAGTTGTCCGGTCGGAACACGTGATGGACGATCAAGACCCGGTCGCCGTTCAGGACGCCGACCCGAACCGCCTCTTGTACCCGGTTGGCCAGGGATTCGGCCCACAGGAGCGAGCGCGCCCGGAGCTCGTGGTTGTCCAGGAACGCGTTCCCCAGCTGGAGCATGGCCGGCCCCAGGCGATACTTCCCGGCCTCGTCGTCCCGCTCCACGAGCTGTTCGGTTTCCAGGGCGCGCAGCAACCCGAAGACGGTGGCCTTGGCCAGGCCCAGCCGCTCGCCGAGCTCGGTCACGCCCAGGCGGGGGGACGAGCCCAGCTCCTTCAGGATCAGCACGGCACGGTGCACCGATCGGATCACGGTCGCTCCTCGGCCGGGCCGTTCGCACCGTCCGCCGCTCGCTGCAGGGCCGAGAACAGCAGCGCCGTCGACGTGGCGCCCGGATCCTGATGCCCCATGCTCCGGGGCCCGAGGTATGAGGCTCGACCCTTTCGGGCCTGGAGCGGCACCGTTGCTCGCATCCCTTTCTCGGCTGCAACCCTGGCTCTGGAAGCGGCGGCCGGCAGGTCGTCACCGGCCCGAAGCCCTCGCTCGAACGCCGCCAGCGCCGGGACGAAGGCATCGACGATGGTCTTGTCACCCACCGCGGCGGCCCCCAGCTTCTGGATGGCCTCGAGCCCGGCCCGAAGCGCCACCAGCAGATCTTCCGGCCCGAACCGCTCCTTCGACCCGAGCGCCTGACCGAGCCCCCGGAACCCGCTCCCGTAGAGTGGACCGGCGGCCCCGCCGACGGTGAACATGAGCTCGGTCCCCACCGCCTGCATGATGGCTCCCGGCACCACCTCCGCCATTCCCTGGAGCTTGGCCACCGCGGCAGTGAGGCCCCGGTCCATGTTGATCCCGTGGTCAGCGTCCCCGATCGCGGCGTCGAGCTGCGTCAGGTAATCGCGCTGGTTGTGGACCATGGTGGCGAGCTCGTTCACCCACTGCCGAACGAACGCGTCTCCCAGGAGGACCTCCCAGTCTCCCGCCGCCACCGGGACCCCTGTGGCCCGCCGCTCTCCCATCACCTGCCACGTTCCGCTTCTCCGGGGATGCCTGTCAAGCGCGCGCTCGAGACGCGACGGCGGTGTCGGCGCCCGACGGCGCTGTTCGACGATACCGAACACCGTCTCGAACCGACCCGATTTGACATGTGAGACCGAACGATCTTGGCTTGGGGTTGGATATACGGCCACCCGCGATCCTTCCGGCGGGAGAAAGGGGGTGGGCTTGGCATTTCTCGCCCTGGCCCAGGAGGCCCGGGCCGCTTGCCCTGTCGTCTCGATAAGGGGGTGGTCATGAACAACTTCACTGCGGAGGCGATCGGAACCGGACTGCTGATCCTGTTCGGCGATGGCGTCGTCGCCGGTGTGGTGTTGAACAAGACCAAGTCACAGAACTCGGGGTGGATCGTCATCACCTTCGGATGGGGCCTTGCCGTCGCCATCGCCGTCTACGCTGTGGCGCGGTTCAGCGGGGCCCACATCAACCCGGCGGTCTCGATCGCCCTGGCCACCACCGACCAGGGGCTGGCGTGGAAGGACGTGCCGACGTTCATCGCCGGTCAGTACGTGGGGGCGATCATCGGCGCGGTCCTGGTGTACCTGGCGTACTACCCCCACTGGGCGCCGACCGAGGACCCGGGGACCAAGCTGGCCGTGTTCTGCACCGGGCCGGCCGTCCGCAACTACGTGGCCAATTTCATCACCGAGGTCATCGGGACGTTCGCCCTGCTGCTCGGCGTGCTGTCGATCATCGGCAACGAGCTGACGGTGGGGTTCGCACCTCTCCTGATCGGCCTTCTGGTGTTGGGCATCGGCCTGTCGCTCGGTGGCCCGACGGGGTACGCCATCAACCCGGCACGGGACCTCGGTCCACGGATCGCGCACTTCTTCCTGCCGATCCCCGGCAAGCGCGACTCGGACTGGTCGTACGCGTGGATCCCGGTCGTGGCTCCGATCGTCGGTGGCATCCTGGGGGCCTGGTTCTACAAGGCCATGTTCACGTAGGAAGCGGCCGCTCCGCCGCGGGAAGGAGCCCATGTGAAGAAGCTGATCAACAGACCGGAGGACGTCGTCACCGAGGCGCTCCAGGGGATCGCGGCGGCACATCCGGACCTCGTACGGGTCCACACCAACCCGAATTACATCGTTCGGGTCGATGCGCCCGTGCAGGGGAAGGCGGCCCTGGTCTCGGGGGGCGGCTCCGGCCACGAGCCCATGCATGGTGGTTTCGTGGGGATGGGCATGCTGGACGCCGCATGCCCGGGCGAGGTGTTCACCTCTCCCACTCCCGACCAGATGCTGGAAGCGACGAAGGAAGTGAACGGCGGTGCGGGTGTCCTCCACATCGTGAAGAACTACACCGGCGACGTCATGAACTTCGACATGGCGGCCGAGCTGGCTCGAGGCGAGGGTATCGAGGTCGAATCGGTCCTGGTCGACGACGACGTGGCGGTACAGGACAGCACGTACACCGCGGGGCGTCGAGGCGTCGGCACGACCGTGCTCATGGAGAAGATCGCAGGAGCGGCCGCGGAGGAACGTCGTGCGCTGAAAGAGGTTGCGGAGATCGCTCGCTTCGTGAACACGAACGGGCGGAGCATGGGCATGGCCCTGACCTCGTGCACGATGCCGGCGGCCGGGAAGCCGACCTTCAACATCGGCGACGACGAGATGGAGCTCGGCATCGGGATCCACGGCGAGCCCGGCCGGGAGCGGATGAAGCTCAAGCCGGTCCGCGAGGTCGTGGAGATGATGGCGGTCGCCGTGGTGGAGGACATCCCATACTCGAGGGGCGACGAAGTCCTGGCGTTCGTGAACGGCATGGGCGGCACGCCCCTCATCGAGCTCTATGTCGTGTACAACGAGGTGAACAAGTTCCTGGAGGGACGGGGCATCAAGATCACCAGGAACCTGATCGGCTCGTACATCACGTCGCTCGAGATGGCAGGGTTCTCGATCACGCTGCTCAGGCTGGACGAGGAGCTCACGAAGCTGTGGGACGCGCCGGTGAAGACCCCCGGGTTGCGCTGGGGCGTTTGAGCATCTCTGGTGGCGGCCGGCGCGAGTGCCGGCGAGCGGGGAAGGAGGCGCGGTGAGCGTCCCGTACGACCAGGTGGTCCAGTTCGTCCGGGCGTTCGCCAAGGTGATGTCGGAGAACCGGGAGTACCTTACCGGCCTGGATTCCGCCATCGGCGACGCGGACCACGGGATCAACATGGATCGCGGGATGACCGCCGCACTGGCCAAGCTCGACGGCGTTGCGGAGGCAGACGTCGGCAACCTGTTCAAGACGGTGGGGATGACCCTCGTCTCAACCGTCGGCGGTGCCGGGGGACCCCTGTACGGGACGCTGTTCTTGCAGATGGGCATGGCCGTGGCCGGCAAGCAGGAGCTCTCCTCGCAGGACTGGGCCGAGGCCCTCACGAAAGGGCTCGATGGCGTGGTCATGCGGGGGAAGGCCGAACCCGGTGACAAGACGATGGTCGACGCGCTGGCGCCGGCCCGCGACGCGTTGAAGGAGGCCCTCGAGGAGGGGGCCTCCTTCGGCGACGCGCTCCGGCGTTCGGCCGTAGCGGCCGAGGAGGGGATGAAGGCAACGATCCCCCTGGTGGCCCGCAAGGGCCGGGCCAGCTACCTCGGCGAGCGGAGCGCCGGCCATCAGGATCCGGGGGCCACGTCGAGCTTCCTGCTGCTGCAGACAGCGGCCGACACCTGGGCCGACGCGGATCCCTAGGAGGAGGAAGAGGAGGACGGGAGGCGCCATGGCGGACTACGTAGGAGCGCTCGATCAAGGAACGACCAGCACGCGGTTCATGATCTTCGACCACAGCGGGAAGGTGGTCGGGATCGATCAGAAGGAGCACGAGCAGATCTATCCGAAGCCCGGGTTGGTGGAGCACGACCCGATGGAGATCTGGCAACGCTCCGAGGAGGTGATCAGCGGCGGGCTGAGCAAGGCCAAGATCCAGGCGAGCGACCTCGCGGCCGTGGGGGTGACGAACCAGCGCGAGACCACGCTCGTGTGGGAGCGGTCATCGGGCAAGCCGGTCTACAACGCGATCGTGTGGCAGGACACCCGGACCGACAGGATCTGCAACGACCTGGCGAAGGACGGCGGCCAGGATCGGTTCCGCTCGAAGGTTGGACTGCCACTCGCCACGTACTTCTCGGGACCGAAGATCAAGTGGATCCTGGAGAACGTCGACGGGGTGCGCGAGCGCGCGGAGCGGGGCGAGGTCCTGTTCGGCAACATCGACACCTGGTGCATCTGGAATCTCACCGGTGGCCCGGACGGCGGCGTCCACATCACCGACGTCTCCAACGCCAGTCGGACCATGCTCATGAACCTCGAGACGCTGGACTGGGACGACGAGATCCTGGGCATCCTGGGCATCCCCCGGGCCATGCTGCCCGAGGTCCGGGCATCGAGCCAGGTCTACGGCGAGGCCAGGGGCGCCCTGGCGGGGATCCCGGTCGCCGGCGACCTGGGCGACCAGCAGGCGGCGGTGTTCGGGCAGACCGCGTTCGACGTCGGTGACGCCAAGAACACCTACGGAACGGGAAACTTCATGCTGCTCAACACCGGTACCACGCCCGTCCAGTCCAAGAGCGGATTGCTGACGACGCTCGGATACAAGATCGGCGACCAGCCCGCGGTCTACTGCCTGGAGGGAGCCATCGCCATCACCGGCGCCCTCGTCCAGTGGCTACGCGACAACCTGGGGCTGATCAAGCAGTCGCCCGAGGTGGAGGATCTGGCAAAGACCGTGG
>JBKPDU010000048.1:0-21994 GCA_046728055.1 Actinomycetota bacterium | reverse complement strand
ATCCCAGCGACGACCGCGGTTCGAATGGTACTCGCGTAGCTCGGACGAGCCATGGCTGACCTCCCCTCCAAGACCTACGTCACGAGTCTTACAGGACGGTTAACGGACTACGCAATAGGTCCTTTGGCCAGAGAATCTCTACGGCCAAAGGACCTATTCGCCGAGCGTCGTCCACCGACGTGAGCTCTCCTCATTGGATGCTGGCCGATCGCGGCCTCGGCATAATGGAGGCGGTGACTAGCTCGATCCTTTCTCCTCCTCGATCGCTCGAGCCGATGCTCGCAACCCTCGGCCTGCAAGCGACAACGGGGCTTAATCTTCGTGCGCAACCGACGGGGCGGGGCCCAACCCTGCCCTTCCGTCGGAGGCAGCAGTTGTCCGACCAGCGCCTCGGTTTCAGCGTGAAGGCTGCATCTATTGGGAACCGGCCGCTGATCTAGCGTCGTTCAGCCCAGTGGGCCAACCCAGGTAGTGCCGGGTCTCCCAACGAGGATGACGAGTCGCCCGAATCGGGTAGGTCCGTCCTAGGAGACGCGGTCCGAGCCTGAGCCCCTTCCGGTCAACCTTATGGAGGCTTCACCTTCGGCTTGTGTTATCCGGGGAGATTCCGACTGCTTCGATGGGTACTGCGGAGCTCTGCCCCTGAGTCGGGTCCGAGTGCCCTGCTCACGAGTGCGGACCGAATAAATGCACCCCTCAGCCTTTGGTTGCGGCCTTGGCACATAGACCCCCTCCGACGATGGTGAGGGTCGTTGTCGCAGCATTGTAGAGGGTCGATTTCAGGAACTCCGCTTGAACCCCCCAGCCTGAATGCAGATCTCCTACTCTTTTGCCGCGAAGACACCGAGTGTCACCGCGAACACATGACTGTGGCTGGGGTTATGCAGATGATTGGTGATGTACGGTCAGGATATTCGCGGCAAACGCGCGAGGCAATGCGCCGGCTACGTCAGCAGGAACACGAGGATCACAATGACTACAATGCCTAGCGTACCGATGGCGATCCACAATGCAAGGCATTTCCATCGATGCTCGGGCTCCCACAGAGTGGGATTGGCGATGAAGGTGGCGACGAGGCTTCCGCAGAGCGCGATGCCGAGAAGACCTCCTGACAAAGCGGCCCAGTCGCCTGTTATTGCTCCCAAAACAACCAACCCGGCGATGACGGGAGTGAGTCCCCCAACGATGGCCCATCTTCGGGCCTTCACCCAGAGCCGTACTCGGTCGCTGGCTTCGCTCATTCACCCCGAGGATTCCTCCCACTCTGAGACCGCTAGTCGGGTGAGCAGAGGCCGGGGAAACGATCTACGCAGCCGTCATAGTCAAACAGACTGTCACGCTTCTTCCACAGGTCTACGTAATAGCGGACCCCGATAAACCCGGCAAGTGCAGCTACCGTGGCCCCACTTGTCATCGCCGCGCCCACCGCAGAGGAGATCGTCACCGCTCAGTCCTCGGATGAAATCGTTACCACCGAGGCCGAGGATGATGTCGTCTCCCGGCGTGCCCTGCAGCGTTTGCGGCTCCTTTGTCCCCACGATGGCGTCACGATTCGATCTGTCGGAGCAGGATGTCACCTTGGCGAATGCTCCAAAGCCAGTTAAGACGAGCCACATGGGGAAGAAGACCGACACACATGCGAACCAAGCGCACCAACGTCTCATATAGACCTCCGGACCCGGAGACTGTTCTCATCATGCCCGATGGATCCCTGCTGCGATCCGAAAGTGAGACATGGGGTCCGGCGTAACCCGAGTATGTTCACGAAATTACGTGTCTCGCCCGGTGACAATCTGGATCCCCCATCTGGGCCGCGGAGGCGGAGCAGGTCGAGCGACTCGAAGAAAGACCTGGTCACGCGGCCGATCCGAGGTTTTGTGCCTTACCGCCGGCTCACTGACCCTCGACCACCTCGTCCTCCGGGCGGACCCCGGACGGGTGGCAGCACCCCGACGTTCGGTGTGTTTCGCCCTCTCACTCGACCGGGAGGCAGGGTTGGCCCGCAGCTCCGGGTGGCGGAGGCTTCGATCGATGGCAAACGTCACGGGGCAGCGCAGGTCGAGGACAGGGGCAAGGCGACGAAGTTGCAGACAGAGGGTCATCGGAACGGAGCCATGAACCGCGCGGCACGGATTCATCGAATCGGATCATCGACGGGAGGCCTCGATCGCTCGGGGGAGACTCAGCGATCCCGAGTGGCTCTCGGTGTGCTCCTTGGCTTCGCGCTCGCCGCGGCGCTCCTCCTTGGGTGTAGCGGGGATCGCCCCCCCAGCGGCGATGTGGAGACCGTACAGATCCCCTCAACGCCGGTGGGCAGCCAGCTCGAATGGGTCATGGCCCAGTTGAACGGAGGGGCCGACACCCTCACTGAGGAAGACGTGGTGGCGCACTTCGCCCCCGAATTCCTCCAGGGATTCCCGCCGCAGGCCCTGATCGAGCAATTCCGACGAACCTCCGCCCAGGCCGGTCACGTCACCCTTACCGGGTTCTCGGCGCCACTCAGTTCCACCGAAGCGATTGGGCTGATCACCTCGCAGCGGCCTGTGGAGGGCTCGGTGCGAGCTGCGGCGTACATGAACGTCGAGGTGGAGGCCCCCCACCGGATCACCTACCTGAACCTGGGCGATCTTCCCGGCCCCTCGGCCCGGGAGCTCGCGACCCCCGGTCCCTACACGGGAGCCTTCGACGTCGGGGGAGAGCGGACGCTCTTCCTGACCTGCGTGGGCTCGGGGAGTCCAACGGTGATCCTGGAGGCGGGAGCCGGAGGGGGAGCGAACGCGTGGACCAAGGTCCAGCCCGAGGTCGCCAGCTTCGCCCGCGTCTGCAGCTACGACCGGGCCAACATCCCGGGAGGTGCGAGCGACCCCGCGCCGAAGCCGAGGACAGCGGGCGATGTCGTCGCGGATCTGCATGCGGCGCTCACGTCCGCCGGCGTTCCCGGTCCATTCGTCTTGGTCGGCCACTCAGACGGCGGACTGTTCGTCAGGCTGTACGCGAGTCGGTACCCCGACGAGGTCGTCGGAATGGTGCTGGTCGATGCGGTGTCCGAGGAACTGGACGCGTCAGGGTTGGTCTTGCTGAAGGAGCTCCTCAGTCAGGATCAGTGGCGCGGGTACCAGGCCGCACTCGAGCAACAGGCGCACGCTCCGTTCGTGGCTCGCGTCGACGACGAGCAGATCGACATCGCCGCGAGCTCCGCCGAGATGCGCGCGACCCTCGCGGACAGTCCGCTTCGGCCGATGCCGCTGTTCGTCCTGACCCACGGGGTGCCGGATCCGCCTTCGCCCGGCGAGCCACCGGAGCTCGCTCAGGCAAAGGAACGAGTCTGGCAGGAGCTGCAACAGCAGCTCGCTGGACTCGTCCCGAATGCAAAGCACCTCATTGTTAGGGACAGCGGGCACATCATCCAGGAAGAGCAGCCCGACACAGTGATCGATGCCATCCGACAGGTAGTCGAGGCAGTAGGCGACCCCGAGACTTGGTAAGGGCGTCCCCAGACAATGTTCGCGAAACAGGTGTCTCGCCCCATGGACGGTCTGAATCCCGATCGTGGCCGCCGAGCTGGAGCAGGTTGAGCGAACTCGAAGAAAGACCAGGTCACGGGGTTTCTATATCCCTCACCCTATGCCCGTCTGGTGGAAGGGATTTACGGCCGCGCGGGATGAATCTGGACGAGTCGTAGTCCGCGACGGCGACGGCGCCATCGTCGCGATCGAGGGTGAGCGGTTCGAGATGGGCGGCGGCTATACGGTGGAGTTCTATCCGGGGGAGGAACCCCGGGATGACCAGATTCGAAGAGTCGAGAAGTGGCTTGGATACCCAATCCCCGACCGGTGCCTCGGTCCTGGCGTCTATGGCGTCTGGGTCGTCGGAGGGACCAACCCCCTCGCAACTTCGTCTTCATCCAGACCGTCCTAGCCCTTCCGCGATGTCGCTTTCCATCGAAAGCGACATCAGCACCTGCACGCAGCCATCTCCCTCGCTTTCAACGACGCGTCGACTCAGCACTCCGATGAGAGCGAAGGGCGCGAAACACCCCCGCACCCAAGAGGACGCAGGCACCGCTGACGGCGAAGAAGAGGGCTCGGGTGGATGCCCCTAAGCTCGGTTCGATACCGAGCCCTAGGAAGAAGACGATGACCTGAGCCCATACCGCAGGGTGCCATCCCCCCTACCATCCGCAGAGGGGAAGAAAGGCAGAGCAGACGATGAACAGGCAATACCGGAGGAACAAGGCTGCTAGACAGGCTGACCGGGTCCTCAAGGCGACCAAGGTCCAGCGTCTGAGGCGTGACGGCGTCACCTTCAGGGAGATCTCGGAGATGTTGGACATCCCCCAGACGACGACGAAGCGCCTCGCGAAGATGCTCCTCGTCGACAAGGTCGGGGTCTCAGCCTCGGAGGCCGAAGATCCGACTCGAGAGCTGACATGGCCAGAGCGTCAAGGCCTCTACTACCTCGATCGGCACGTCATCGACGCCTGGCAGAAGATCTTCGAGGCTCAGGAGGCCGGAGCGACGGTCAAGATCGACAAGACAGCGCCGGAATGGCAGGCGTTGAGGCGTAGCCGGCAGCTCTACCGCCGCGTGACGATCCCGAGGCTCGTCCGACAAGGCCGAGACGACGACGCCGTCTGGGATCTCCTCAAGACGGGTGATAATGACGCCTGGCTTCTCGATGAAGACCCGCGTGAGACGGCACTGAGCTACGCCTGACGGTCCGTTTGGACCACGTTTCGACCAGGATTTGGACCATCGAGTGACGGTCCAGTCGTTGGACATAATCCCTGGGTTTGTTCGTCGTTCTTGGCCGTGCCTTCCGACGATACGTGTGGCGTCGATGATGAGGTCATGAGGCAACGGCGGGACCACAGTCCGGGTCGCCGGACGCGACCGCACACGACGTCCAGCGACAGCAGCCTTGTGAGCCTGTCCTCGACATTGGCACTACGACGTCAACGCTCCCCAGGACTTTGGTCCTGGCCGGCAGGCGAGGATGACGGCCGCGGCAGCGGGGAACCCTCGTGCATCTATCTGTCGTTGGCGAGTAACCCTACGACCAGGGCGCCAATTCCAACGATGATGAAGAAGATGCCGCTCAGCCGCGAGAACAGTCGCTGAAGTGGGTCGTCTCTGCGTACCTCACCACCCAACACGCGACCATGCAGGAACGGCCGGGAGATGAGTCTCGCCCACTCACTCCTGAGAGCAATCGGCACGTCTGGCCTGATTAAGCTGATGACTCCGATCAGAAAGACGACTAAACCCACAATCACGATTACTACATTCACCTCATCAGGTCACCTCTATCAAAGCCGGCTGATCGAGCTCCGTGGAGCGGACGTTGAAGTCGGCGTGAACCTCAGGTCCGCCTGAGGCACTGTTGGCCTCGAGGCTCGAGCCGGTATGAACCTCACACCAGTGCTCGGGCACTTCGGGCAGTCACCGGGCCGGTGGCCTCGAGACCACCACCACCGGCCCTACAGGTCCTAGGTCTGCAGGAGGGGCTTCGTAGCGCGGAGCCGGTGGACCGGCGGTCGGACTCTCGATTGGGCTGGAAACCGGATACGCCGAATCACCCCCTGAACACACCGCCTCGCGTTATGTGCTGGACCTGCTCGCCTTCGAGGTACGACTCGGTGAACGTCGAAGCATCGGGGCCGTAACACATTCCGCATCGTACGATGTTCGGCAGTCTTGAAAGGCCGCCAGCAGGCTGCCATGGAGACCGCGTCTCGGCCCGATGAGGCGCAGCTTATGACGTCACAGCGGGGCGCTGCAGACGCGCATCAGGTAATCGTAAGGATCGACCGCCCGTCCGTTCCCTGGATGCCATTCGAAGTGGTTGTGCGGGCCGGTCGAGTGGCCGGTCGACCCGACATATCCGACGACGTCGCCAGCCTCGACCGAGCCGAGGCTGCCGAGCCGGGATAGATGCGCGTTATACACGTAGCCCTGTTCACCGTGGACGTTGACCCCGAGCCCGCCCAGCGAGCTGTGGGAGGCGGACGCCGCGCCGTCGAAGGGGGCGAGGATCGGCGTTCCGCTTGCGGCCATGATGTCGTCGCCCTGGTGGATGTGGGTCCCGCCCCCGGGCTCGTGACGCAGGTCGCCGAAGTTGTCGGCGATCGCGTGCGGGCCTCCCATGGGGCACACGACGAATGGACCCCGGAGCCGCTGGATCTCCTCCCGGATCTGCTCGGCGTGCGCCCGAAGGTCGGCCACGAGCCGGCGGGACTCGGCCATCTTGCGCTCCATCGCCCGGCGATCCCGTTCCAGGCTCCGCCGATAGAGCTCCATCAGCTGGCGACCGCGCACGACCTCGGCCCGCTCCCCCGACAGACGCTCCTCGATTCGTTGCAGCTCGGCGACGAGCGCCGCGCCCCGCCGGTTCATCTCTGACAGGAGCGAGACCCTCGAGGCGGCGTCGGCCGCCGACGTGGCGGTCAGCACGTACATCACGTTGACGCCGCCCAGCATGTACGCGGTGCGGTTGCGCTCGTCCAGCTCGGCCTTGATCTCGGCGGCTCGGAGCTCAAGGGCCTCGATCTCGCCCTCTAGCCTCGCGATGCGCCGCTCGGCCTCGACCAGCCTGTTTTCGGTGCGCGAGATACGCGTCGCAAGCCGGCTCATGCGGCGCTGGAGGATCTTGAGCTTCTCCAGGCGCTCCTGCACCCTGCCTCGAACCTCGGCGAGCTCCTTCTTGGCTTCCTTCAGCTCATCAGGGGCGTCGGCCAGGCTCGAGATCGTCGCCCCGGGAAGCACCGAGAGGACGACCGTGACCATGACCCCGGCCGCGATCCTCAAGGCGCGTGGAACGCCGACCTCGATGCTGCGCGGGCCCGACATCGTGGTTGTTCGACGCTACGCGTGCGTATGCGCGCCGCTGTCCATGAACGGCATATCGGTCACCGTTCGCGAGCCCTTGAGTCGCATGTTTCGTCACGCTTGGAACTTAAGCCCCCTCTGCGACAGTCGGCCACGTGCCTGGACGGGGCACCGCGGTCCGGTCCGACCAAGGGGGTCATTCACCCTCCCGGATCGCAAGGAAGGCCCTCTTCTGTCACGGCCACAAGGTGGGAGGTGCACGCAGCCCCCCCACCTCTTCGCCGAATGCCACTGGGAACCGCTACGTCAACAGGCCGGCGGAGTCGAGTCTTGCGCGATGCATTGCGGGCGGTGTACGAAACTGACTTGGCGCTGAGTTGCACGACATGCTCTTATCGGTAGTTCGCCCGGCAGCGTCAGTGGCGACTCGTCCGACAGCCACGCCGCTGCGCTACGAACGGGAGGATCCAGGCGAACTCCTGCACGTCGACGTTAAGAGCTCGGCAGGATCCGCCCAGGCGGTGGATGGCGCATGCTCGGACAGAGCAGCGAGACCAAGGCTCCCAACGGCCGCAGAGCCGGCTACGACTACCTCCACACTGCCCTCGACGACCATTCACGCTACTCCTACGTCGAGGTCCACCCCGATGAACGGGGAACGACCTGCGCGGGTTCCTCGCTCGGGCCGCCGGTCACTCCGGAGAGGTCGGCGTTCGGATCGAGCGCGTGATGACTGACCAGGCGAAGAACTACGTCTTGTCGAGAGACTTTCATGCGGCCCTCACGGCGAATCGGGTCCCGCCACATGATCACCCGCCCATACCGGTCGCAGACCAACGGGAAGGTCGAGGGGTGCCTTCGGCCGCGATTCAGTGAGCGATCCGATGAGGCACTCGACGTCACCCGATAGTTGCTCGCCGCTTCGTGGCGATCAGCAAGCGGCGAAGCGCGGTCACGTGCAGTCGGATGCTCACAACGAGCCAGCGGTAGGGGTGGCCGTCGAGTCCGGGGCTCGGCACGCGTTCCGGGCTGGGCGGTTAGAAGCGAACGATCCTGAACGTCGCGCCGCCACGCTTCGGAAGGAGCCTTCAGGCGGGCCCGAGCTTCAGGCTGTTCGGGCGCCTCTAGTGGGGGCCTGGCGTTCATCGTGAATGTGCCCGTCGGGGCCGTGACGGGCTTGCCGGCGCGATCGTTGCGCGAGAACTGGGGGCCGTGAGAAGGCATCATTGGTTCCTCGGGCGCTAGTTGGAGACGACATCGGTTTGCGAGGATGGGTCGCGTCGGTGAGGACCGGGATCGCTGATCCGTCGCTCGTCAGCGCCATCGATGTGGCCCGCTCGATGGGCAGCGATCCGACGTCCGGGCTCACGCGGGCGGAGGCCGCTGATCGCCTGGCTAGCGCCGGCCCGAACCGTCTGCGGGCGGCTCCCGACGTGCCCGCATGGCGCAAGATGCTCGCGCAGCGGCGTTCGAGTTCTTACAGTGGTCCTTCCGCCTCCGCGTGAAGAGGAACGGGGAGCGATGGTGGAGTCTCCCCGACTCCACGTCCTCTGATGCCGCCGTGAGGAGTCCTGGCCTTCTTGGAATTGGGCAGCGAGTGCAGCCTGCCAGCAGGCATTCTTTGGACGGAGCCGGTCATGACCTCCTACGGCCAGAGCTCTTCGAGCCCCCATGTTTAGGGCCGGCAAGTACTATGCGGTCTGGGACCTCGACGAGGCACGTCAGTATTGGACAAGCATCGCTGATTACTGGAAGTAGCCTCCCGCGTAGCACGCCCGACTTAGGAGCACCAACTCGTTTTCCGCGAGGCGCACAACTTCGGCGCTAGGGTACTGCCAACGGGTAAGTGCAGGCATCCGCTGAGATGGCCCCGGGGGTCGGAATGAGATGAAGCATCTACGATGAGCGGCGTGGACGAAAGACGCGTGGTCGTCAACGCTGGACCGAGGACTGGACCGAGGACTGGACCAAGGACTTGCTCGGGGGATTTCGGGCCGCCGCCGAGCGATCATGCCTGGAGACCCACGTCGCTGAAGAGGCTATGGAGCCGGGCGCTGAGGTGGTGCAAGGAGTTCGGATACCGTCCCGTTGGGACTACGCAGGTCAGAGAACACGTCCGGGAGCCACGAGGGCAAGTGGCCCCGCATTGGCCTCGCGGCGTACACCGGACCGTCACGGCTCATCATCCGGAGGCCGACCATCGCCGCGGCGACCCACGATAGAGCCGTCGACGGCTGCACCCCTCTCGATCCGCGCCTTCGGTAGTGGGTCAGTTTGAACCTGGCGGAGGATCGAACAACGCCAGCTCGGCAGCATCGGGTGCCTGGAACGAGGCCGCCCACCCATCGAGGTCCGCCCGGCGGATCGGGTGGCTGTCCCATGGCGGCTCGGAGTTTCGGGCCTCGATACGCCGCCACAGTTCGTCGGTCGGCACGTCGAGGTAGTGCAGTTCGACACCGACGCCAAGACCACGAGCCGCGGTTCGCATCTCGTCACGTTCGATCCGTGCCCACAGCCCAAAGTCGAGGACGACACTCAGGCCGAGGCGCAGGATCTCCTGGGCGAGACGCCAAAGTTCGTGGTCGACCTTCTCCCTGGTCGATTCGTCCCAGGGGGTGGAGCCGAGGGCCCAAAGTCATTCATCCTGAGTAAGGCGCACGGCACCCCGGTCCGCAGCGAGCTGCCGGGCCAGTATGGTCTTGCCTGACCCGGGCAACCCGCAAGTGAGGATCAATCGGGCCTTGCCCATGTGCGTTAGTCCACCAGTTCAGCAAGCTGGGTGAGTAACCACGGTACTCCGCGACTCGCCGCATCGCGGGGGTCCGACAGTCCCCAGAAGCCGCCGGACCAAGGACTCGATGCTCGTGAAGGTCGACACCGATGAGCTGATCTCGTTCCGTGAGCGATGAGGCAACCCGCTGGATCTTCGAGCAGGCAACCCGCTGGATCTTCGAGCGGATGCTGCGCGTGCTTGCACGCGCAGCGTAGCGACCAGGAACCGAATCCGCATGCCAACGGCGCTTTTCCGCTTCCGCCGCAGGTCACGGGATCGGCCCGGCTCAACCTCTCAAGGTGGAGACACGGGTTCGAACCCCGTTGGGACTTCCTACCGCGTTCAGCCGCTCCCCGGCTCGGATCGCGACGGATGCGATCCTGCGAGGAAGCAGGTCGGTTCTGCTTGGCTGTGACGGTCTGTGCGGGGTCGTCTGAAACGGCGCATCCTAACGAGCGCCCCTTCCTGTCGCTCGGAGCTTCTCGGTCCGTAGCAGACCGGATGTCGGCGCACGATCGCAGACCTTCCTCCGGGATGCGCGGGGCAGGTCGGTGCTCGAGGTTGTGGCGGGAACTGCGGCCCTCAGGGTCAACCTCGCCTCTTCCGACAGGATCGTCTACCCGCCATGAGCCGTGGGTGAAGCAGAAGATTTCGGGCCTCGGGGCCCTTTACGGCTTCACCCTGACTCGCCGCCGTCGTTGAGCCTCGACCATGCGCGACGGCGCCACGTTTCCGCCACATACGGCCCCCACACGGCCCCACGGCACCATTTCCGCCAACGGCTCGACCCGACGAAACCGCAAACTCCCTGGTAGATGGCGGGAGGACTGGGATTCGAACCCAGGAGCGGGTCGCCCCGCTAACGGTTTTCAAGACCGTCGCCTTCGTCCGCTCGGCCACCCTCCCGATTTCGACTGTAGCCGCGTCGGTCCCTTGTCGCCCACCGTCTCGGGGGCGAAGATAGCGGCCCATGCTGGAGCGCCATCCCCCCGACGGCCCCGAGGGCCTGTTCCAGTCCTTCGAGGCCTTCTATCGGACCCTGGTGGAGCAGGTCCCCGCCGTGGTCTACATCGACTCGGACGAGCAGCGTCCCGACTCCCTCTATATCAGCCCCCAGTCCGAGCGGATCTTGGGCTATTCACCCTCGGCCTACCTGGCCCGGCCGGAGCTCTGGCGGGACAACACCCACCCCGATGATCGCCCCCTCGTGGCCAGGACCTGGGCGACGGCCAGGGCGAACGGGGAGTCATTCCAGTGCGAGTACCGGGTCCAGCACCGGAACGGACGGTGGCTCTGGATTCGCGACGGGGCCGAGCCCGTGCGAGGGCCAGACGACAGGGTCCGAGCGTGGCAGGGCGTGCTCCACGACATCACGGCCCAGAAGGAGGCCGAACTGGCGCTCCGGGAGGCCGAGGAGAAGTATCGGGCGCTCGTGGAGAACGTCCCGGCCGTCGTGTACCTCGTCGCCCCCGACGACGACCGGCGCACCCTCTACGTGAGCCCACAGGTCGAGCGAGCGCTCGGCTACCGCCGTGAGGAGTGGTTGGATCAGCCGGACATCTGGATGGAGCTCCTGCATCCCGACGACCGGGAGCAGACGCTGGCCGCCCACGACGTCGCCAACGAGACCGGTCGACCGTGGAGCCGCGAGTACCGCCTGATCGCGAGCGATGGACGAGCCGTGTGGTTCCGGGACGTCGCCACCCTGGTCCGCGACCGGGACGGGCGAGCGCTGCACTGGCAGGGCGTACAGCTCGACATCACCGAGCTGAAGCGGGCGGAGGACGAGCTTCGCCTGGCCCGCGACGACCTCGAGCTCCGGGTGCTGCTCCGTACGCACGAGCTGGAAGAGGCCAACGAGATGATGGCCCTGGAGATCGCGGAGCGCCGGCGGGCCGAGAATGAACTTCGCGCGACCGAGCGGAAGTACCGGCTGCTGGCCGAGCAGATCCCGGCGGTCACCTACGTCTGGCACGTTGACCAGGAGGCCGACCAGATCGACTACACGAGCCCCCAGATCGAGCGGCTCCTCGGGTACACGCCGGAAGAGTGGGGGGCGGCCGACCTGTGGCTCTCGCGGCTGCATCCCGACGACCGCACGCGCGTGCTGGCCGCCACGCTCCGGTCCCAGACGACCGGGGAGACATACAGCGTCGAGACCAGGTACCTGGCGAAGGACGGCCACATCGTGTGGGTCTTGGACGAGGCCGTTCTCCTCGAGCGCTACGGGGATGGGCGGCCGAAGAGGTTCCACGGCGTCCTGATCGACATCACCTCGCGGAAGGAAGCGGAGGCGAGCGCCCGGGCGGCCGAGTCCAAGGCCTCGATGGCGGAGGCCAGGTACCGGGCCCTGGTGGAGCAGATCCCAGCGATCACCTTCGTCGAGTTGCCCTCGCCGACCGAGCCCCACTCGAGCCCCCTCACGTTCGTCAGCCCTCAGAGCGAGCCGATCCTCGGATACACGCCCGAGGAGCTGATCGACGATCCCGGACACCTGGCCCGCATGCTGCATCCCGACGACCGAGACCGTGTGCTCGCGATGAACGAGCACGCCGAGCGGACAGGTGAGCCGTTCGATGAGGAATACCGGGTCGTGGCCAAGGACGGCCGCGTCGTGTGGATCCACAGCCAGGCGGTGCTCGTCACCGACGAGTCCGGCACTCCCGAGTTCTGGCACGGCGTCGCGCTGGACATCACGGCGCGCAAGGAGGCGGAGGAGAACCTCCGAGAACTGGAGGACCGGTACCGGGCGGTGGTGAGCCGCCTTGGGCCCGCGTCGGATCAGGCCTGACCGAGCTTAGGATCCTTCGGCTCGAGCACCCGAACGGACTCGGGGAGGTACGGGAACAGAGCCTTCGGCAGCTCGACCGACCCGTCCCGGCGCTGGCGGTTCTCCATGATGGCGATGAGGGTTCGCCCGATGGCGGTGGCCGTCCCGTTCAGGGTGTGGAGGACCTCGATCCCGCCATCGCCTCGGCGAACGCGGGTCTGGAGCCTCCTGGCCTGGTAGTCGGTGCAGTTGGAGCACGACGTGAGCTCCCGGTACCGAGCCTGGCCCGGGAGCCACACCTCGATGTCGTACTTCTTGACCGCTGCGCCTCCCAGGTCGCCAGCGGCCACGTTCACCACCCGATAGGGAAGATCGAGGTTCCCCACGATCTCTTCCTCGACGCCGACGAGGAACTCGTGCTCGTCCCTCGAGTCCTCGGGTCGGGTGAAGCTGAACATCTCGACCTTGTCGAACTGGTGGACTCGGAACATCCCCCCGAGGTCCTTGCCGTAGGAACCGGCCTCGCGCCGGAAACACGTCGAGTACCCGGCCATCCGGATCGGCAGGGACGACTCCTCGATTATCTCGCCCATGTGGAAGGCGGCGAGGGAGACCTCGGACGTTCCGACGAGGTACAGCTCGTCCTCCCGCGTGACGTAGATGTTCACCGCGTCGGTGGGGAGGAACCCCGTGCCGAACATGGCCTCCTCCCTGACCAGCACCGGCGGGATCACCGGCGTGAATCCTTTGGCCATGAGGATGTCGAGTGCGTGGCGGACCAGGGCGAACTGTACGTTCACGATGTCGCCGAGCAGGTAGACGAACCTCGAGCCGCTGGTCCGAACGGCCCGCTCGACGTCCAGCACCCCGAGGATCTCGCCCAGAGCGACGTGGTCTCGCGCCGGGAAGCCGAACTCCGGCGCCTGGCCACGGCGGCGGACCTCCACGGCATCGTCCTCGGTGAAGCCGTCCGGCGCGGATTCGTCCGGGAGGTTGGGGACCCGGGCCAGCGCATCGGCCAGTCGCCGCTCGGCCTCCTGGAGCTCGGGCTCGAGCCGCTCGATCTCCGCCGAGACCTTGGAAACCGCCTCGATCAGGCTCGCGCGCTCGTCTGGCTGGGCCTTCCCGATGGCCTTGGAGATCCGGTTCTGCTCCGCCCGGAGTTGCTCGACGCGTGCGGTGAGCCCTCGACGGCGCTCGTCGAGCTCGAGCAGCTCGTCGACCGTCTCGGCCATTCCCCGACGGGCCAGAGCCTTCCGAGCGTGCTCGGGATTCTCACGGATGGCCTTGACGTCGAGCACGCCGGCTAGACCTTCGCCTCCTGTGCCGGCTGCGCCTGGGGGGTGCGGGCCGGTTGGGCCGGAGGTTTGACGGACTGCTGATCCATGATGCTCTGCCCCTGGAAGATGCCGCCCTCCTCCACGACCAACGTCTTCGACGTGATCGTGCCGTCCACACGGCCTCCCCGGTTGAGCTCGGCCCGTCCCCGCACCTGAAGGCTCCCCTTGAACCGTCCGGCCACCGAGACGTTCTGCGCCTTGATGTCCGCTTCCACCTGGCTCTGCGGGGCCAGCATCACGTCGCCGTCGGCGTTGATCTGCCCCTTCACCTGGCCGTCCACGCGGAGGGACCCCGCGGAGACCACGGTTCCCTCGAGCCTGGCTCCGGACCCGATGATCGTCACCTCTCCACCCTGTTCGGCCATACCTCGCACCCCCTTGCGCGTCTCACCGGTTTGCACGTCCTCGTGTCGAGCCTCGACGTCCTCCCGCTCCTGCTCGGTACCTCGACCCTTCACATGCCGGCCTTCATACCGCGTGCCGTCGTCCGGGCGAGCTTCCTGCCGGGGCTCCTCGCGGTCCTCCCGCCTCCAGATCATCTGGCCTTCACCGCCTCTCGGGGTCCCGCAAATGCCTGCCTGATCGCTTCCTCCTCCTCGACCGAGAGGTTGTAGCCGCTCTTTCTGGCCGTCACCGGCTTCGCATACACCCTCGTGTCCTGCCGTCCATTGATCGACGTGACCACCACGCCGTTTCCCTTGTCGTCGAGCAGCGCGCAGGAGAACGAGAGCCGGCCACCGACGTCTTCGAACGCGTCGTACCGGACGAGCCCGATGTTCTGCACCGCGCCCTCGATGGACTCCTTCCGGCGATCGTCCAGCCGTTGAAGAGCTCGAATGGCTCGCTCCAGCCTCTGGATGGCCCGACCCTGGCCTTCCAGGATCCCCCGGAGTGCGTCGTCCAGGTGGATCGGGCCTCGCGTCTCGCGGGTCCGCCTTCCCGAACCGGTCGCCGTGACCAGCAGCGCAAGCCCGGACAGCCCCAGGCTGATCAGCACCAGGAGGCTGAGCGTCTTGGACGAGAAGGTCACGCGGCTGGGACCTCGATCCTCGAAATGGGCCGTCTACCTGGGCTTCTGCGAGAGTCGGAGTATACAATCAACGCCCTCGTGGACGAACGAAGCCTGTCCGACCTGCTCGACCGGGTGGCCTCGGGTGCGCTTTCGGTGGATCGGGCCCTGGAGGACCTCCGGGACCTTCCGCACGAGCATCTGACCGACGCGACGATCGATCACCACCGCGAACTGCGAACCGGCCAGGCCGAGGCCGTGTACGCGCCGGGGAAGACCCCCGAGCAGGTGCGCGACGTGGCGGCGGCGCTCGTGGCTCGGGCCTCGGGCGCGGTGTTCGTGACGAAAGCCACGCCCGAGCAGTTCCATGCGCTCCTGGAAGCGGTGCCCGACGCGACCTATCACCCGCGGTCCCGCCTCGTGGTGGCCAAGCGCGCGGAGCCGAGGCGGGATCGAGGGACGGCGTGCGTCGTGTCCGCCGGGACCGCCGATCTTCCCGTCGCGGACGAGGCCGCCGAGGCCGCGGATGCCCTGGGGCTCGATGTGGCGCGGATCACCGACGTCGGCGTGGCCGGGATCCATCGCGTGCTCGAGCGCAGGGAGGAGATGGAGGCAGCCGACGTCGCCGTCGTGGTCGCCGGGATGGACGGCGCGCTCCCCTCGGTGGTGGCCGGCTTGATCTCTCGTCCGGTCGTGGCCGTCCCGACCAGCGTTGGGTACGGCGCATCCTTCGACGGGCTGGCCGCCCTGCTGGCCATGCTGAACGCCTGCGCTCCTGGGGTGTCGGTGGTCAACATCGACAACGGATTCGGCGCCGCGCTCGTCGCGGACCGCATCGTGCGGAACCGGGGCTGAGCCGTGCGGCTGGCCTATTTCGACTGCATCGCCGGAATCTCAGGCGACATGGCCCTCGGTGCCCTGATCGATGCCGGGGCGGACTTCGACCTCGTCCGGGAGGAGCTGGCCAAGCTCCCGCTCGAGCCGTTCGACATCGAGGCGCAGGACGTGGACACGAGCGGTCTCCACGCGAAGCGGGTGGAGGTGCGGGCCACGGCCACGGGGGTCATCCGCACCTACGCCAGCATCCGTGCGCTGCTCGACTCGGCGGCCTTCCCTCAGGACGCGCTCGATCTGGCGCAGCGGATCTTCCGACGGCTGGCCGAGGCCGAGGCCCGGGTACATCGAAAGGAGATCGACCTGGTCACGTTCCACGAGGTCGGGGCGGTCGACTCGATCGTCGACATCGCCGGCACCGCGCTCGCCCTCACCATGCTCGGTGTGGAGCGCGCGTTCTCCTCCGCGGTGCCCACCGGCCTCGGCATGACCAGGACCGATCACGGCGCGATGCCCATCCCGGCGCCGGCCGTCGTCGAGTTGCTGCGCGGTGCGCCCCTGTACTCGAAGGGGGTGCCCGTGGAGCTGGTGACGCCGACCGGCGCGGCGATCCTCGCCGCGACGGTCGAGGGCTACGGCGAGCTCCCACTGATGTCGGTCCGGTCCGTTGGGTACGGAGCCGGCAGCCACCGCCTCGACTTCCCCAACGTCCTTCGGGTCCTGGTGGGCGAGGAGGTCGAGTCGCGGGGCGCCGCCCCGCCGGCGCCCAGCGACTCGTCGGAGGTGCTCCTCGAGACCAACGTGGACGATCTCAATCCGGAGGTGTTCGAGTACGTGATCGAGGAGCTGCTCGCCGCGGGAGCCCAGGACGCCTGGCTGGCCCCGGTCGTCATGAAGAAGGGCCGGCCGGCGGTCACGGTCTCGGTGCTCTGTTCCCCGGAGAGGGTGGACGCCATGCGGGGAATCCTGTTCCGGGAGACCGGAACGCTCGGCGTCCGGTCCACCGAGGTGGCCAAGCGGGCCCTGGACCGGGAGGTGGTGAAGGTGGAGACGGCGCACGGAACCGTGGCCGTGAAGGTCGGGCTGTTCGAGGGTCGACCCGTGACCGTGTCCCCCGAGTACGAGGATTGCGCCAAGGTGGCCAGGGAGGCGGGCGTTCCCGCGCGCCGCGTGTACGAGGAGGCCTCGCGACTGGCCCGTGAACAGCTCGGGAACGATGAGACCTGAGCGGCGCGGCTGCTGGACGGCCGCCCCAGGTGCATCGTTCAGGGAAACGGCTCGTCGAGGTGGGGTACTCTCAGGAGACCTGCAGACCGCGGAGTCAACGCCGTGATGGAGCACACAGCGCCCCCGGAGGCGGCCGCCGACGTCCGGGTGATCGAGGACGAACCCAGGGCCAACCGGATCTGGACCGCGATCCTCACGGTCGTCGTGATCGTCCCCATGCTGGCCTATCTGGTCTGGACGCTTCCCCAGTACGTCGACGAGCTCTCCTTCAGCCTCCTGTTCTTCATCGTCGCGGTGGCCGTCGTCGACCTCATCCCCGTCCCGGCGTGGGGTGGCCTGCAGCTGTCGCTCAGCTTCCCCATCCTGCTCGGCGTGGCGATGATCTATGCCCCGCCGGTCGCCGCGTTCGTAGCGGTGGTGGGTTCCTTCGATCCTCGGGAGTTCCGAAGGGAGATCCCGTTCACCCGGGCCCTGTGGAACCGATGCCAGCTCGGCCTGTCATTCCTCGCCGGCAGCGCCCTGTTCCATCGCATGGCCAGCCTCGACTCGCCGTGGACCCGGGTGGTCCCGGCGATCATGTTGGCCAGCGTGGCGGCCTACACCGTGAACACGTTCTTCGTGGCGTTGTACACGTCGATCTCCCGCCGCATCTCGATCGGGAGCGTCCTGGCCAAGATGCACGGCACGGCCCCCTACGAGTTCCTGCTCTCCTATCTGGGACTGGGTCTGTTCGGCGCGGTGATCGCAGAGTTCTATGTCTCCGAGGGCCTGTGGTCGGTGGCCGTTCTCCTGGCGCCGCTCATCTTCGCTCGCCAGATGTACTTCCGGAGCCGGCTGTTGGCCGATCGGCTGGCCGAGCAAAACCGCATCCTGGCCGACCAGACCAGAAAGCTCGAGGAGCTGCTGGAGAAGGAGCACCACCGGGTTGACGAGCTCCGAGAGCTGAACCGGATGAAGGGTGAGTTCGTGGCGGTGGTCTCGCACGAGCTTCGAACCCCGGTCACCGCACTGATCGGCTATGCCAAGACCTTGCGCGAGCCGGAGTTCGCGGAGGATCCCATGATGCGCCAGGAGTTCCTGGAACGGATGGAGCGCCAGGGCGACCGGCTCCTGCGGCTGGTGGAGAACCTGCTGACCGCCTCGCGGATCGAAAGCAAGCAGCTTCCGCTCTCGGTTGGGCGGGTGTTGTTCGAGGACCTGGTCAGGGAGGTGGTCGAGGGGCTCGCCGTGGAGAGCGAGCGGATCAAGGTGGACGTCCCCGGCGACCTCCCGGTGCTCCACACCGACCGCCAGCTGCTTGGTCGCGTGATCACGAACCTTCTGGACAACGCCCTCAAGTACTCGCCGGAGGGAACCTCGTGCGACCTCGGGGCCCGGGCAGAGGGCGATCGCCTGGTGTTCTGGGTCCAGGATCACGGGATCGGGATCCCGGCGGGACAACTCTCCCGGATCTTCGAGCGCTTCTACCAGGTGGACTCCTCGAGCACCCGAACGTTCCGAGGCGCCGGCCTCGGCCTGTCGCTGGTGAAGGACCTCCTGGATCACCTCGGCGGGACGATCGAGGTCCAGAGCTCGCCGGGGCGCGGAAGCAGGTTCACGGTGAGGCTGCCGTTCCGGTCACCCGAACCACCGGTCGTCTCCGCTGAGATCCTTCGAGCCGAAGACCTCATGGCCTCGAGCTGAGGGGCTCTCGGCAGACCTTACCCGGGGAGCATCCCCAGCGTGTAGGAACAGTTCCGGCAGAACACGAGGGCCACCGTTCGTTCGCCCGCGCCCTCGTCTTCGCCCGGGATGGCGACCGTCCGGTACGTGGCGCGCACAGCAGCCAGATCCGCGTTGCATCGGGGACAGCGCGGGCCTGGGAGGCCGCCCTCGCCTTCGCCCTCCTCGCGAAGCGCCCCGGACGGTGCCGACCCCTCCATGCCCAGCAGCCGGATGACCTCCTGGCGAGCTCGATCGAGGCCGGCCCCGAGTTGTTGGAGGACCTGGGCGGCGACGCCCTCTCCCTCGCGGATCAAGCCGAGCAGGATGTGCTCGGTCCCGATGTAGTTGTGTCCAAGCTGAAGTGCCTCGCGGAGCGACAGCTCCAGGACCTTCTTGGCCCTCGGGGTGAACGGGATGTGCCCACTTGGCGTTGCCTGGCCTTGGCCGATGATCTCCTCGACCTGCTGGCGGACGGCCTCGAGCGAGATGTTCAGCGCCGCGAGGGCCTGGGCCGCAACGCCCCCGCCCTCGCGGACCAGACCGAGCAGGATGTGCTCGGTCCCGATGTAGTTGTGGTTCAGCATCCTCGACTCTTCCTGAGCGAGGACGACGACCCTGCGAGCCCTGTCCGTGAACCGCTCGAACATGGCCCGAGGATAGGCTTCCGGCTAGAAGCTGAACAGCGGACCGGTGATGGCGAACCGAAGGCCGTCGCCCACCGTGACGAACAGCCCGAACAGCGCGATGGACGCGCCGAGGAATGTCAGGTTCCGGAAGAACAGGAGCTGGGCTGTCTGGACCTGTGTGGGGTCCTGGATCTCCCAGAACCGGTGGAACCACCACGCGGCGGGGATCACGAACGCGGCCACCATGAGCGCTCCGACGTCCGGCCAGATCCCCAGTGAGATCGACAGCGACGCCGCCGTCAACCAGATCCCAGTCGGCCACCCGGCGATGGCCGGGAGGGGGAAGTTCATGGAGCGCGCGTAGCCCTCTGCCATCTTGCTCCGATTGATGTGGAACCCCACCCCCGACACGGGCCCGAAGTTGATCGAGAACAGGATTCTCCCGATCAGCACGATGATCCCTACCGCTGTGCTCATTCCCTCGCCCCCTCCTTCGGCTGGCGACAAGGTAACAACCTAGCGGGTACGCCGGGCCTTCCCGCCGGGGGTCGAGTGGTTCGGTGGGCGAGGGGGGACTCGAACCCCCACAGCCTTGCGGCCACAGGAACCTGAATCCTGCGCGTCTACCAAATTCCGCCACTCGCCCGCCGCAGGCGAAAAGATGCTAGCAAGCAGGTGACGGCGCGACGGCTTCTCAGGTCTGGACCCCGGACCACACGGATATAATCGGGCCGATCGCATCTACCTGCGGAAACGCGACCACACCGTGCCGATCCTCCGTGACTTCGAGCGACGCCTGGGGAACATGGTCGAGGGATTCTTCGCGACCGCGTTCCGAAGCGGGCTCCAGCCCGTGGAGCTCGCCAAGCGCATCCTCCGCGATATGGACTCCGGCAAGACCGTGGGGGTGAGGGGCGTGTGGGCCCCGAACCACTTCGTGTTCACGCTCTCATCGGATGACGCCGAGCGGTTTCAGCAGGCCGAGGGTGCGTTGGTCGGCGAGCTCAAGCAGGTCGTCCGGGACGCCGCCGCCGAGCGTGGCTGGGGGCTGGTTGGGCCCCCCGAGATCGAGTTTCGCACCGACGACTCCCTGGGTAGGGGACAGTTCGACTGCGAGGCGACGCTCGTGGAGGGTGAGCCCGAGCCCGCCCCGGCGGCATCGGGCACGGGCGGAGGGGCGGTCGTCGTGCTCCTCGAGGATGGCGACCGGGCCAGCACGTATCCCCTCAACAAGCAGACGGTGGCGATCGGGCGCCTGCCCGAGTGCGACATCGTCGTCTCCGATCCGGGCGCGTCGAGACGGCACGCCACGATCACCCGCGAGGACACCGGTGAGTTCGTGCTCAGGGACCAGGCGTCGACGAACGGGACGATCGTGAACGACGAGCCCGTCGGGGAGCACGTGCTGTCGGACGGCGACCGGATCACGATCGGGAACACGGTCCTCGAGTTCAGGAGGCAGTGAGTGTCACCGTTCGTCCTCTCGGTGCTGAAGTACTCGCTGCTGGTCCTCCTGTACTTCTTCATCTACCGGGCGGTGAAGGCCGTCGTGGTCGACGTGGCCGGCCGGCGAGCTCCTCGGTCCGCGCCGGCTCGGGCCCCCAAGCCGAAGCCGGCACAGCGGGGCAAGCCGCCATCGTCGGTGGTGGTGCACGGGCCCGATGGCAAGAAGGTCGGCTCGTTCCGGCTTGCCGATGCGGTGAGCATCGGCAGGAGCGAGCGGAGCACGATCAAGCTCGACGACTCGTACGTCTCGCAGAGCCACGCGCGCCTGTACGCGCGAGATGGCGCGTGGTTCGTGGAGGACCTCGGCTCCACGAACGGGACCTTCGTGAACGACCGGCGGGTGGCCGCACCCGTAGAGGTCCGAGCCGGCGACGTCGTTCGCGTAGGCAAGACGGTGCTGGAGCTGCGGCGATGAAGGTCACGGCGGCCGCGGCGACGGATGTCGGCCTGGTACGCGAGGGGAACGAGGACTCGTACCTGACCGAAGAACCGCTCTTCGTCGTGGCCGACGGGATGGGCGGGCATCGCGGAGGCGAGGTCGCCTCTCAACTCGCCGTGGAGACGTTGGAGAACATGCGCAAGCAGGGTACTGGCGACCTCCGCGATCAGGTGCAGGAAGCGAACCGGGTGGTCTTCGAGCGATCGGCCGTCGATCGCAAGGTCGCCGGCATGGGTACGACACTGACCGCGGCGCTGGTGGAGGGGGACCGGGTGAGGCTGGCTCACGTCGGCGACTCCCGCGCGTACCTGCTCCGAGACGGGGAGCTTCAGCTGCTGACCGAGGACCACACGCTGGTCCGTCGGATGGTCACCGAAGGAGAGATCTCCAAGGAGGAGGCCGAGACCCACCCCCAACGCAGCGTCCTCACCCGGGCGCTCGGGGTGGACGCCGTCGTGGACGTGGACGACGACACGGTCGAGGTCCTTCCGGGCGACCGGCTGCTCTTGTGCACCGACGGCCTGACCTCCATGGTCTCCGAGCACGCGATCGAGGAAGTGTTGCGAGCCGTTCCCGCCCCACGGGACGCAGCGCGCCGGCTGGTCCAGATGGCCAATCAGGCAGGCGGCATGGACAACACGACCGTCGTCGTCCTCGACTTCTCCGAGGACGTCGTGACGTCGCGGCCTGACGGACCGGCGACAACTTTCGAGGGGGCGATCGCGCCGGCACCCACGGGGAGGCCGGCGCGATCGCGCCGCCGATTCCCCTCCCGAAAGCTCCTGGTGTGGGTGGGCATCATCCTGGTCGTCGCGGTTGCTGCGGTCGTTGGCCTCCGCGCGTACCTCGATTCCCAGTGGTACGTCGGTGTCTCCGACGGGCACGTGGCCATCTTCCAGGGGATCCCGACCGAGGTGGCGGGATTCGAGCTCCACCACG
>JBKPDU010000047.1:0-16282 GCA_046728055.1 Actinomycetota bacterium | reverse complement strand
TGCCTGGATAGCCGCCCACCAGGGCGAATGGAAGCACGAGGGGACGACGGCTACCCCTTCTCCACCGGCGCCCCCACGAGTGAGCCGTATTCCGTCCACGACCCGTCGTAGTTCTTGACGGCGCCGTAGCCGAGCAGCTCGGTCAGCGCGAACCACGTGTGGCTGGAGCGCTCGCCGATGCGGCAGTAGGCGATGACCTCCCGATCCGGAGTCACGCCCTGGCCCTCGTACAGGGCCTTGAGTTCATCCGCCGTCTTGAACGTGCCGTCGTCGTTCGCCGCCTTTACCCACGGGATGTTCGCGGCCGCCGGGATGTGGCCAGGAACTTGCGACTGCTCCTGTGGTAGGTGATCGGGGGCCAGCTTCTCCCCCCGATACTCCTCGGGGGAACGGACGTCGACGAAGACCGTCTTGCCCACCTTGGCCAGGACCTCGTCTCGGAGGACCCGGATCTCAGGGCGCTCGTTTCCTTCGATCGTGAATCCGGTGGCCTCGATCGCCGGCGCGTCCTGCGTGAGCTCACGACTCTCGAGCTCCCACTTCTTCCTCCCACCGTTCAGGAGCTTCACGTCATCGAACCCCCGGAGCTTCAGGAGCCAGTACGCGTAGGCCGCGAACCAGTTGTTGTTGCCTCCGTACAGCACCACCGTGGTGCCCGGGGCCACCCCGGCCCGCGAAAGCAGGTCGGAGAACTCCGCCTGCGTCGCATACTCCCGGCCCACCTTCGCGTGCAGGTCCGTGTTCCAGTTCCACGCCACGGCGCCGGGGATGTGTCCCTTCTCGTAGGCCTCCGTGTCCTCGTCGACCTCGATCACCCGGATGCCGGGGTCGTTCAGGTGCTCCTCGAGCCAGTCCGTCTCGACCAACGCCTCGGGGTTGGCGTACCCGCTCATCGTCTCCTCCTTCCTCCCTGTGCATGACAACCATCGAGCAAGAGATCGGTGGATCGTTCCCGGAGGGTTCCCGCGGGATCAGACCGGCGGGAGGTTGCGGTGCGCCCCCGGGCGGGCGCCGACACCGCTACAGCACAGACGGCAGGGGATCATGGCCCCCACCACCCCGTAGCAGCGCGTTCGGATCAAGGAATTCCGACTCCGATACTCGGATTCGATCGGGGATTTTCGTCGTCCTGCAAGTGCAAAGTCAAGGGGCCATCCAGATGCTGGGCATCCGCCTGACTAACTAGAAGACGCCCAGAGCGGCCTTAGCCTCCTCGGACATCATCTCCGGGCTCCACGGCGGCCTGAGAACCATCTCAGCATCCACACCGTCGACACCGGGGACGGTGGCCAGCAGCTGTTGCATCTGCTGCTCGATCAGCGGGCCGATGGGGCAGCCCATGGTGGTGAGCGTGTACTCGATATGGACGACGCCGTCCTCGATCTTCACCGAGTACACGAGGCCGAGGTCGACGATGTTGATCCCGAGCTCGGGATCGAACACGTTGCGCAGGGCGTCGAGGACCTGGTCCTCGGTCAACCCAGCCGGCTGCTGGTTCTGCTCCATGCTTGCGTCCTATCGGCCGATCCACCCTCTATCCTAGGGCCACCATCGACAACCGACCGCAAAAGGCTGGCATGCCCGGGATCAAGATCCTGATCGTGGACGACCACCCGGTGACCAGGGAGGGACTTCATTCCGCCCTGGACCTCGAGGAAGGCGTCGAGGTCATCGGGGAGGCTGCGAGCGGTGAGGAAGCGGTGACCTCGGCCGGAGAACTCCGACCCGATGTGGTGTTCATGGACGTTCGGATGCCCGGGATGGGTGGGATCGAGGCCACCAAGGCCATCAAGCAGGTATCGCCCGAGACCAAGGTCATCCTTTTCACGGTCGACGAGTCTCGGGCTTCCATCTCGGAGGCCATCCAGGCGGGCGTCTCCGGCTACCTGTTGAAGGACGCTTCGGCCGAGGAGCTGGTGAACGCGGCCCGCCTGGCCGTCGAGGGAAAGGCGGTCATCCACCCTCAGCTCACGAAGGCCTTCATCGAGGAGGTCCAGTTTGCCGACAAGCGGCCGGACGTCCCGGGACTCTCTGCCCGGGAAAAGGAGATCCTCCAAAAGGTGGCTTACGGGGCCACCACGAAGGAGGTCGCGCACGACCTCGGGATCTCCCCGCACACGGTGAAGACCCATCTCGAGCGGATCTTCGAGAAACTGGGGGCCAACGACCGGGCCCAGGCCGTGGCCATCGCCATCCGGAGCGGCCTGGTCGAATAACCATGGGAGGGTGGACGCCGCCTTTGACGCCGGGCGGGGTCCTCCTCAATCGCGCTGGGGGGCAACCGATACCAAGGGTGTGCCACTCAAGGTGCTGCTGTGCGACACGGCAGACGGGCTGGCCCGGCTGCAGTACGCGCTGCTGAAGTCGGGCTCCGACGTGGAGAACGAGGCCGTGACCGACGGGTTCAGGGCCGTCGACGTGGCCGCCCGGATCCAGCCGGACGTGGTGGTGGTCGAAGCAGGCCTGGCTGGCCTCTCGGGGACCGAGCTGGTCCGCCGACTGATGGCCACGGTTCCCGAGACGCGAGTCATCTGCTGGACGACCCTGGACTCTCCCTTCACCGCCGCGGAGATGATCGCGGCCGGAGCCTCCGCGTACGTGCTGAAGTCCGACGGTCCCGAAGTCGTGGTGCGGGCCATCCGCTCGGTCCTGGATGGAAACGTCAGTATCAGCCCAGGGGTCGCCGAGCTGTTGGCCCAGGGCTTCGCCGATCCGGCACGTGCCTATCGCGACCTGAACGCCACCGCGATTCAGGAAACCGAGCCGGGCGAGGGCGGCGCGACGTCAGCCAAGTCCGACTTCCTTGCGAACGTCTCCCACGAGCTCCGGACCCCCATCACGGTGGCCAAGGGCATCGCCTACGTGCTTCGGAATCGTTCGGTCTCCGAGGAAGAGCGAGAGGAGTTCCTGGACAGGCTGAGCGACTCGCTGGAGAAGCTGATGATGCTCGTCGACGAGATGCTGACGATCTCCGAGCTCGAACAAGGGACGCTCTCCCTGAAGCTCACCGAGGTCGACCTGGCGCCGCTCATCCGCCACGCGGCCGACGAGACGCAGCGCCACTACCCGGTCATCGAGATCCAGCGGCTGATCCCAGAGCGCCTCCCGGCTCTGGCGGACCCGGTACGGATCTCGGAGGTGATCCGCCAGTTTCTGGACAACGCGTGCCGGTACTCGCCCGAGGACCGACCGGTCGGCATCGGGGCTCGAACCGTGGATGAGGGCGTGGTCGTGTCGGTCACCGACCGCGGCCTCGGGATGGGCAGGGACGTCGTGGCCCAGGCGTTCAACGAGGCATTCACCACCGGCGAGGACATCCTCCGAAAGGAGCGGTCCGGGATCGGGATCGGCTTGCACATGGCCCGGCGCCTGGTCCTCCAGCATGGCGGCATCATCTGGGCCGATCCCGTTCCCGCCGGCGGGACCCGCGTCTCGTTCTGCCTCCCGGCCCACCGCGGGGAGAAGATCCTGACGCCGCCCAAGCTCTCGAACGAGGACATCGGCCCCCCGGACGATCGGCTCGATCGCCCCACGATCACCTTCTCGTAGCTGCCCTCCTGGGCGGCGCATGCGCGGTGGCAGGCATGCTCAACCGGGTCTATGCTCCTTTAGGGAATCGGGGTTGCGGAAGATTGTGGGCTGTCTGATGATCGCCCTGGTCGCCGCGGGATGCCGCGACGCGGCCGCCGACTCGACGCCCCCGGTAGGCGACTCGATCGTACGGATCCACGAATCCCCCAGCCCCTTCACGGAGGTCGAGGCGGGCGGGGTGACGGCCATGATCCCCGATCGATGGCATCCCCATCCCATCGCCGGTGCTGGCGAGGCCCAAGTTGGGTTCGTCGCCTCACCCAATCCGGAGAAGTGGGTCGAGGGCCGCCCTTCGAACGTGGGGATGGCCGCGATGTGGGTTGACGGCACGCGGGTCGGCGTCCCCTCCGACTATTACTACCTGGCCGCGAACGGACCAGCCCTCGACACCCTGACCGGGTCCCCGGAGTGCAGGGCGACCAAGCACCTGGTCGTTCTGGACAACCGACCATCCTTTGCGCACGGTTCGCCCAACTCCACCGGGGACTACGTGGCCATCGGCGAGGGAGTCTGCCAGACCACCGATGCCACGACACGGTGGGCGTACTTCGTCGCCGCACCGGGGTATGGACCGGTTCGCACCGTCGGCATCCCGAAATCGGGGCTGTACATGATCGTGGCGGTCATGCGGGAAGGACCGGGGGCAGCTGCCACGGTGGACACCCTCATCCGCCGAGCGGAGTTCGGCGGAGACAGCGTCAAGGACTTCCTCGCGGCCGCGCGCGCGGCGTAGACCTCACCGGCCCCGTGGGCTCCGATCGACGAACGGCGGCTTGACCACGCGTGCTGGGCCGATCCTTCCTCGGACGTCTATCTGGACCTCGGTGCCTGGCTCGAACCGCTCGGCGGGCGAGAGGTATGCCAGAGCGATCCCCTTACCGATCGTGGGAGAGAACGTCCCGCTCGTGACCTCGCCCACACGAGCATCGCCCGCAAGCACCGGGCAGTGGCTGCGTGGGATGTGGCGGCGGCCTTCGGTCACCAATCCGCGCAACCTGGTGACGACTCCGTCGCGGCGCTGACGTTCCAGCGCGTCCCGGCCTCGAAACGATCCTTTGTCGAACGAGACGGCCCACGACAACCCGGCCTCCAGTGGCGTCCGCTCGGGAAGGAGGTCCTGACCGTACAGCGGATAGCCCATCTCCAGACGGAGGACGTCGCGGGCCCCCAACCCGCAGGGCTCGATCTGAAAGGGCTCCCCTGCCTCCAGGAAATCGGTCCACAGATGCTCGGCCGAGGCCCCTTCGGTGAAGACCTCGAAGCCCACCTCTCCGGTGTATCCAGAACGAGTGAGGACCAGTCGCCGTCCCCCGTACTCCGATTCGGTGCAGCCCATGAAGGGGAGGTCGGCGGCCTCTGGGAACAACGCCCCGACGACCTCCGGAGACCGCGGTCCCTGAACCCCCAGGAAGCACCATCCCGCGTGTTCGACAACATCGGCGTCCGAGGCATCCTCGCGGAGGATGGCCACGACCTTGGCCGTGTTCGACGCGTTCGGCACGACGAAGAAGCGGTCGGCCGCGAGCCGAAAGGCGATCAGATCCTCCTCGACACCCCCCCGTTCGTTCAGGACCAGGTTGTACAGAGCCCGGCCAATCGGCAGATTCGAGTGGTCGTTGGTGAAGGTCTGCTGGATGAGCGGCCGGGCGCCGGGGCCGCTCACATCCACCTTTCCGAGGTGACTGAGGTCGAACAGGCCGACCCGCTCGCGGACGGCCCGATGCTCGGAGACGGTTCCCTCATACTCGATGGGCATCGCCCATCCAGCGAACGGGCCGATCTTGGCGCCGAGCTTGCGGTGAACCTCCTCCAGTGGCGTTCGGAGCAGGTCCACAGAGTGCATGGCTGCATCCTACGGATGCGACGGCGGCGGTAACATGGCCGTTCGAATGGCTGATGCCTACGACGTCGTTGTGATCGGCTCGGGGACCGGAGGGTACTCCTGCGCCCTGCGATCCGCGGAACTGGGCAAGCGCGTGGCCCTGGTGGAACGCGACGTCAGGCTCGGCGGGACGTGCTTGCTCCGGGGATGCATCCCTACCAAGGCGCTCCTTCGATCTGCCGAGGTCCTCGACACCGTCAACCGGGCCGAGGAGTGGGGCGTGAAGGCGAGCGGATCCCCCGACTGGGATGAGGTCAAGGCTTTCGAGGATCGGATGGTCGAGAAGCTCGTCTCCGGACTCACCTCGCTCATCAAGACCCGAAAGATCGACGTCCTGCACGGCCCGGCCGTCATTCGATCCGGCACCTCCGTGTCGGTGGACGACAGGAAGCTCTCCGGGGCCGACGTGGTCATCGCCACCGGCTCATCCCCCAAGCTGCTCCCCGGCCAGTCCATCACCGACCGGATCATCACCAGCGATCAGGCCGTCACCTACCCCTCGATCCCCACGTCTGCCGTGATCATCGGGGCCGGTGCGGTGGGCCTGGAGTTCGCCTCGTTGTACCGATCGTTGGGGGCGGAGGTGACCGTCCTCGAGGCGCTCCCGCGGATCGCTCCCTTGGAGGACGAAGACATCTCCAAGGAGCTCGCCCGGGCGTTCCGCAAGCGCGGCATCCAGGCATTGGCCGGCGCGCGGGTGCAGGCGATCGACGAAGTTCGTGACGGGGTGAAGGTCGTCTACGAGGTCGGCGGAGAGAGCAAGACCGTCACCGCCGACGTGTGCCTGGTGGCCGTAGGGCGAGGTCCGGTGACCGACGGCCTCGGGGCAGAGCAGGCGAGCATCGAGCTCGACCGGGGGTTCGTGAAGGTCGACGACCAGCTCCAGACCTCGGCCCCCCACACCTGGGCGGTGGGCGACGTCGCCGCGACGCCGCTCCAGCTCGCCCATGTCGCGTTCACCGAGGGGATCGCCGTCGCCGAGCGGATCGCCGGGATGAAGGTCCCGGAAATCGACTACTCGGGGATCCCGAGGGTCACCTACTGCACGCCCGAGGTGGCCTCGGTTGGGCTGACCGAGGCGCAGGCCGTGGAACGCGGACACGAGGTCCAGATCGAGAAGCTGAACTTCCAGGCCATCGGCAAGGCCAACATCGTCGGCGAGGGCGGCATCGTGAAAGTGGTCGCCGATGCCGGCGGCGGCCCAGTGCTCGGGATCCACCTGGTGGGACCGCACGTCACCGACCTCATCGCCGAGGCCATGCTCATCACCAACTGGGAAGCGGTTCCGGCTGAGGTGGCCGCGCTGATCCACCCGCACCCGACACTGTCCGAGGCCATCGGCGAGGCCCACCTCGCGCTGGCCGGCAAGCCCTTGCACACGGCCTAAGGGGGCGCCATGGCGACGGAAGTATCCGAGAAGCAGGCCGAGGCGGACTGGCGGGTCGGGCTCTCCGACGACCAGCTCAGAGACGTCCTGTACAAGCTCAAGCTGTGCCGGTACTTCGACGAGCGGATCGAGGCGCTCTACCGGCAGGGACGGCTGCCAGGGGCCATCTACTCGGGCCGCGGCCAGGAGGGGACGCACGTCGCGGTGGCGTTCACCCTCCGGGAGGACGACTCGCTGTTCCCCACCCACCGGGACCTCTCGGCACAGCTCACCAAGGGCCTGGACCTGAACCGCGTCATGGCCCAGTTCTGGGGCCGGATCGACGGGTTCACTCGAGGCCGCGACGGCAACAGTCACGTGGGCGACTGGTTCGGCCACCGGACGTGGACGCCGGTCTCCCACCTGCCGCTCGCCTACCCGATCGCATGCGGTGCGGCGCTCGCCTACAGGCGGCGCGGCGAGCCGCGGGTGGCCATGGCCATCTGCGGGGAAGGAGCCACGTCCAACGGCCGGTGGCATGAGGCGCTGAACGTCTCGGCCATCCACCGACTCCCCGTGGTGTGGGTGGTGAACAACAACCAGTGGGCCTACTCGACGCCCAACCAGCTGGAGTTCGCCGTCCCTTCGGTAGCCGAGCGGGCGGCGGCGTACGGGTTCCCGGGGGTCCGGGTGGACGGTGCCGACGTTCTCGACGTGTACCGCGTGGCTCGCCAGGCCGTCGACAGGGCTCGGAGCGGAGGGGGACCGACCCTCATCGAATCGGTGTCGCTCAGGTGGCGGGGCCACGCCGGGCACGACCCGGCGAAGTACGTCCCCAAGGAGATGCTCGAGGAATACATGCAGCACAAGGATCCCGTGAAGCGGTTCGAGGAGCTGCTCCAGGCTCGCGAGGTGGTGGACGCGGAGGCGGTCAAGCGGATCCAGTCGCGCATCGAGCGCGAGTTCGACCAGGGGTACGAGTTCGCCCAACAGTCGCCGTTCCCGGTGCCCTCCGACGTGACCAAGGGCCTGTGGGTGGAGGACGAGTACTGGCAGGGTGAACCCTCCCACGAGGGGGGAACCGGCTGATGGCGACAGCCAAGGTGGAATCGGGGGCGGCCGGGCACGGGGCCGAGCCCAGGGGCAAGCGGACCGAGGCCGGAGAGGCCACCTACCTCGTCGCGATCGCCGAAGCCCTGTGGGAGGAGATGGAGCGTGACGAGCGCGTGTACCTCCTCGGGGAGGACATCGGTATCTATGGCGGAGCGTTCAAGGTCACCGAGGGTTTCATCGATCGGTTCGGGGCCGAGCGCGTGATGGACACGCCCATCGCCGAGGAGACCATCGTGGGCATGGCCATCGGCTCGGCCATGGAGGGCTTCCGTCCGGTCGCCGAGTTCCAATACGCCGACTTCATGACCTCCGGATTCGACGAGATCGTCACCGCGGCCGCCCGATACCACTACCGCTCCGGCGTCCCGCTGCCGATCGTGTTTCGCGGACCGTCGGGCGGCGGCGTTCGCGCGAGTTCCTTCCACTCGACGAACCCCGAGCCGTGGTTCGCTCACGCTCCGGGGCTCAAGGTGCTCTGCCCGGCCTTCCCCTCAGACGCCAAGGGGTTGCTCAAGTCGGCGGTGCGTGACGATAACCCCTGCGTGTTCTTCGAGCACAAGTGGATCTACCGTCGGATCAAGGAGGCCGTCCCGGAGCATTCGGACTTCCTGGTTCCCATCGGCCGGGCGAAGGTCCAACGCGAGGGCACCGACGCGTCGATCGTGACGTACGGGATGATGGTGCACCTTGCCCTCGAGGCGGCCGAGAACCTCTCCCAGAAGGGCGTTTCGGTCGAGGTCGTTGACCTTCGCACTGTTCACCCACTCGACACGGAGACCATGCTGACATCGGTGGAGAAGACCAGCCGGGCGTTGGTCCTGTACGAGAGCCACCGTTTCCTCGGCATCGGCGCCGAGGTCGCCGCGACGATCGCGGAGGAGGGCTTCCAGCATCTCGACGCGCCGGTGATGCGCCTCGCCCCCCCGAACGTGCCGGTCCCGTTCTCGCCGCCCCTCGAGGACGCCTATCTGCCACAGGTCGCCGACATCGAGGCTGCGGTGGAGAAGCTGTCCGCGTGGTAACGATCTCTGGGGAGGGCTCATGACCACCGTGACCATGCCGCAGCTCGGCGAGACCGTCGTCGAGGGGACCATCACCAAGTGGCTGAAGCAGGAGGGCGACCACGTCGACCAGGACGAGCCGCTGTTCGAGATCTCCACCGACAAGGTGGACACCGAGGTCCCATCCCCTGCAGCGGGCACGCTCACGAAGATCCTCGTGCCGGAAGGGCAGACCGTGTCGGTGAAGACGCCCCTCGCCGAGATCGACGGGGCCGGGGAGGCGGCAGGGACCATCGCTCCGCCGGACTCCGCCCGGGAACCGGCCGAACCCGCCACCGACGCGGAGGAGCCCAAGCCGGAGCCACAGTCTGGAGCAGCGCCCGGCTCCGCGCCGGCCCCCACCGCACAGGCCGCCATCGGTCAGGCCCCCAGCCCCCAGGCCCCGGCCGCACCAACACCACCTCAGCCCCCCGCCGGGGCAACGCCCGCCGCTGCCGCACCCGCGGCCCAGGCGCCCGACCGGGGGCCGAGGAGCCAGATCATCTCGCCGCTCGTCCGCCGCCTGGCCGAGGAGAACGGCGTCGATCTCTCACAGGTCATCGGGACCGGGACCGGCGGCCGGATCACGAAGAACGATGTCCTTGCCTTCGCCGCCTCGCGCGAGTCGGCGCGGGCCGAGGAGGGCCCGGCCGTCGTACCGAGGGCGCCGGCTCCCGCGACGGTCCCGCCCGCGCCCGCTCCGGCCGCGGCCCCTCAGCCCCAGCCCGTTCCTGCCGTCGCCCGCGCCGGCGAGGAAGTCGTTCCGATGACCGTCGTTCGAAAGGCCATCGCCGAGCACATGACCAGGAGCCTCCAGGTCTCGGCCCGGGCCTGGAACATGGTCGAGGTCGACATGGAACGGATCGCTCGCGTTCGCTCGGCGGCCAAGCAGGCGTTCACGGCGCGAGAGGGCTTCAACTTGACCTACATGCCCTTCCTGGCCAGGGCGGTGGTCGACGCCCTGCTGGCCAATCCCCTGGTGAACAGCGAGCTTCGGGGCGAGGAGATCGTGGTCAAGCACTACGTCAACCTGGGGATCGCCGTCTCGTACGACCAGGGCCTGATCGTCCCGGTGGTCAAGGGGGCCGACGGGATGAACCTCATCGGTCTGGCCCGGGCCATCAACGACCTCGCGACTCGAGCCCGCGCGCATCAGCTGAAACCCGACGAGGTCCACGAGGGAACGTTCACCATCACGAACCCCGGCCCGTTCGGCTCCATCCTCTCGGTCCCGATCATCAATCAGCCTCAGACCGGCATCCTCGCGTTCGACGCCGTGGTCAAGCGGCCCGTTGTCATCGATGAGGCCATCGCGGTACGCCACATGGTGTACGTCTCGATGTCGTGGGACCACCGGGTGATCGACGGTGCGCTGGCCTCCCAGTTCCTGGGCAGGATCAAGGAGAACATGGAGGCCTGGGACTGGACCGAGGACCTGGGGCTGTAGGCATGCCCCGGTCGGGATGGCTGGTCCGGCCGCCGGAGCCCGTTCCCTACGCCAGGGCGAACGAGGCCATGCACGATCTGGCCCGTCGGCGCCTCGCCGGGGAGATCCCCGACGCGTTGATCCTTTTGGAGCACCCGCCGGTGTATACGGCGGGACGGCGATCGAAGCCGGAGCACATCGTGTGGACCGAGGACCGGATCCGTGCCGCTGGAGCCGAGCTGCACTTCATCGACCGGGGCGGAAGCCTGACATTCCACGGCCCCGGCCAGCTCGTGGGCTATCCGATCGTCGACGTGGGCACGAAACCCGACGCCTTCGGATACGTCCGGAGCATCGAGGAGGTCGTCATCAGAGCGGCCGCCGACGTCGGTGTCGAGCTGCACCGGAACCAGGTGCAGACCGGCGTGTGGTCGGGCGATCGGAAGGTCTGCGCGATCGGCGTTCGCCTGATGCGTGCCCGAGTCACCCTGCACGGCTTCGCGCTGAACTGCACGACCGACCTGTCTTGGTACGACGCCATCGTGCCGTGCGGGCTGGCGACCGAGGGCGTCGCCTCGCTCTCGCAGCTCGCAGGACGGGAGATCACGGTGTCGAACATGATGGTTCCCATCCTTCGGCACTTCGAGCGGATCTTCGGCCTCGAACTCGAGGCGCGGGCGGATGAGGCCGACGGGTTCGCCCGGCCGGCGGATCAGGCGTCCGCGACGATCGCGTAGCGGCGCACGCTCTCCAGCCAACCGAGGATCGGCGGCGACCCGGCCCGTTGCGCCCACTCCACGTCGCGAAGCCGATACAGCCTGACCGCCCGCCACCCCGCCGCCACCAGGGCGTCGACGATCGGCCTCGGCGAGGCCAACCCGACGAGCGGCAACGATGACAGGATCTCCGGGTCGTAGGGCGCGTGATGGTCCGGCGGCATCCCGAACATGCGGCGGGCCACGCGGATGGCCACCTCCCTGGCCCGTTCAACCATGCCGGGGGTGCCCCACGCGCCTTCGAACAGGATCACGCGGCCCCCAGGCGCCACCTCGCGCCAGGCCCGAAGGGAGCCCACCGGGTCGGGCGCCGTCCACAGCATGTGCCGCTCGATCACGGCATCGAACGGACCGGCAGGCGGCGACTCGGCCGGTCCCACCGCGAACTCGATCTCCAGGCCCTGGGCGTCCGCCTTGGCCCGAGCACGGTCCAGCATCCCCGGAGAGAGGTCGACCGCCGTGACCCGGTGGCCCAGCTCGGCAGCGAGCAGGCTGAGCGCGCCCGTGCCCGCTCCGACGTCGAGAACCCGTGAGGGTGGAGTAGGCAGGAACCGCTGGAGCGCGGCCCGCCACGCGGCCGCCTCCACCGGATCGGTCATCGCGTGCGACGCCGACCGATCGTAGGTGCCCGCGTCCCGGTCCCACCACTCGCGGATGCGGTCGTGGACCTCGGCCATCGGCTCCCCCCTAGAACAGGGCGTTCGCCAGCCTGCGACGGTACTCCGCCACGAGCGGGTCGTCGTCGCCAAGCACCGCGAAGACGTCGAGCATCGCCTCGCGGGCATCGGGGTCATCGCCGAGCGCTCCGAGCATCCCGTCGAGAGCCTCTCGCCATCTGCCCTGCGCGGCCAGGCGCTTGGCCGAGGCAAGCGTGCCGGGGCCTTCCGTCGCTCCCCACTGGGCCACGCGGACCCGAGCCAGCATCCTCACTGCCTCGGGATCGGGCAGAAGTGGCGAAAGCAGTTCTTCAGCCGAGTCGCCGTCCCCTCGCTCGGAGAAGATCCGCCCCAGCCCCAGCCTGGCGTTCCGATTGTCCGGATCGGACGTCAGGATCTCCCGATAGCGTCGCTCGGCGTCGGCCATATCGCCAGACCGCTCCTCCTCGTACGCCACCTGCGCGGCGACATCGGCCTCGGACGGGAGCAGCCGCTCGACGAACTCGTTCACCATCGGCTCGGGGATGGCGCCGATGAACCCGTCGACCGGCTTCCCGTCCCGGAACGCGATCACGGTGGGGATGCTCTGGACTCCGAACTGCCTCGCCGTGTAGGGGTTGGCGTCCACGTCGACCTTGGCCAGCAGGACCTCCCCCCCGCGCTGTTCGGCCACCCGTTCCAGGATGGGGCTCAGTGTCCGGCACGGCCCGCACCACGAGGCCCACAGGTCGACCACGACCGGGCGCTGGTTGGATTCCTCGATCACCTTGTCCATGAAGTCGGCGTCGGTCACGTCGATCACGACCGGCTGTCCCTCCACGACCTGTTCAGCCATTTGTTCCATATCCATTTCTCCCGACTAGGGTACCGTCCGCTCGTACAACAGCCGGGCGTTCACCGGCATGCCCCACGCGACATGGACGGCCCGGAGCCTCGAGCCGGCGTGGGCCCTCCGCCAAGCGCCCCCACGCCCGTCACGCTCTCATCGCCTATACCCCGAGGGGGTATGGCTGATGCTAGACTCGCATGCCGAGGAGGGTGATCGTGGCCACTCGGTTGAGCGACACCTCGCACGAGGCCCTGGGCCTCGCCCCCGACGACCTTCTCTCGATGTACCGCACCATGCTCACGGCGCGCCTGGTGGACGAGGCTGCCTTCCGCCTGAACCGCCAGGGCAAAGCGCCGTTCGTCGTCCCGGTGTCCGGCCACGAGGGGTGCCAGGTCGGCACGGCCTGGGCGCTCGAGCGTGGACGCGACGTGTGGCTGCCCTATTACCGCGACCTGGGTGTGGTGTTGGTGGCCGGCATGACCCCGTATGAGGTCTTCCTCGGACTGTTCGCCAAGGCCGACGACCCGGCCTCGGGCGGACGGCAGATGCCGGCGCACTGGAGCTCCCGGCGGCTGGGGATCATCTCGGGCTCGTCGCCTATCGGGACCCAGATCCCTCACGCCGCGGGGATCGCCTACGCGGTCAAGTACCGGGGGGAGGAAGCGGTGGTGGCGACGTGGTTCGGCGAGGGTGCCACCAGTGAGGGCGACTGGCACGAGGGATTGAACTTCGCCGGGATCCACCGGCTCCCCGTCGTCTTCGTGTGCGAGAACAACCGCTATGCCATCTCGGTCGAGCAGTCCAAGCAGATGGCCGTGGCGAACGTGGCCGACCGGTCGGCCGCATACGGTTTCCCCGGGGTGGTGGTCGACGGCAACGACGTGCTGGCGTGCTTCGCATCGATGAAGGAGGCCGTGGCCCGGGCCAGGTCCGGCGGGGGTCCCACCCTGATCGAGTGCAAGACCTATCGCTTCCAGCCCCACACCTCCGACGACGACGATCGGACCTACCGCAGCCGGGAAGAGGTCGACAAGGCTCGCGCCCACGACCCCGTATCGCGATTCGCCACCTACCTCACCGATCGGGGCCTAGCCCGCGACGAGGAGATCGCCTCGATGGCCGAGGAGGTCAAGGCCGAGCTCGACGCCTCCATCGACAAGGCGTGGAACGCCGGCGATCCCGATCCCTCCACGCTCACCCGGCACGTCTTCCGCGACGAGTCGTGAGATGACCGAGAAGAACGTCGTCACGGCGATCCACGACGCCCTTCACGACGCGATGGCCGCCGACGAGCGCGTCGTGGTCCTGGGAGAGGACGTCGGCGCGCGTGGCGGCGTGTTTCGGGTGACCCAGGGGTTCCTCGCCGAGTCCCTGATCGTGGGGTTGGCCATCGGCATGGCCCTGCACGGCCTGCAGCCCGTTGCCGAGATCGAGTTCGCCGACTTCATCCATCCGGCGTTCGACCAGCTCGTTTCCGAGGCGGCTCGGATGCGGTACCGGACGAACGGCGACTTCGAGCTCCCCATGGTGGTGCGATGCCCGTGGGGTGGTGGCATCCACGGAGCGCTCTACCACTCGCAATCGATCGAGGCGTTCTACGGACACGTCCCCGGGCTGAAGGTCGTCGTGCCATCGACCCCATACGACGCCGTCGGGATGTTGCGCTCCGCCATCGAGGACCCCGACCCCGTGCTGTTCCTGGAGCACAAGAAGACCTATCGGCTCATCAAGGGCGACGTGCCGGACGAGCCCTTCACCGTTCCCATCGGTCGGGCCGACGTGAAGCGAGAGGGCTCCGACATCTCCGTGATCGCGTACGGGCTGATGCTCCATCTGTGCCTGGAGGCCGCGCAGCGATTGGAGCAGGAGGCGGGACACTCGGCCGAGGTGGTGGACGTCCGGACCATCGCTCCGCTGGACAAGGAGACCATCCTGGCGTCGGTCCGCAAGACCGGGAAGGCGATGGTCGTCTACGAGGACAACCGGACCTACGGGGCCGGTGCCGAGATCGCCGCCACCATCGCCGAGGAAGCCCTGTTCGATCTGGACGGACCCGTCGTCAGGCTCGGCGGTCCGGACGCACCGGCGATGGGCTTTGCCGCATCTCTCGAGCACGCCTTCATGCCGGACGCGGACCGCATCTACGAGCGGATGCGGGAGCTGGCCCGGTTCTGACGCCAGCTTAGGCACGCCCTCGGGCCCGCCGATAGGACGGGGAACACCTTCACCCATGGACGAAGGAACGAGGCCGCGTCGCCACCGCTCGATGGCCCTGCGGGATCTGCTGTTGATCTCGCTTGCGGGCCTTGTCGTGTTCTGGCTCGGCACCGCGACGGGCGCATTCGAACGAGTCGGCGAATCGATCACGAAACGGTATCCCGACCATAGCTACGAGATCGCCACGGGCGTCGGTCTCCTGGCCCTCGTGTTCCTCGTGTTCTCCGTCATCCGGTGGCGCGATGTCCGACGGCAGATCCGCGCCCGCAATACCGCCGAGCACCGCTACCGCACCCTGGTCGAGGGGATGCCCGTCGTGACGTACGTGTCGGGGGCTCCACACGAGACGACGGCCGCGCACCGGTACGTCGCTCCGAGCATCCGCGAGCTCCTCGGCTATTCCCAGGACGAATGGGTCGCCGACCCGGGCCTTTGGAAGAAGCGACTGCATCCGGAGGATCGGGACGCCGTCGTCGCCGAGGTGGACCGAGCCCATGACTCCGTCACTCCGTTCCGCATGGAGTACCGGATGATGACGAAGGACGACCGGGTCGTGTGGGTCCGCGACGAAGCCGTGGTCGTGGAGCGAGGTCGCCGAGGCCAGTGGAACGTCTGGCAGGGCTTCCTCATGGACATCACCGAGCGCAAGCAGGCCGAGGAGCGCTTTCTCGTGGCCGAGTCGCGGTACCGCTCTCTGGTCGAGACCATCCCGGCGGTCACGTATGTCGACCTCGTGGACGAACTGTCCACCACCGTGTACGTCAGCCCGCAGATCGAGAGCATGCTGGGCTACACGCCCAAGCAATGGCGCGAGGACTCGACCTTGTGGATGCGGGCGGTGCACTCCAACGACCTGAACCGTGTGGTCGAAGCCGCCGTTCGGCACAACCAGACCGGCGAGCCCTATGACGAGGAGTACCGGATCCGTGCCGCGGACGGCCGGTGGCTGTGGGTCCGCGACCAGGCCACGATCGTGCGGAGCGAGGACGGACGCACGCGCGTCTCTCAGGGCGTCATGTTCGACGTCACGGAGCGCAAGCTGGCGGAGGAGGCCCTCCGCGAGAGCGAACAGCGCGAGCGCGAGGCGGCCGAACGCATGCGGAACCTTGACGAGATGAAGAACACGTTCCTCGAGGCAGTCTCCCACGAACTGCGGAGCCCCCTGACGTCGATCCTGGGAGTCGCGGTGACCCTGGAGAACCAGGAGTTTCCCGAGGCCGAGCGACGCGACCTCCTCGATCGTCTGGCCGCGAACGCGCGCAAGCTGGATCGACTCCTGCGGGACCTGCTGGACATCGACCGTCTGAGCCGGGGGATCATGACGCCGCAATACCACGCCATCGACCTGGGGGCGCTCGTCCAGCGAACGGTGGAGAACTTCGACGT
>JBKPDU010000046.1:0-8310 GCA_046728055.1 Actinomycetota bacterium | reverse complement strand
GCGAGGTCGAGCCCGGCAGCTACACGCTGGCCGTGCTGCCGCTCAACATCGTGAACGGCGACGGAGGTCCGGCCCGCGCCGTGCTGTTCGAAAGGGCATGACCTCGACCGCGGCCCCGCCGACGGTCGTCCTTTTCGACGTGGACGGCACGTTGATCGACAGCGGAGGGGCGGGCGCCCGGAGCTGGGCGCACGCGTTCGACAAGTTGTACGGGATCCCCGCGGACATCGGGCTCGCACAGCGAGGCCGGGGAGACCGACCCGGTCGTGGCCCGAAAGACCTTCGAGGCCTCGGTGGGTCGGGAGCCGACGGAGCCCGAGCTAGCCCGCCTGTTCGCCACGTACCTCCTTCGGCTCTCGGAGGAAGTCCGAGCGTCAGAGGGCTATCGCGTGCTGGAGGGCGTCGAGGACCTCCTCCTCATGCTGTCCGAGGCCGGGACGATGCTCGGGTTGGTCTCGGGAGCGATGGAGGGCGCGGCTCGGGTGAAGCTCTCGCGGCCCGACCTGAACCGGTTCTTCGTGTTCGGCGGGTACGGATCGGACTCGGACGACCGGGCGATGCTCACTCGGGTCGCCATCGAGAAGGCCTCGATGCTGCACGGCCACGACGTGACGCCGGATCGGGTGATCGTGGTCGGCGACACGCCGCTCGACGTGCAGGCCGCACGAGCCGCGGGTGCCGTCCCGGTGGCCGTGGCCAGCGGGAGGGTCTCGGTCGAAGAGTTGCGTTCCGCCGGCGCCGCGAACGTGCTGCGCTCGCTGGCCGCGCGTTTCCCACAGGTGGGCGAATGAAGGAGAAGGAGGCGGGCGCACGGTGAAGACTCGAACGCTCGGCGCGGGCGGCCCGGAGATCTCGGTGGTGGGCTACGGGGCGTGGGAGGCGGGCGGCGCCGACTGGGGACCGAACGCCTCGGACGAAACCGTCGTCGAGTCGATGCGAGTGATCTTCGATGTCGGAATCAACTGGATCGACACGGCCGAGGTGTACGGCCAGGGCCGCTCCGAGCAGCTCGTTTCCCGGGGCGTCGCAGGCAGGCGGGACGAGGTCCTGATCTTCACCAAGGTGGCTCCCGACGATGAGGGGTCGGGGATCCGGCCCGAGGAGATCCGAAGGGCGATCCGCGGTTCGCTCTCTCGCCTGCAGACCGACCACGTCGACCTGTACCAGGTGCACTGGCCGGACGATCGGATCCCGGTCGAGGAGACGTGGGGAGCGATGGCCGAAATCGTGCGGGAGGGGTTGGCCCTGCGCATCGGGGTCTCGAACTTCGACCGCCAACGGATCGAGCGGTGCATGCCGATCCACCCGGTCACCTCGGTCCAGAACCAGTTCTCGCTGATCCATCAGGAGGACCGCGCCGAGCTCCTGCCGTGGCTGGCCCGCCAGGGCATCGGCTACCTCGCGTATTCACCTCTCGGCTTCGGGCTGCTGAGCGGCGCGCTCGACCCGGATACGACGTTCGATCCGGGAGATTGGCGGGGCCGCCAGCGGGCTGGGTCTGTGGAGGAAGGGGTTGGGCCGTTCTCCCCTGGAAACTTCGAGCGGAACCTCGAACGGGTGGAGCGCCTCCGGTCTGTCGCCGAGGGGCTCGGCATATCGGTCTCCACGCTTGCGCTGGCGTGGGTGATACATCAGGAGGGCGTGACGGCGGCCATCGCCGGCAGCAGGAACGCCGAGCACGTCAGGTCGAACGCCGCGGCGGGCGACGTCACTCTCGACGCGTTGACACTCAAGGAGATCGATTCGATCTTCGAGCCAAGGTGACCAGCTCCAGCGCCTCGTCGCGGATGGCCGGCCGGTCCTCCAGTCGCTCGACCCAGGCCTGAGGAAGGCCGCGTTCTCCGACTAGGGTTCCGAGGAGCGCGCCAGCGACCGCGGCGTTGGTGTCCGTGTCGCCGCCCAGGGCCACCACCCGGCTCACCTCGCTCTCGAATTCACCCGTTCCCAGGAGCGACTGGAGGGCCACGCCGGCTGTGAACAGGCAGAAGCCCTGGTCCGGGCCGTCGATCGGCCGGCCGACACCCACGAACTCGACCAGGTACTCGAGTTCCTCACCTCCCTCCCTATCCACGACCGCGGTCAACGCCCCGGTCAACGCTCCCTCCGGTGACTGGCCGCGGGTCAGGGCCGCGACGGCGACTGTCACGGCCAGCACGGCCGTCCCGCAGCGTTGATCGTGATGCGTGAGCGCCGAGAGCGTTGGCGCCACCTTTGGCAGCTCGTCCGGGCGATCCGCATACGCCAGACCGAGCGGCGCGCAGTACATCACCGACCCGTTGCCCGCTGACACCTCGGGCCCGCGCTCCTCCCAGACCGACCTGGCGGCCTCGAACGCGTCCTCACCCTGGTCGACCCGCGACAGCACACGGCGGGTCAGGACTCCGATGTCGGCCGGACCCGATCGGAACCACTCCAGGTGCCGGGCAACGAGGTCGTCCGCGTCGAACTCCCCACGAGCGGCCAGGCTTCGGACCAGGTTCCGAGCCATGGCCGTGTCGTCGGTGGTCGAGCCCGGTGCCAGGCCCATCCACGGGAGCTCCATTGCCGGCAACGGGTCGGGGATTTCCGCCGCCCGCCGGCCCTCGAACGGAGCGCCCACGGCGTCACCGAGCGCCAGCCCCACCACGCACCCAGCGATCCGGTCGGCCGTATCCATGCCCAGCGATGCTAGCGACCAGGGTCGAACGCGCTTCCCCGTTGGTACGCTGACTGGCCGCATGGACAAGTTCGGACCAGCTCATCGCACCTGCCGCCGGGTCGGCGCGCCGCTCTGCGGGCGCCCCAATTGCCCGGCCAACAAGCGTCCCTATCCGCCGGGCCAGCACGGGCGGGGCCGCAAGCGCCTGTCCGAGTATCAGGTCCGGCTCCTGGAGAAGCAGAAGCTCCGCGCCATCTATGGCGTCGGGGAGCGACAGATGCGTGTGTACTACGATCGAGCCTCCCGGCGGACCGGCGTGACCGGCGAGGAGCTCATTCGGCAGCTCGAGACCCGGCTGGACGCAGTCATCCTTCGCCTGGGGTTCGCACTGACGCAGCGCCAGGCCCGCCAGCTCGTGTCCCACGGCCATGTGCTCGTGGATGGACGGCGGGTCGACGTACCCAGCGCGCAGGTGAAGCCGGGTCAAACGATCGAAGTCAGCCAGAAGGGCCGCAACCTCATCTCGGTCAGAGAAGCCTTGGAGCTCACCCCCGAGCCCCCCGCGTACCTCTACCGGAACAAGGACGAGGTCAAGGGCACACTCTCCCGCCTCCCCGAGCGCGACGAGATCCCGCTCCCGGTTCCCATCGAGGAGCGGTTGATCATCGAGTACTACTCCTAGGGGCGGCGTCCTCCGGCGTCGGCGGCTCCTCCGGCGTCAGCGCGCCCCGGACGAAGGCGATGACCTCTCGCTCCCTACGGTGCAGCGATGCCCGGCCCTTGTCCATTCCCACGACCGCGCTCAGCACGCTGGCCTCGGTGAGCGAGCCGACCACCGCCGTGTACAGGGTGAACAGCAACAGCGCCGGATCCTGTCGGCGGATCTGACCTTCCTTCATCCCGGTCTCGAGGAACGCGATGGCCCGCACACGCAGCGGATCGAGCACGCCGGCGAACCGCTCGAAGGCTTCGGGCCCCAACCGGCCGGCCTCCCGGACGAACATCGGGAACTCCGGCCACTCCTCGGCCAGATGGAACACGGCGTGGATCACCCCTTCCGCCCGTTCCCAGTACGTTTGCTTGCCGGTCAGCGCCTCGGTGAGCGCCTCGGCGAGGCGTTGGCCCGCGGCGGCGAGGCTCGCTTCGAGGAGGGCCTCCTTCGTCGGGAAGTAGTACAGGAGCGTCTGTTTTCGGATCCCGGCCGCCGAAGCGATCGCATCCAGGCTGGCGCCGTTGTACCCCTCCCGGCCGAAGTGTCGGATGGCCTCCTCGATCAGCAGGTCCCGCCGCCGAGCGCCGCCGGTCCGTGTCACCGCTGGTCTCAGCGCCATGCTGGGGGCCGGCCTCGCCGGGGGATGTCCCGGGACCCCTCCCACGTGCGACGCCACTTCGGGCCCAATGGTCCGGTGAGCCTGGGGGTGGATCCCGCGGCGGCTCGCCGGCGAGCCTCCCACCAGCTCGACCGATCCTCGTCGAACAACTCCGCGATCGCCGACTGCATCCGAAGCGAGAAGGCCTGATGGGTTTCGCTGTCTCTCGGTCTGAGCGGCCCGCCGTATCGGACACGGATCGGAGGGCGGCCCCGCTTGGGCCAGAACCGTCCCTTGGGCATGGCGGCGTACGCCCCGACGATGGCGATCGGTACGACCGGCATGTCCATGTCGATCGCCAGACGGGCGCTTCCGTGGCGGAACCGCTGCATCCAGCCATCGGGCGAGCGCGTGCCCTCGGGGAAGACGATGAGGTTCCACCCGTCCCGGATCAGCTCCTTGGCCTTGTCCGTGGCTCGCTCACCGCCCCCACGCTCGATGGCGAAGCCGCCGTACACAAGCGCCGTGAACGCCGACCGCCACCACACGTCGAAGAAGTAATCCTTGGCCGCGGCCGTCGCCGTCTTGTTCCGCCACTTCGGGGGCAGGGTCGTCAGGATGAGCGTGGCGTCGAGGTGACTCGAGTGGTTGCTGATGAACATCACCGGTGGCCGCAGGCCCTCCAGGTTGTCCAGGCCGTACACGTCCGGTGAGGTCTCGTTCCACACGATGGGCTTCATCACTCCCGACAGCACCAGGTCGCGGGCGGCGCGCCCGGCTGGGCTCCGAGCCCAGTCGGTGGGGAACGACCACGGCTCGGCGGGAGGCGTGTGCGCCTCGGCGGCCCGGGGGGCCACCGGGCGGCGACCCCACCGCCATCCCTCCGCGACCTCTCGAACTTGCTGAGCCAGCGAGCGCTTCGCCGTTCGAGCCATCAGCGCACGTCCGCGATGGTCAGGGGAGGGACGTGAAGGTAGGTGATCGAGGGCGAACGGCCGACGGTGTCACCGCCCATCTCCAGCGCGTCTCGGAATGACGTCGCTGCCCGGTACCCGAGGCGCTCGCAGGCCTTGGGGTTCCCCCCGACCACGATGACGTCGCCCAGGTAGTCCAAGGCGTGCGCTCCCCAGTACCACATGTAGAAGGGGTGCACGCCGTGATACGCGTAGCTCTTGCGGTAGAGGTGGATGTACCAGGGATCGGTGGCGTACTGCTGCTCGTACTTGGACTCGATGGTCGAGGGGTCGGTGGTCTGGGACAGGACCTCCTCGAAGAAGTCCACGTACGAGGGGTGATGCACTTGGTGGAACTCCCACGGGACCGGGTGGAACATGATCATCGCCCCGCCCGGGCGAACGACGGGTTTGTTCCGGTACATGTTGAACAGGTATCCGAGCCCCAAGCAGTGCACCAGGATGGGGTTCATGATCGAGTGCACGTTGTACGGCCCGACGAACGGGAGGCCCACGACCAACACGTCGCTCTGGCCGTTCACCTCCGTGAGTTGCTGCTGGTGCAGCCGGGCCAGCGTCCGCTCGTGGACCGCTCCCGTCTCTCCCGCGTTGATCCCGGTCACGCCGTACGGGGCCTGCACCCGCATCCACACCTGGTGACGGACCCTCGGGGGGGCCATCTCGTTTGCCTTCCTCGCGCCCAGATACGTGGTCTGCTCCCTGAGCGACCACTCCCACTCGCGCTTGTTCATGAACCCGAACGGCTCGGGGAAGACCTCGTTGTTCACCGTTGTCTCGATGGTGAAGATGCGGACGCCATTGTCCTTCAGGAGCTGGCCCATCCTCGCGCACGAGTCGTGGATGGCCGAGTGTCCGGGCCGCGGGTCCATGTACGACTTCGAGTGCAGCATCGTGCTGACGTTGTGATGGGGCCGGACCCCCCGGTAGCTGGCTAGGCCCACGGGCACGGACTTGTGTCCGCCGTCCATGGCCACCAGGTTGATGTTGACGTACACGATGAGGTCGGACTCGGCAGCGCGCCCGTTGATCTCGACGTCCTCGCCCTTGTCGGTGGTGCCGACGTAGGTCAGGTTCGCGTGGTCCTCGGCATCGTGGTTCGTCAGGTCCCGCGGATAGAACGAGCGGAACACGCGCTCCCCGACCGCGTGCTTGATCTCGTCCCCGGTCATCCGGCGATGGAGGGAGTTGGCCACGATCAGCTTGAGGTCCTCGACGCCGTTGCGGGCCGCGAGCTCGATGACCTCTTCCAGGATCAATTGACGGATGTCTGGCTCTTGCATCGGCGGCAATGGGATGGAGATGTCATCGAACGCGATCGTGAGCTTCATGCCGGGCTTCAGCAGCGCCTCGAGCGGCTCGGAGTCGTGCGGCTCGGCCAGGGCGCGGCGGATCGCGCCTCGGACGTCCTTGATCCCGGGGAGCGTATCCGGCGGATAGATCACCCTCGACCCCATTGGGAATTTCTGGAGCCGGAACCCCTCGCCTTCATGCACTAGGAGTGGTGGCGTCCGCTCGTCCACCTCCAGCACGAACCCTGGTCTGCCCAAGCCTGTTCCTCCTCATTCAGCTCGCAGGTCGAACGCGACCTTCAACGTTCCCAGCCGCCCTGCCGCGATCGCGTGATCGATGGCCGAGCGCCACCGCCGGAGCGGATACGTCGCTCCCACGATCCCGTCGAGCGGCGTGTCGACGGCGATCCGGGTGGCGATGTCGAACGCCGAATTCCCTCGCTCCTCGAACCCACCGGTGTATGCGCCCACCAGCTCCAGCTCTCGGAACCACAGGGGCGTGAGGTCCACACCGGCCACCGGGATGCCGGCAAGGACCACTCTCCCGCCGGCCCTGGTCGTGCGGAGCGCGAGATCGAGCGACTGCTTGGATCCCACACAGTCGATCGCCACGTCCACCCCGCCCAGGAGGAATGAACTCCCCCGCTCCGGCTTCAGCTTCAACGCCCTGGTGGAGCGGCGCACCTCGTTCATGGCCTCTCCCGGCGACACGACGTCGGTCGCGCCGAACGACTCCGCCCATTCGCGCTGTCGCCGATGCTTGGCCACGACCACCACGCTCCCCGCACGGGTCAGCTCCTTCAGGGCGACGAGCGTGAGGATCCCAACGGTCCCCGCCCCGATCACCAGCACGTCGGCGTTCGGCCGCACGCTCGCGCGAAGCGCGCAGTGGACCGCGCACGCGAGCGGTTCCACCAGCACGGCCCGCCGATCAGACAGACTCTCGGGCACGGGATGGAGCTGCGATCGATGGGCCACCAACATTCGGCTCCACCCGCCCCCGGTGTCGGCGCAGAACCCGGTCTGGAGCCCCGCCGAGACGTGCCCGGTCGTGACCCGGTCGCACCGGCCGAACTGCCCCTGCCTGCAGGACGAGCACATCGGCTCGACGCCGCGCGCGACGCACGACAGGACCGGCTCCAGCGTGACGCGGGCCCCGGCCGCCAACCCGTCCACATCGTCCAGGAGCTCGCCCACGACCTCGTGGCCCGGGACGAACGGCATGGACACCAGGGGCGAGAAATAGAAGCTCGATTGCCCCGAGATGGTGGCCAGGTCCGAGCCGCAGATACCCGATAGCAGCGGCCGAACCCGGGCCCAACCGGGTCTGGGCAGTTCCGGATCTCGCTTGTTCACGAACCGCAGCGGTGCGAGCGGTCCCGACACCAGACCGGGGACCCGCTGGCCCACGGCCCTCGCCGCGAGGTACCGGGGGGCCGAGCGGAACAGCTCGAGTGCCTGGATGGTCATGCCATCACCGCACCGCCGGCTTGGGGAATCGGACCCTGGGCATGCCTCCCGACATCCCCCACTCCTCGATCGGCCATCGCCGACGCCGGGCCACCCGCAGGAGCGCAGCATCGGGCGAGACGACCACGGGATTCCCCACGGCCCGAAGAAGAGCCAGATCGGAGTGACTGTCGGCGTAGGCGTATGAGGCCTTCAGGTCCGCGCCCTCCATCTCCCCGTACCGGCGCAGCCATGCCGCGCGTGCTTCGCCGACGAGTGGCGGTTCGGCCAGGTAGCCGGTGTAGTGCCCGTGACGCACGGCGAGCTTGGCTGCGATCACCGAGTCGAACAGAGGGGCCAATGGGCGGACGAACGGCTCGGCCGCCGCTGTTACCAGGATCGTCCGGTGGCCGGCGGCTCGATGTTCGCGGATCCGCCGAACCGCGGCCGCGGACAGCTTCTGGAGCATGAACTCCGACACAACACCGTCGATCAACTCGTCTACCCGATCGACCGATGCGTCCTCGAATCTCCGGAAGAAGGTTCGGAGGAACTCGCCCCGATCGCGGCGGTCCGCCATCAGGTACGAGGGGATCCGGGAGAACACCGAGAACAGCTCCTCGGGCCACTCCTCGAGGGGCAGGTCCGCC
>JBKPDU010000045.1:0-18284 GCA_046728055.1 Actinomycetota bacterium | reverse complement strand
ACCCTACGACCGACGCCCGACGTCCGACAAACGTGCGAGTTGCATCACGAAAATGTCCTCGAAAGCGCGTATGCGCATCACCTGAGGATGTCCTCGAAGGCCTCACCCTCGATGCCGGTCCCCGTGGATCGGCAGGAGGGGCGCGGTGGGGCTTTCGATGGCAGAGCGAAGAGCGTCACCAAGCAGATGCCAAGCGGTACACGAAGGCCAACAAGGCCGAGTCGAGCAGCTGGTCATCGATCGTCGCCGCCCTCCACGGCGAGCCTGGCCGACCGTGCCTCTGGTATGCCTTCAGGAGTGGGAGGGGAGTGGTGGCAAGGATCTCCGGCCTCGAGGATCATTTTGAAACGGCCAGAGGCTTCTACGGCCCGGCCGTTGACTTTCGCAAGGTTCGGGCGAAGGGCAGCTGGGTCGTGTTCGGAGGCAGCGCCGCCTGGACCTGCAGCAACGTGATCCGTTTCAAGAACGCGAGACGGGGCGAGGATGTCGACCTGTCCACGTTCATCCACGAGATCGGGCACGTGTGGGAGCACCAGAGCGGCCAAGCCCAGGTTCTCAAGGGCCTAGTGGAGCAGCTCGGGCGGATCCGCGGCCGTGATCCGTACGACTACGGTGGCCCTTCTGGGGCTCGGCACGTCACCCGACTTCAGGATCTGACCAAGGAGAGCCAGGCCATGATCCTCGAGGAGTACTGGAGGTCTCGTGGGGGCGAGGTGGCCGATGTCCGGGGGAATCCGTTCACGCCGGAATACGAGGGCGACCTTCGGCGACTGGTCGAGGGGGCGGGGATCGGCACCAATCCTCCCCGCAGGAGAGGAGTGGCGGGCGCCATCGATACCGTTGCCGCCTCGGTGGTGAACGGAGTCCTCGGGCTCTTCGGCTGGTAATTCCTCCGGGGTGGCGGCCCTGGGCCACGGTTGCCGTCACTCTGGTGCCCCCTCGCCTACCTCACGTCATGCGGAGTGAGCAGGGTGGAGTCAGGCTGGCGGTCCTACTGTTCGGGTTGGCGGTGACTCTTGCGGTGAGGGGTGCCTCACCTTCGTGCCGTCGCCGTCCTGGCCGCTCACCGCGCGGGGAAGGATCGGGAGGGGAAGGGCGGTCTGCGAGTGGGTCTTGTGCGCGGACACGGCTTCCGAGTGGTACGCCTCGACTAGCTCGGGGAACTCGGCCTCGTGGTACGGCCGCCCGTCAACCAGCGGTCCCCGAACCCCGTCGACGATCGCTGCCACGTCGTCGCCCGACATGGTCTTGTGGATCTCGAGCGCATGGGCCACGGCGAGCACCTCACGGCGGTTCTCTCCCAGCAGCCGCGTGGTTCGGCCGAGCAAGTCGTTCAGTCGTTCCTCAACGCGCTTGCCAAGCTCGGATTCCAGCAGGTTGCGGTCCGTTCCATCCTCGATCGTGGCTGACGCGCCGTGCGTGATCGCGAACTTGGTCACCACGTGGGAGCCGACGCCCTCGCCCATCCCCAGGAACGCCTCCATGCGCGTCGCGACGGCAGTGGCGCTACGAAGGTCGCCGGCGACGCCGGCCGAGCTGTCGCCCTCGAAGAACAGCCGCTCGCCGGCGAGGGAGGCGAGGCTGCACATGATGTCGATCTGGAGCTCGCTCTTCCAGTTCACGAATAGGTCCTCGGGCGGGATGAAGGACACGAAGCCTCCGACGTCGCCTCGACGTTCAATCGTTGCGACGTCGATCAAGGCGTGCTTCCGGAGCCGGTAGGCGACGATGGCGTGACAGGCCTCGTGGATCGCCACGGCATGCCGCTCGCGCTCCACGTAGTCGGTGTCGTCGGGCAGGCCGTGCTCCTTGATGTGCTTGGCTCGGATAATGTCGGGCCAGGTGATCGCGTCGCGGCCGTCGCGAATGGCGATGACAAGTCCCTCGTTCACCGTGTCCTTGATCGTCGCCCCGGTGGCGTAGGGCGAGATCGTGGCGAGCTTGTCGACGTCCTCTTCGGTGAGCTCGTGCCTCACCTTGTCCAGGTAGTACCAGAAGGTGGCCTTCCGGCCTTCCTTCGACGGGTAGGCGACCTTGTAGATCCGATCGATCCGCCCCGGACGCAGTAGTGCCTCGTCGAGGGTCTGGGGCATGTTGGTCGCGAACATGTGCAGGATCCGGTACTTCGGCGGGGGCTTCGGCCGCATGCCTAGCAGCCGGCGGATCGTCCGGTTGAAGAACCCGCGGGGCTTCTTCAACCCGTCCATAGAGGACAGCAGGGCTTGGAGGGTCCCCATCCCGCCTCCGCCCATCATGCCGCCCATCACCTGATGATCCTTCCCGGGGCCACGCGGCTCGAGCGTCGAGGTAGGCAAACTCTGCTGAAGCACGTACGCCGCCGAGTCCCGGGACAGATACGCAAGCCCATTGCACGACGGCGCGGTGCCCCACGGCGAACCCTGAGCCCCGTGGGTCCAGGAGCCTCCGCCGGAGGCCGAGCCGCGGTTGCCGAGGGAGTCTGCCTCGTCGAAGAAGACGATGACGCCGCCGTACCGAAGGGCGAGCTTGCGGAGCTTCCGATAGAGGCCCCGCACCTTCAGGACGCCGACCCCGAGGAACATGTTGATGAACGCGGCAGGTTCCACGAAGACGTATGGCCGACCCGTCTCCCCGGCCACCGCCTGCGCCATCAGGGTCTTGCCCGTTCCGGGAGGGCCCCACAGCAGGATGCCACCGGGCACGTAACCACCCTTCTCCTCGATGGCCTCCGGGTTCTCCAGATAGATGATGTTTTCCTTCACCCGCTCCAGGACGATGTCCTGTCCCTTGACGTCGGTGAACCGGGTCTCGATGTCGTCGGGCATGTACGTCTCCACGCCGCCCCTGGACAGGAACCAGAACAGCCCGATGAACTGGAACATGACGAAGAAGAACCCGAAGGCCAGCTGGAGGATGAACGGTGCTCCGCGGTACAGGAGCGCGGGAACCTCGAACAGGGCGAGGGCCGGGCTGATCCCGAAGACCTTCGCGAGAGCGAGGTCCAGGATCAACAGGAGGAACAGGATCTTCAGCACGCGGGCCACGCGGAACCGGTTCCAGTCGTTCATCCGCTGCGCGCGCCCCGCCACGCGTCCGAAGACGCCCCTCGTCCAGAACCGGTGGTAGGCGGCGGAGTGCTCGCTGATCAGGTAGTGGGTCTGACGCACGACCTCGACGGCCGCAAGCGCGATCAGCCACCAGTACCCCTGCCACGCCAGCCGTGCTGCCTCCGAGAGGGTGATGATCGGCTGGTACTGGGCGAGCGACGCCCACACCATCACCGCGAACGCCACGAGGAACAGCAGCACCAGCTTGATTCGGTCCCACCAGCCCAGGGGTCGACGGGTCTTCCTCTCCTGGTCCCGTGGACGGCTCACGAATCGTGGGGGTTCCGGCGGCTCGTCGGGATGCCCGGGCACGGGGTCCGTCCCCTGCTCGTCGCCTGGGGGGATCGGCTGATCGCTCATGTCAGTGCTCCTTAATGGTGTACGACCCGGCCACTTCCTCGATCAGGCCCCGGTGAGGCCCGAAGTAGCAAGCGGCGCTGCACCCGATCAGCAGTACGAAGATGCGGGAAATCGCAGGGTCCACCACGATGGTCTGGTTGAAGACGTCGTACGGCTCTGTGGGGTCTGGCCGAGCCTCGAAGACGACCCGGAGCCCCCGGAACCCCCCGGTGAGTGGGAGCTGTTGCGTGGATCTGATGTGGAGGAGCTCTGGGTTCTGCACGATTTGCTCGTCGAGCGGGATGATCGCGTTCCGCAACCCCGCCGACGTGGACAGCTGCTGTTGTTGCTGTGCGTCGACCACCGGCTGCACCCGGGCCAAGCCGCTCGGATTCGACGAGCCGGGCGACAGCAGGTCCGAGATGGCGGGAGGTGAGGACGAATCGAACGCGATGACCCATTGGCCAGCTGTAGCGCTTTGCGCTGTCAGGTAGCTGACGCGGGGATGCTGGCCGCGGTAGAGGTCGACCTGATCGTACACGGTCCACGTCGCGGGGAGCTTGAAGATCGCGGTCCCCGAGGGATCGCGAAAGTACCGGAAGGAGGGCGGGGCACAGGAAGCTGCCAGCACCACCGCCACTCCGGCCATCGAGAGCACCCGGGGGAGTGGGTGCACGGGGCTCCGGCTGCGGCCCATATCTGATTATCGGGCGGATCCGCGTTTCCGGGTAGAGTCAGTCTGTGCCGGTGGTGCGGGTGCCAAGTTCGAGCCGAGCCAATGGGTTGGGTTCGCGAACGATTTCCTGAGGTGCCATGATCCGGATTCCCGGCACCGGCAGGGCATCAAGGCGTTGGTTCCTAGTCTGGAACCAGGTCTCGCAGGTTCGATGGAGCCTCTCGACCTGGTCTTCGGAAGCGTCAGCCTCGGAATCGGTACCCCATGCCGCGAACCGTCTCCACGATGTCGGGGCGCAGTTTCTTCCGGAGGTATGCCACGTAGACCTCGACCACGTTCGACCTCGGTTCGTGATCGTATCCCCACACCTGGTCCAGGAGCTGAGGTTGCGACAGGACTTCTCCCCGATGACGCATGAAGGTCTCGAGTAGAGCAAACTCCCGAGAGGAGAGCTCGACCGATCGTCCGTCGATCCGCGCCTCCCTCGTACGCAGGTCGAGGGTGACGGCCCCGTGGGAGACCGTAGTCGATTCCGCTTGATCCGCGGTGCGCAGACGGGCCCGGACCCGAGCGAGCAGCTCGTCGAAGCTAAACGGCTTCGTGACGTAGTCGTCAGCTCCCGCCTCGAGGTTAGCCACACGGTCCGACACGGCGTCCTTGGCGGTCAGGACGATGATCGGGACGTTGGAGCCTCCTTCGCGCATTCGGGCCAGGACTTCCTCTCCGCTGACCGAAGGCAGGAGGAGATCGAGGATGACCAGATCGAATGAGCACGACCTCACCAGCTTAAGGCCGTCGGCACCGTCGGCGGCGATCCTGACCGCGAACCCCTCTGCCTCGAGCCCCCGCTTGATGAAGGAGGCGGTCTGGGCTTCATCTTGAACGACCAGCACGTTCACGGGCATCGCTCCCGCCCCGCGACAGGCTGAATGAGCCCTCTCCAGGCCCTTGTCGGTCAAGTCATGGTACCGAGCCCTGGCTCGGACGAACAGCGCAGCAGGAAGGCCCAGGTGAAGACGTTGATGAAAGAGTTCTCAGTGTCATTTCAGCGAGGTCCAAGACTCGTTCGAGAAGTTGATATTTGATAGCCGGACGAAAGGAGGCGCATCATGAGAGGCACTCCATGGGTCGTTGTGGAAGCAGATGACAAGCAGACGATCCAACAGGAGTTCGGCAAGGGCGAGATCCTGGACCAGTTGCCGTACAAGGGCCACTCGGTCTTCCTCGTCCAAAGCACGAGCGTGCCACCGCTTCCGAAGACCGTCGTGGAGGGCCCCATTTACGGGGTAGGTATCTTCCGGGACGAGCGGACCGCACGCACGCTTGCCAAGCGTCTCACCGAGATTTAGGCACTCCACACGGCGAGACGCGTAACTGATCTACGGATCGGGGTCGGAGCGGTTCCTGTGACCGTCCGGCCTCGATCTTTCGTTTGCCATAGTGGTGGTTTATCTTGGTTGGCGCCAGCTTCCACAGCACCCGACCGGGCTTCCTCGGCGAAGGCAAGCTGGACCCAGACCGATGCCCATTCTTCGAGGCGTTGCTTGGAAGCGGCGATGCCTTTTGAGGGTCGGAGCTACTGGCTCAAGGTTCGGTTGTGTGGATCATGTATCGGCAGCCCTGCCTTTCCGAAGACGTTATCTCCTCCTGGGGAGCCGCCCTGAGCGGATCACCTTCCTTACGACGTTCCGGACTCACTCCCAGCCACTTCGCCGCGAAAGTATCTGCACCCACCCCGATCGACGGCCGCGCGGTCGCGCTGCTCCGCGCTTCGATCGGCGAGGTCCTCCCGACGATCGTCGCGTCGGCGCTGTAGGCCGCCCCACGGCTGCCAAGGAGGGGGAGACGTGCGGGCCGGCCTCCTCCGGAGGTCGGCCCGCAGGATCCCGCCCTACGTGACCGTGAGCGTGACCCGCGCGGTTGTGATCCCGACTGTCTGGTCGGAGGTCATCCGGGCCGGGATGACGAAGACACCCCGCTTCTTGCCGAGCGCGTCGTACGTGATCTCCACGAACCCTCCGGGCGTAGGCGGCGACGTGTTGATCGTCCAGTCCGTGTTGTCCGTGGGCAGCGGGCTCATGTTCACGCCGCTCGACCCGTCGCGGTTCTCCGCACCGGCGTTCAGGCCGTCCGGAGATCCGACCCCCAGGTCACCGTGGGCCATCGTGACGTCCTCGCCGGGGTTCGCATCCCCCGTGAGGCCGATCCAGACCTGGAAGTCGTGGATGTCACACGGCCCGGGCGTGCAGGTCCCGAAGGTGGCCACGTCCTCGTAGTCGACGACGAGCCAGTCGTCCGCCCCGTCGGTCAGGATCGTGATCCGGACCCCGGTGTTCGGCGTGGCGGCCTGCGAGAGGTCGATGTCGGTCCACCACGGCGCGATCACGTTGTTCGGCCGGGCCGGATCAGGCATCGTCTGCGGCACGAACTCCACGTCCGTGCTCGTGCCCCCGCCGACCACGACGTAGCCGTTCGACGTGAGGCCGATCCGGGTGTAGGGCTCGTCCCCCCACAGGAATTGCGGGACGGTGAAGTTGGCGATCGACTCATCCCCCATGCCGCCCACCGGTGCCACACCGAAGCCGCTGAGCGGCAGGTAGCCGCCGGCCGGCGAGCCGCCGGGCGTGATCGAGTCGACCGTCGGGGCGATCGCCGCTGACAGCGTCCCGTCCCAGTCGAAGCCCCGGTCGGGCCTGGGCGTGAGGGTGCCCGAGGAGGTCGGGTTGGTCGTCGCGGCCGCGTTCACGATCCCGAGGGCGCTCGGATCGGGGCTGTTCACGTCCACGTGGGTCTGCGCGTCCACCGGGGCGAGGTTCTGGGCCCGCACCTCGCACGAGGCGCTCGTTCCCTGGGGGATCGAGGTGGGCGAGCACGTGTGCGTGAGCGTGACCGCGCCCTGCCGCTTGAAGAACGCCACCGGGATGAACACGTCCTTCGCGGCGCCGGCGGCGTCCAGCGTGATCGATCCGAAGTACTGCCGGTTCGGAGCCAGGGCCTCGCCGTCGATCGTGATCGTGAGCTGCTTGGTCGCACCCGCCGCGAGAGAGAAGTTGGAGGGGCTCACGACGATCGCTCCGCCGGCCGGCGCGCTCGTGTGGACGGTGAAGCTCCGGCTGCCCCCGCTGACGTTCAACGCCGTGCGCGTGGTGGTGACGGAGCCGGACATCGTCGGGGCGTTGACGCTCGGGATGTTCGCGTCGATCCGGTGCAGGGGATCCGCCGCGAGCGCCGCGTACTGCGCGGCCGAGACGTCGAACGTGAGCGTCGGATGAATCGCTCGGTCGGCCCGGATCGAACCGGCGCCCATGTTGAACGGGTCGGCGGGCGTCAGTCCGTCCGGCTTGAGCACCTCCTGGATCGACGACGTCATCAGGGCCGACTTCACCTGACCGGGCGTCCAGGTCGGGTGGGCCGCCCTAACCAGCGCCGACACGCCCGCCGCGTGCGGCGAGGACATCGACGTCCCGGCGATCGCCATGAAGAAGTCGCCGGGAGGACCGCTGGGGATCGCCCCCGCCCAGGGCTGCGGGCTCCGGCCCGCCAGGATCTCGATCCCGGGCGCGGTCACGTCGGGCTTGATCCAGTCGCCGAGCGGGCCGCGCGAGGAGAACGTCGTCATGATGTCGGGCGTCTGCGCGGTCCGCGTCCCCGTTGTGAAGGTCGCCGTCGTGCGCCGGTGCTTCGACACGAAGGTCCGGACCGCCGACCCCGGCTGCGCGACGCCTTCCCAGGTGCCGTCGTCGAGCATGATCGCGGGCAGCCAGTGGAGGTCCGTGAACAGGTCCTGGTGGCCGACGTTGGCAAGGATCATGCCGGCGCCGTCGCCCTGCAGGACGTTGAAGCCCGAGGCCGCGCGGCCCGCGGGGTTCCCCCGGTCGCACAGGACGATCATCCCCGCCACCGAGCCGTCCGCGAACGGCTCATCGCAGGTGTTGTTGCCCGGGTACCGCGGCACCGCCGACGGGCGGACCACCAGGGTCGGCGTGCTGATCCCCGGAGTGATCGTCACCCCAGTCGCATCGAGGGTGTCTCCGTTGCTGGCTGCAAGGTGGAGGGTGGCCTCGTAGATCCGGGCCGGGTAGTTGGCCGCGACGGTATTCGTCCACGGGCCGGCGTGGTTGGCCGTGGCCGGTCCCGGGCCGGCGTTGCCAGCCGAGGCGTTCACGAGAGCGCCGTTCGCGTAGGCGTCGAGGAACGCCAGCTCGACTGGGTCGGTGAAGGCGTTGTTCCCGCCGCTGATCGAGAAGTTGATCACGTCCACGTCGTCGAGGATCGCCTGGTTGACGGCGGCGACGCTGTCGGAGCCGAAGCAGCCCTGATCCAGGCAGACGCGGTACCCGATCACGTGGGCTCCGGGGGCCATCCCGCTGGTGGGCCCTCGGTCGATCCCCCACATCTCGGCGGTGGCGACGAAGTCGCCGGCGGCGGTCGACAGCGTGTGCGTCCCGTGGCCGTCGGCGTCCCGGGCAGAGCACACGACGTTCGGATCCGTCCCGACCGTGTCGCAGTACTCGCCCTCCTCGGCGCCGATGAACGTCGTGTAGGTGTCGAGGAATGCCCTGGCACCGATCAACTTGTGGTTGCACGCGAACGGAGGGTCGTTCGGATCGCCGGACAGCCCGAACTCGCAGCCGTAGGGGCCGCCGGGCGGCGCGGCCAGGCCCTTGTCCTCGAACATCGGGTTCTCGGGCCAGACCCCGGTGTCGAGGTTGGCCACGACCACGCCCTGGCCGGTGAAGGTCGAGCCGTCGAGCTCGTTCCAGACCGCCTGGGCCCCGATCGTCTGGTACGGCTCCTCGACGAGCGGCTGGTGCAGCTCGTCCTTCTGGGCGGCCGCCACGCCGGGGATCTGGAGCAGGGCGCCCACTTGGTTCGCCGGGAGCTGGAGGCTGAACCCCCCGTAGGCGAAGCGGAAGGAAGATCCGGGCGTGGCCCGGGGGATCTCCGCGTCGATCGCCCCCAGGGCCCGCCGCTCGATCCCCAAGACGTGGGAGCGGTACGCGGCCACCGCCGCCGCGTTCCTGTCGAGCGACCGGCCGGTGACCGACGGGCTCGTCGCGCGGAGACCGGGGATGCCGCCCGCGTACGAGGCGATCGCGTCGTAGTCGAGCTTGACCATGACGTTCACCTGCGCGGAGCTCGTCCTCCCCAGGAGGCTCTGATCCGTCTGCGCGAGCCTGCCGGACACGGACTTGGGCGCGTCGAGGACGTCGACGAGCGACACGCCACCGGGCGCGACGCGGAAGCGCTCCTGGCCCGTGGCTCCCGATGCGGCGGAAACGATCACGGATACGACGACGGCCAGCGCGAGCGCTGCGGGGAGACCTCGACGCCTCATGTGATGACCCCTCCTGGGCTCGATCTTGACTCATCTTGCCCTCGAGCCCGCGCGCGGGCAAATTGCCTCGCACGGGGTCCCGATCGAGGTGGGTCCCCGCGAGCGGGCCGGAGCGCGGCGTGTATGTCACACGACGCCGGTGGTGATGTGGAGGCAGCCGTACGGGCGAGCCTCGGACGTCGCGACGACCGCGAAGGCGCTCCGCACACGTTCGTAGAAGTCGAAGCGAGGGAGCGAGCGGATCACTCAGTTGCGGCGGCACCGCCCATCCGGCGTACCGGGTGGGCGGTGCTCGTCGAGCTGACCTCCGCTCGGCTCAGGCGCCCTCGTACTCGTCGTGCCGGCGGATCCAGAGCTGCCAATCCTCCTCACCCTCATCGCGCCCCTTCGGCGCATGGTCGAGGATCGGGTAGTAGGTCATGAGGAACTCCAGTCCACGCCAGGTCGTCGAGTACGCGTGGTAGACGTCGTCGCCGTCCCGGACGAAGGTGCTGAAGCCGGGGCTCTCGGTGAGGTACCCGACCACATCGGTCCCCGTCGAGCGAGCGTTGTGCTCGACGATCGGCGGGAACGCCTCCCCCACGTCCCGGCCGGGCAGCGAGATCTGCGTCACCGCTTCGCGAGACTGCTCTTCCGTCTGCGAGAAGCCGAGGTCGAAGTTGAAGTCGCCTTGCGAGGATGAGACCCACGGGAGACGCCAGCCCATCCGGCGCTTGTAGGCCTGCAGCTTCTCGAGCGGTGCCTGTGAAACCAGGAGCAGCGTCGCGTCACGCCCGTGCAGGTGCGGGAGCACGCCGTCGATACCGTCGGCGATCGACGAGTTGACCGGGCAACCGGCCTCGTAGCTCGGTCCGAACATGAAGTGGTACACGAGCAGCTGGGACCGTCCATCGAACAGCTCGGCGAGCGACTTCTCGCCGTCGTCCGTGTTGAAGCGGTAGTCCTTCTCCACCCGCACCCACGGCAGCTCCCGCCGAAGCTGCGCGATCTCGTCGCCGAGCCGAGTGTGCTCCTTCTCCCGCTTGAGCAGCTGCTCGCGCGCCGGGAGCCACTCCTCGCGTGTTCCGACCTTGTGATCGGCCATGGTTCTCTCCTCTCTTCCGTGACGACCGTCTCGCTCATCGCCGTGCCGGCCGGCGGAGCTCGAGCGGTTCGTCGTTCCTGCCTCTTCGACACCGCCCCGACCGCGGAATGGGCGGTCCCGCGCGCCCATTTCTCGACCCCCGGGGTGTCCACACGGTCGACGGGCGGGAGACACGGCCGGACCAGGACAACGGAGCGTCAGGTGATGCGAGGATGGGGGCGTGAGCACGGAGCTGGTCGAGCTGGCCAAGGCCGGAGACGAGGCGGCGTTCCGCGAGCTGGTGGAGCCCTACCGCTCGGAGCTGCATGTCCACTGCTACCGGATCCTCGGATCCGTCCAAGATGCCGAGGACGCGCTGCAGGAGACGCTGCTCGCGGCGTGGCGAGGACTGGCAGGCTTCGAGGAGCGAGCGTCCGTTCGCACGTGGCTCTACACCATCGCTACGAACCGCGCGCTGAACATGCTTCGGGCGGCGAAGCGGCGACCGACCGTGGAGCTCTGGATGCCCGAAGCTGAGCTCCCCGAGCCGACGCGGCGCGCCGAGCCCCTCTGGCTGGGGCCGTATCCGGACGTCCTCTTGGAGGGCGAGCTCCGAAGCCCACCCGGGCCGGAGGCGCGCTACGAAGCCAAGGAGGCCATCTCGCTGGCTTTCGTCGCCGCGCTGCAACTGCTACCGGCGCGGCAGCGGGCGGTGGTGATCCTGCGCGACGTCCTCGGCTTCCGCGCGGCCGAGGTCGCCCGCATGCTCGATTCCACCGTTGAGTCGGTGACAAGCGCGCTCAAACGAGCACGAGCCACGCTGGAAGGCCGACCGCAACGCGCCGAGCCGCCGCCGCAGGCCGACTCGCCGGAGGAGCGCCAGCTCGTGGAGCAACTCACCACCGCCTTCGAGGAGAGCGATGTCGACTCGCTCGTTGCCCTGCTCGCCGAGGACGTGCGCTTGAGCATGCCCCCGTTCCCGCTCGAGTACATCGGCCGGGATGACGCCGCCCGCTTCTACACGATCGTCGTCGGCGCACGGCAGGGCCGCCGCATCGAGCAGACCAGGGCGAACGGGCAGCCGGCGCTCGCCGTCTACAGCCTCGACGCCACGGCGGACGTGTTCCGTGCGACGAGCCTGCTCTTGATCACCCTCGCGGGCCGGCGGGTCGCCGAGATCATGCGCTTCGACGCCGCCGTCCTCCAGCATTTCGCGCTGCCGCGGATTCTCCCGAGCTGAGGCCGAACGTCGCTTGCGAATTTGGCGTCTCAGATTTCGGCTCAACGCCAACGACGCCAATTGACGGCACCTTCCTTGGAACCAGCCGTCACCTCGCCCTTCCATCCCTCGAAGGCGGCCAAGACTTCTCCCTTCTCGCGCTCGGGCACGTTGAAGTGATCAAGGGTGCGACCAAGTTCTGCATCGACCTCGTCGAACACTTCGGGTGGGATCTTCAAGTCGAAATGGGCGTCGCGCAGCTCTCTGGCCGTGTACTCAAAGGGTCCGCCCGCCAACGAGGCCACCCACAGCGTCCTCAGGAACTTGAGGCCCGGCAACCGCCCGGCGTATGTCACCGTGTGCCATTCCTTCAACTCGGGGTTGGCGTCGACCACCTTCGGGTTCTTCAGTAATTGGTCGCTGAAGTGGTCGACTACGGCGGCGATGGCGTAGATACCACCGAGGCGTTCATACAGAGTCGGCTCCGCCATGGCTTCCTCCTTCCGTCGGGGATTCCAAGCTAACGTTGTCGCCGGACCGCGGCCACTCGGTCAAACGAACGTGACCGGGTCGCACCGCCTCCCAAGGTGCGGGCGGCCAGATTACGGGCACTGAACGGGAGCCGTGAACCCTCCGTCACCGATGTCGAGCGGGGAGCTGCCGACGTCGCGCGGGATCAGCCCGGTGATGGGTCCGTCGTTCGCGGCGGCGGCTGCCGTGGAGTCGGTCTGATTTGCGCCCGCGTTCGCCGGGACCACACTGCACTGAAGCAGCGGCGTAATGCCGTGCACGTGGGCGGATGCCGCCGGGCCGGGGAGGACGACGAGGGATCCGACCAGCGTCGCGCCGAGCACGATCCGTCGCACCGGTAGCCTCATCGGGATTCTCCTTTCCACTTGAGGATGTGAGTACTACGGCGGAACACCGTGTGCGGTTTGCTCAGGCATGAGCTGACCTTCATCGGACTCCGCGGAGGAGCGGGCAAGATGGCTCCCCAGACGACGATGGGGAAATGCGACGCTGCTAGAGAGCCGGCGTCATGCTGTGCGTCTGCCGCAGATGCCCTCGGTCCTCTCCCGGACTCAGCAGTCGTTATGGACTTCCAATGAGTCACCCCGAGACAGCCAGCCGCGTCTGGTCTTTTCGAGGTGCCTGGTCTGGCCGGCCAACTCCAGGATCCCCCTCGCTACGGCGTCCCGCGAGCGCGATTTGTCTTTGTAGGTGGCTTGAGTACAGCCGGTGTGGAAGGAATAGGAATAGCGACTCCGCGTGACATCGCCCACACCCGTGAGGTCGGCGACGATGCTGGCCTTGTCCACGAAGTGCCACTCCCCGTCCCTCCACGTCCGAAGGCGGTACGTGGCCTCCAGGTGTCCCGAGGTCAACTTTCGGTCTATGGAGAACTCCCCGGCGCCGAGTCGCTTGATCCATCCCGACTGCCAGGACCGGGTCCGGCATCGATCCCGGCCTTCTCGCTCCGCGCATCTCACGACGGTTCTGGAGAGGTAAGACCAAAAAGTGTCTCCAGTGTCGTACGCATCCACGTACCAGAAAACGCGGAGGTAGGCGTGCGGCGTGAGAGGGCGCCGGAACCGCCAGGAGGCGCTCAGCGCGTCCCCGGAGAATCCCTCGCCCTTGGCCGTCGCCGGGGGAGCCGCCACGGAGAGCGCCAGGCCGGTCACCACCACGACAGTCAGAAGCCTGCGCATAGGCCCTCCTCGCCCTCCCGCCCCTCACCTCTCGATGCTGGACAAGAAGACTCTCCAGGTCTCGACCCGGTTCCTGACGGATTTGGGCCGAATCGGTTGGGGAGATGGACCATTTTCACCAACGAAATCACCGACGAAATGGAGACAACTCCCGCGACATCATGTGACGGATGAGACAAGAGCGACGCGCATGCGCACCTCAGGGGCCCCGCTGAGACCGGTGGAGACGCATGAGACGACGGCCACCCAATTGCCAAGGGTGGGTGTCGCGGGTTCGAATCCCGTCGTCCGCTCCAGGTCAGAGGCGGTTTCCGCCGTTCACCGGCGGCGGAGGGTGACAATTTGGGGACCAGTCACCCTCGCAGACCCGACCCGGTCCTGCTCCCAGCGACCGAGGTGCGCCTCGCCCTTGCCGCAGCCACCGTCTCGTACGTCTCCCAAGGTTCCCTGTTGCTCACAACCCATAGAATTCCATAAGGAAGCGGGAGAATTCCGGCGTAGTTGGAGCTTTGTCTGCCTCCGATGTCGGAGGGGAGGGGAGGCAACGGTGCGGAGAAGGTTCCTTGCCACGATAGCCCTTGTACTTGGGGTTCTCACCGTCCCGCAGAGTGCTTCCGCGGGCAAGCCCAGCTCCACGTGCCCCCCTGGGTTCGACCTCGGTGGGCTCACGATTGAACAGTCGCTCCAGCTCCCGAACATTCAAGCGGGACTGGCGGCGGGGTTCCTCGATGAGGCATCCCTCAGGGAGGCCTTCGCCGGATTCGACGCAAACGAAGACGAGATCATCTGCTTCCAGACCATTCCGGCGTCGGGTGCTACAGCCAACCCCGCCTCGAACTGGCAGTACCTCTACAACGTGGTCGACAACAACGCTGCGGTTCCGAGCGGGTAGCGAATCTGGCGCGGGCAGGGTCGCAGGCGACGCCCCACGCTGCTCACGAACGCGGCTCTCTGCTTGGGGCTATCGGTTCAGCTTCACGGACGTCGGCGGTCGGACTCGTGTCGTCCACGAGCTCGAGATGTTCCGAAGGGCTGCTGCGCCGATGATGGTGAGGACGGGTCGGAAGACGCTGGCGGTGCGCGCTAGCCTTCGGACATGCCGAGCGCTGCGCGCAACTCACCGAGCATCCGCTGCTCGCCCTGACTGACCAGCTCGGCGCCGAACCCCATGAAGCCGCCCTCCTTGGCCCCGTCGGCCGCGGCCTGTGCAGCCGCCAGCAGCCATCGGCGGAAGGCGTCCGCCTCCTCCGGCGTTGCATTGGCGGTCAGGGTCTCGTTCACGCCCATCAGCTCGTCGAGGACCATCTTCCCGGCGAGCGCGGAGCTGTCGGGCTTGAAGCCCGCCATCGGGTTCTGCTTTTGGTTCACCATCGAAAGGATCTCCTGCGAGACCGCGACGAGCAGTTGCTCCTGGCTGGGCGGCGTCGACGCGGCCTTCAAGGTCGCCATGGTCTCCTTCGCCAGTTCGATCGGCCCGCCCGGATCGGCGATCGAGATCGCCAGCCCGGCAACGAACGGCGCACGTCGCAGTCGGACCCACTCGTCTTCTGTGTAGTCGTCCTTCGAGGTCATCTGCTCTCCTCCGCTCGCGCGACAAGGAATCGAGCCGAGTCTCAACTGTACCGAACTTCGGCTGCGTCTTCATCGCCGATGGCGTCAGCGCATCAGCGAGACCTCGCGGCGAGCTTCCGCCGGCAGCATCTGCCGGCCGAAGATCTTCGATCCCGGCTCCTGAAGCCTGCCTCCCCGCTCGAGCGAGCCGGTCCCGATCGGCGTGAATCCGATCTCCTCGATCAACGTCGACACCCGGGCGTTCGCGCGGGTGTTGTCGCCTGCCACGAAGACCGCGAATCGCTGATCCCTCGGGACGGACGGCCGCGCCTCTGCCAGCAGCGTCCGGGCGTCGAGTGTGTTGAAGGCCTTGACGACCACGGAGTCCGGCAGCCATTCGGCGAGGACGAGGCTCGATCCCCGTGCGCCGAGGTCCATCGGCTCGCCCGACTCGGTGACGGCGTTCGTCGCATCGATGACGACCTTCCCGGCGACTGCCGACACCGGCGGCAGGAGGTCACGGTCGAACGGGACGGCCAGGACGACGCCGTCCCCGAACCGCGCCGCCTCTTCCACCGTCGTTACCAGGACCGAGGGCCCAAGACGTTCGGCCAGCGCCTTCGCGGCCACGTCGTCGCGAGGATCGGCGACGGCCAGTTGGTGGCCCGCCCTCGCCAAGAGCTCAGCGAGGGCCGCGCCCTGCTCGCCGACGCCCACGATCCCGATCCGCATCGCGCTCCGCCCGCCTAGCCTCTTTCCGGTCGCGTCAAACGGCAGGCACAGGATAGGCCGCTTGCATCGGTAGCGTCCTCACCTGCATCCAGACCTCCGCCGGGTTCTCCCATGACGTTGCCTCACAGGCGGCCCGTGGATGAGGATCGGAGGCGGTGGTGAGGACGCCAGGAGGGAGAACACGATGAGTCGACGTGAACGCATCCTGAAGCGACTGTTGGTCGAACCCGGCACGGAGGCCGGTCTCGCCGAGCGCGACCCGGGTTGGACCGGGGGAAAAGACTACGAACAGCTCTCTGCGGAGAAGTTGAAAGCGACCGCGAAGGACATCCTGAAGACCGGCGTGAAGGACCTCTCGGATGCGCAGGAGCTCCTGTGGGCGAGCGACACGTACGCGTTGCTGGTGGTTTTCCAGGCGTTGGACGCCGCCGGCAAGGACTCGACGATCGAGCACGTGATGTCGGGGGTGAACCCACAGGGCGTGCATGTCGTCTCGTTCAAGCAGCCCTCGAGCGAAGAGCTCGATCACGACTTCCTGTGGCGCATCAGCAAGGCGTTGCCCGAGCGTGGTCGGATCGGGATCTTCAACCGCTCGCACTACGAGGAGGTCGTCGCGCTGCGGGTCCATCCGGAGTGGCTCGACGGCCAGAAGCTGCCGCCCGGACCGCGGGGGAAGAGGTTCTGGCAGGATCGCTACGACAGCATCAACGAGTTCGAGCGTCACCTCGACCGCAGCGGGACCAAGATCGTGAAACTGTTCCTGCACGTCTCCAAGGACGAGCAGAAGCGCCGGTTTCTCGCGCGCCTGGACACGCCCGGCAAGGAGTGGAAGTTCAGCGCCGCCGACGTGGCCGAGCGGGCCCACTGGAACGACTACATTCGTGCGTTCGAGGCATCGATCACGGCCACCTCCAAACCCTGGGCTCCCTGGTACGTGATCCCAGCGGACAACAAGAAGGTCATGCAGGCGATGGTGGTGCGGATCCTCGTGGAGAGCATCCGGTCGCTGGATCTGTCGTGGCCCGCGGTCTCAGAGGAGGCTCGCGCGCGGCAAACGGAGGCTCGCCGGATGCTGGAGGCGGAAGAGGCCTGACATGGGATCCCCCCTCATCCGGTCGCAACGCCCCCGGGCTGTCGGTCCGGCACCCGCCGGGTGAAGAAGAGCGCGATCACGGCGAACAGCGCCAGGAGCGCAAGAGCGGTGCGGAGCCCGTCCAGTCGAGCGTCTCCGTAGTCGTCCAGCACCGTCTCGGCGGTCCGCTCGTCGACCCCCGCATCCTGCAGTGCGGACTCCAAGTCGGCATCGGAGATGAAGGGGATCCCGCTCGCCAGCTCCACGTTCGCCCGGTTCACGACCTCGGTCGGCACGTCTGGGTTCTCGGCGATCCCGCTCAGGAAGGAGGCGGTCAGGGCGGCGATCAGCACCGACCCGGCGAGCGCCGTCCCGAGCGACGCGCCGAACTGCGAGGCCGTGTTCTGGAGACCGCCCACCTCCGGACTTAGCTCCTCGGGCGCTGCCGAGACGGTGACGCTGCCGAGCTGCGACGCGAGGGCTCCCAGACCCAGCCCGATCACCAACAACGGAATCGTGACGATGCTCGCGTTCGCGTCGGGGTCCATCGCGCTGAGAAGCGCCACGATGCCGATCAGCACCGCGATGAACCCGAGCGCAACGATCCGTCGGGGCGACGTCGCGGGGAAGAGCTTCGGCACGCCGACGGCCGCGAGGAGCATCGTGACCGAGAGCGGCGTGATCTTGATCCCGGTCTCGATCGCCGAGAGCCCGAGCGCGACCGACAGGAACAACGGGACCACGAAGAACAGCCCCATCATGACCACGAACTGGAAGAAGAACATCAGGAGCCCGCCGTTCAGGCCGCGCTCGATCAGGGAGGGACTGAGGAGCGGCTCCTCGCCCGCTTCCTCGAGACGGCGGATGTGCGTCCCGAACAGCCTGAGCGACACGAGGCCCGCGACGATCAGCCAGAACACCGGCGACATGCCGAGGACAGTCGGCCCATCTTCTGCCGGTAGGAACCACTCCCACTCGCCGGATTTCAGCACCCCGAGCACGATGAGCCCCATGCCCGCGCCCCAGAGCACCGAACCCAGCAGGTCGAGATGGGGACGGACCTCGACCGGTGCGTCGGCGATGCGGCGACCGAACAGGACGATCCCCGCCCCGACGACCACCTCGCCCGCGAACACCCACCTCCACGAGGCGTAGGTCGTTGCGAGCCCGCCGATCAAGGGTCCGACGGCGATCGCGATGGCCCCGGCCGCCCCCACCAGCCCGTACGCTCGGGGTCGGCCCTCAGGCGGGAAGTTCCCCGCGACCAGGGCGACGATCGCTGGCATGATCAGAGCCGCCCCGATCCCTTCCAGGAACGACCATCCGAAGAGCAGCACAGCGAGGTTCGGTGCCAGTGCCGTCGTCAACGAACCCGAGCAGTAAATCACGAGCCCGAGCGTGAAGGCCCGCTTTCGGCCGATGATCGATCCGATCTTGCCGCCGGTCACCATCAGCATGGCCATCACGAGCGTGTACAGGACGATGGCGCTCTGGATCCC
>JBKPDU010000044.1:0-6971 GCA_046728055.1 Actinomycetota bacterium | reverse complement strand
TGAACGATCTGGACACCGAAGAGGGTCAGAACGACTCGCAGGTCCAGACCGCTGCGGACTCGTGGAAGTACTACGGCCTGCCGCAGGGCGCTCCGGGCACGCTCGGGCTCTGCCAGGGCGGACCTCCGGCGTAGTGTTCGGGCGATCGTCGGTCGGGTGTCGCAGCGCCCAGCAACGAACCCGACGTACCGCATCGCGCCCGGGTACATCCCGTTCGTGATCGCGGATGTCGCCGGTTCGTACGCCATGGAGGGACATCGTCCTGCGGTAGGACGTCGAGGTGTGAGGCCCGGTCGGGGAGTAACCGGCCGGGCCAATCACCAGGCCAGGAAGGGGGGAGCGTCTGGAACCTGATGTCTCGATCTGCCGGGCCTCGAACGCTTTCACGATCTGCTCGGCTGTCCACAGTGGTACTGAGACGCCGTGCGAAGCCCCCGTCTTTACGGGAGTGATCGCCAGGTGCCATACCGAGGGCTTCATCGACACGTGGGCCGGCGGCATCTCGGGCATCGGCTCCTACGACGAGAACGCCACTCTGAACTTCGTGTCGGGTGTGCTTTTATCTGAGTGGCAGCGAGACCATCAGCGATGCATGCGTTGGCGACCGCTGCGGCGCGCTCGAATCGAGGTTTCACGCTTCCGGCTTGGGGATCTTGAGACGTTCGCCATCATCTTGCGGATGGTCAGCAACACTTCACGGGCGCGACAGCCGCCCTGGAGGGCTCGACGGGCTCGATCTTGTTCTCGTTCGTCGGTGAGGATCCTCCGCTCACCCGTACGGTTCGACTACGACGAGTTAGCTGCGCACGAGGGCCAGCCAGCTGCACACTTCAGCGTTAACAGTCCTGAATGCCGAATCCCCTGTGTCGCACCCGTTTCACCCCTACGCTTCATCGATTTCGTCTTTCGCCATTTCCATCCTGTTCTCCGCGCAGTTCATGACGGTTGGTTTAAACCCGCAGGGCGGCGCCACATCGGCGACGCTCTGATAATCGAGCGCGATCGAGACGGAGTCCATCTCACGTGGCCTGTCGACTGAGAGTGTTCCGTGGATGGCCGAGGGGATGCCTGAATCCGTGGCGTAACCGATGCCGGCGAGCGCGGATCAGGGAATTCGCTGACGAGGCATCACGCGGGTGTTGGCCCATGCCATCTCGTGGAGCCCCCCCGGCAGTTGGCTCGCCAACACGCGTGGATCCTTGAACGGCGTGTCGGCTACCTGAGCGGCAAGAGGTCAATGCCGATGCCGACCTGACCGAAGCGATGATCGCGCTGTCGTGTCCGCGACGGGACCCAAACGGGACCCATGTCTTGTCGCTCTGAACAGCTGTTCAACCGAGCGAAAGATGGCTCTTGACCGGCGATTTTGAGAAGTGCCTCCGGGAGGAATCGAACCTCCGCACGCGGTTTAGGAATTCGATTCGGCCCTATCCGCTGACCTGCGAGGACGGCTCGAATTGGCGCTTTGACCAGCGCGTTTCGTCTCTACCGCACCTCCTCGCTTCGCGACGTTTCCCGGCCTTTCGCGGGACCGCCGCGGGACCAGCGCGGGACCACCGCGGGACACTTCGTACCTCCAGAAAGCGGTGGTCTCTCACGCGACTAGGTGGGCTCGGCGGGCATGAGTGGTCGGGGAAGCTATCGTGGGCCCCGATCGCACCGTGACCGAGCCTCGCGTCGTCCCGTTCCTCGTCTTCGAGCTGCGCCTGCCGCCGCTTGAGCGTGGCCGGGAGATCGACTCCTCGGCGCCGAGAAGTTGACGGAAAGTTGACGCGACGCGCCTGCGTGTTTGACATGTGCCGCAAGTGGCACTCCTCGAAGTTCCCGTGAACCTCTTTCCCGATGATGGGGATGGCGCAGAATGGGCCACGAGAGAAGACCAGGGGTCGATGATGTTCATGTCGCGCTGTCCGTCCTGCGGCGCGGAGATCGAGCTGGGGGCCCGGTTCTGCGCGGCTTGCGGTATTCCCGTGGTCGGGATCTGTCCGGCATGCGGCGCCAAGACCCAGCCAGATGCTCAGTTCTGCCCATCGTGTGGCCATCGCCTCGACCGAGCGGCGCCGAATGAAGAGGAGCGGAAGCTGGTCACGGTCCTCTTCGCCGACGTGGTCGGGTCGACCGGGCTCGGCGAGCAGCTCGACCCGGAGCGCCTTCGGGTCCTTCTCCGGGAGTACTTCTCGGCCATGGCCTCCACGATCGAGCGGTGGGGCGGCAACGTGGAGAAGTTCATCGGGGACGCCGTGATGGCTGTGTTCGGGATCCCGCAGATGCACGAGGACGACGCGGAGCGAGCCCTGCGAGCGGCGCTCGAGATGCAGGCCTCGCTGGAAGGGATGAATCCACTGATCCTGGAGCGGCACGGGGTTCGTCTGACTATGAGGGTGGCGGTGAACACCGGTGAGGTGATCGCCGGCGCCGGCGGCAATCAACTCATGGTCACCGGCGACGTTGTCAACGTCGCCGCTCGCCTTCAGCAGACCGCCGAACCGGGACAGGTGGTTGCCGGTGAGCGAACGTACCTTGCGACGCGCGGTGCCTTCGTCTTCGAGCCGCTCCAGGAGCGGCCCCTCAAGGGGAAGTCCGAGCCGGTGCCGGCATGGCGAGTCGTCGAGCCCGGCGAACGGGTCCGCCCGCGCGGAGTGCCCGGCCTGGCCTCCCGCATCGTGGGGAGGGACCGGCACCTCGAGCTCCTGAAATCCCTCTACACGGCCGCGGCGGAGGAAGAACGGCCTCGTCTCGTCTTGATCGTGGGCGAAGCCGGGGTCGGGAAGTCCCGGTTGACCGAGGAGTTCCTGTCCTGGGCCCGATCCTCCTCCGTGTATCGCGGACGTTGTCTCCCCTACGGACAGGGGATCACCTATTGGGCGCTCCGCGAGCTGCTGGGGGGAGCCGCCGGGGTCGTCCTGGGAGACCCGGGGGCGGTGGCGAGGGAGAGGCTGCAGAAGCTCGTGGCCCGGGCCTTCGAGGGATCGGAGGCCGAGCCCGAGGAAATCGAGCGGGTCATGTACGCGCTCGCTATCACGGCCGGGATCTCCCTCGAAGGGAACCCGCTCGACCGGATGTCCCCCGAGTCGATCGGCGAGGAACTCGGGCTGGCGTGGCCGCGGTTTCTCACTGCGCTCGCGGTGGACGGACCCGTCGTGGTGGTTGTCGAGGACCTCCACTGGGCGGAATCGCCGCTCCTCGACATGATGGAGCACTTGGTCTCCCGCGCCGCCGGGCCCATCCTCATCGTAGCTACCGCTCGCCACGAATTCGCGAAGCTCCGTCCGGGGTGGAGCGGAAGGCCGGCGATGTCATCGATCGGGCTCGAGCCTCTCACCCACGCGCAGGGCGAGGAGCTCGTCCGCGAACTACTGCCTTCGGCGAGCGAGGCGCTTCGCCGAACGGTTCTCGGGGCGGCCGAGGGCAACCCGTTCTTCGCCGAAGAGATCGTGCGCCACCTCATCGACCAAGGGATCCTGGTGCGGCGCGGTTCCGAGGTTCTCGAGGCTGCCCGACCTCCGCGCCTCGCCATCCCAGACACGGTGCGCGCCCTCTTGGCCACGCGGATCGACGCGCTGCCCGCCGAGGAGAAGCGAACCCTGCAGGACGCCTCGGTGGTGGGACGGATCTTCTGGGCGGCTGCCCTGGAGCGGATGAGGCCAAACGCCTCGGCGCGGGCGGCGCTACACGCACTTGAGGACCGGGGCTTGGTTGTCGCCCGACCCACCTCCGAGCTCCCCGGACAGCAGGCGTTCGCGTTCAACCACGGGCTCACGCGTGAGGTGGCGTACGAGTCCATCCCGCGGGCCCGTCGCGCCAGGGCCCACGCTGACTTGGCCCGTTGGACCGAGGAGCTCGTCGGCGACCGGCGGGGCGAGTTCGTTGAGCTCATGGCGCATCACTACGAGCAAGCGGCCCATCCGGAGGATGTCGACCTCGCGTGGCCCGACGATCCAGCCCGCCGGGAGGAGGTCCGCTCCAAAGCGGTGACCACCCTTCTCGAGGCGGGCGAGGCAGCCCGGACCAGGTTTGCTATCGACCAGGCCATCGGCTTCGCAGAGCGGGCGCTGACCCTTGTCCGGCTCCACGGCGAGAAACTCGCCGCCTTGGGGCTGCGGGCCAGGGCGGCCCATGCCGGGGTGAGGGTCGAGCAGGCGTGGGCCTGGTACCTGGAGGCGCTCGAACTGGCGGAGCGGATCGGCGACCGCCAAGCGATGACCCGACTCCGCGCCGACGCCACCCTGATGTGGTCCAGATACGGAGGCGCTTTCCCGAACGAGGACTGGAAGCCTCAGGCTGCCGAGCTCGTCCTCCGCGGTCTGGAGGAGGTCGGAGAGGAAGACGTGACCTTCGAGATGGGTGCCCTCCTCCAAGGACGGGGCGGCTTCAGGTATTGGGGGGTCGCACCCCGTCCTCTGGAGGACGCTCGCCGCGACCTCGATCGTGCGGTCGACATCGCCGAGGCGCTGGACTCCCCGTACCTCCTCTCCTACGCGCTCGACAGCCTGGCCGCCAGCGTCTGGGAGAACGGATACTGCGAGTTGGAGGATGTCGCGGAGCGAGCCCTCGCCGTCGCCCGACGCATCCCTGACCGCGTCGAAGCGCACGAGATGCTCGTCACCGCTGCCCGGTGTCTCGAAGAGATCGGCCGCTTCGAGGAAGCGGCTGTAGTGGCGGGTCGGGCCGCCGAGCAGGCAGCGTCCTTGAGTCCTCATCACCGGATCCATGCCGCGTTCGTCCAGGCCAACCACCTGTTGCCCACCGGGCGGTTGACCGAGTTGCTCGAGGCGACGGCGGGGGTCCCCGGCCTCGTCCGTGAGGAGGGCGGACACACCTGCGGGCTCGGCTCGCAGTCTCTGGCCGGATACGCCTTAGCCCTGTTCGAGTCAGGTGACCGGACGGCGGCTCAGCGCGCGGTCGAGATCCTCGACCAGACGGAGGTGAGCCTGCAGCCCGTCCCCGACGCTCACTACAGAGTCCTCGAGGTCATCCGTCCCATCATCGGGCCGGAGGGGGCTGCGCAGCGGCTGGAGGAGTCCGGCGCTGCAAAGGATGTCGGGTCGCGAGTGTGGCAACTCCGAGCAGCCCTGATCATCCACGCCCTCGGCGGCGACATCGCGACCTGGAAGACGCTCGTCGCCGAGGCTCAGGCCCTCGGTGCCTCCGCCTGTGCCCCGTATCTCAGGTGGATCGCCGAGTGGGGCGACGCCGTCTTGCTCGCCAGGAACGGCCGGCCGACGGAGGCTCGCGCGAGAGCCGGCGAACCGCTCTCATCGCTCCAGGCGTTCGGAGACCGCTATGCGTCGACCCGGCTGATGGTGGAACTCCTGCCTTTCCTGGATCAGGCCGAAGCCGCCTCCGCCGCGCACGAGATCCTGCCGCACCTCGACGAGATGGGCGCGCAGGCGAGTTTCGAGGAGGCTCGCCGATTCATCCGATGAGTCCGCATGCGACGCGCGAGGAACGGTAGATACTCACCGCGGCCAAAGGGAGAGCCACGGCGAAGGCCGACCGTTCGACGATGCGTGCGCTACCGCGGCCTCGCGCGTCGGCCGAGGCGGAGCATCAAATGGTCAGTTCCTGTACTGATCCGTGCCGTGGACGGGTTGCTTGACGCGGAAGGATCGATCACCTCCTCCTGCTTTTTGCCCGCACAGGCGGGCGCGGACTAAGCTCAGTGCCCTCGGACTCGTCTTCCAACGGGAGGTGCAGGGATGGAGGCAGGACGGGAGGCGCAAGTCTCCGAGGCGCAGATCGCCGTTCACTGGCGCGAGGAGGAGTACTACAACCCTCCCCCGACGTTCATCGGCCAGGCAAACGCCGCCGACCCGGCCATCTTCGACCGGTTCAGCGAAGAGCGCTTCCCCGAGTGCTTCAAGGAGTACGCCGACCTGCTGACCTGGGACGCCTACTGGCACACCACGCTGGACACGAGCGACCCGCCGTTCTGGAAGTGGTTCGTGGGCGGGCGTCTGAACGCCTCCTACAACTGCGTCGACCGCCATCTGGCGACCAATCGGAACAAGGCCGCGTTCATCTGGGTCCCGGAGCCGGAGGACCAAGACACCAAGGTGATCACCTATCAGGAGCTCTACAGGCGGGTGAACGAGTTCGCCGCGCTCCTTCGCGATTTCGCCGGGGTCCACGCGGGCGACCGTGTGACCTTCCACCTGCCCATGGTCCCAGAGCTGCCCGTCTCCATGCTGGCGTGCGCTCGTCTCGGAGTCATCCACTCCGAGGTGTTCGGGGGATTCAGCGGAGCGGCGTGCGGTGAGCGGATCGCCGACTCGGGGAGTCACATCCTCGTGACCATGGACGGCTACTACCGCAACGGCGAGCTGATCGACCACAAGGCCAAGGCCGACGAGGCGCTGGCCAGGGCTCGCGAGCTCGGCGCCGAGGTGGACAAGGTCCTGGTGTGGCGACGGCACCCAGGCCAGTACGCGTCGGAGAGCCCGATGGTCCCCGGCCGCGACTTCTTCGTGGACGAGCTGGTGAAGGAGTATCGAGGCGACGTCGTCGAGCCGGTGTCCATGCCCGCTGAGGCGCCGCTGTTCCTGATGTACACCAGCGGTACCACGGGGCGACCGAAAGGGGCTCAGCACAGCACCGGCGGGTACCTCGCCTACGTCACCGGCACTTCGAAGTACTACCAGGACATCCACCCCGAGGACACCTACTGGTGCTTCGCCGACATCGGGTGGATCACCGGGCACTCCTACATCGTCTACGGCCCCCTGTCGCTCGGCACAACCAGCGTGATCTACGAGGGCGTGCCCACCTACCCGGATCCCGGCCGCCCCTGGCGGATCGCCGAGCGGCTCGGGGTGACCATCTTCCACACCGCGCCCACCACGATCCGCATGCTGCGAAAGCTCGGCCCGGACGAGCCGACCAAGTACCACTACCGCTTCAAGCACATGACCACGGTGGGCGAGCCGATCGAGCCGGACGTCTGGCGCTGGTACCACGAGGTCGTCGGCAAG
>JBKPDU010000043.1:0-3068 GCA_046728055.1 Actinomycetota bacterium | reverse complement strand
TCGTTCGGGCGAATGGGGCCGACGTTTTCTCCCCCGCCGCCCAGAGTCCATACGCGATCACCGCGCTCATGGAGTTCAAGACGGTCTGGCACCCCAAGGGGGCCTGAGCGAGAGCAGCCTTCACCTGGGCCGTCTGGGATGTCACGGAATCGCCAAACCCTTCCGGCTGGGCCGACGTGGCTCGAGGGTACGATTCCGCGGATGCCGCTCTACAAGGAACAGGGCGTCGTCCTGCGAGCGATCAAGCTGGGCGAGGCCGACAAGATCGTGACGATCATGACCCAAGGCTCCGGGAAGGTCCGGGCGGTGGCCAAGGGGATCCGCAAGACCAGCAGCCGGTTCGGCGCCAGGCTCGAGCCCTTCACCCACGTCTCCCTGATGGTCTACCGGGGCCGAAGTGCCCTCGACACCATCAGCCAAGCCGAGATCATCTCCCCGTTCCGGCCACTCCGGGACGACCTCGGGCTGTTCGCGGCGGGGGAGACCATGCTCGAGGCCGTGGACAAGGTGGCCGAGGAGCACGAGCGGAACGTTCGCCTGTTCCTCCTGCTCCTCACGGGCCTCCGGGCGCTCCAGGCTCGACCCGCCGACCCCGCCGCCGTCGCTGAATCCTTCCTCCTCTCGCTCCTCTCGCTGTCGGGGTTCCACCCCAGCCTGTCGGCGTGCGCGGTGTGCGGGCGGCCCGACCCCGACCTGTTCGCCAGTGGCCAGGGCGGAGCGGTGTGCCGATCCTGCGCCGAGCCCGATGCCGGCCCGGTCTCGCAAGAGGCCCTGGGGCTCCTCGCCGAGCTCGGCGCCTCCGGGCCGGGCAAGGCGGGGGCCGTGATCGTGGATCCGTACGTACGGAGGGAGGCCCGCGGGCTGCTGTTCGGGTTCGCCGAGTATCACCTGGAGCGGCGGATGAGGAGCCTTCCCATCCTGGCGGGGAGCCTGGCGCCGTGAGCACCTACCTCACCGACATCGATCGCGATCGCGTCCCCACCCACATCGGGATCGTGATGGACGGAAACGGCCGGTGGGCCACCCAACGCGGCCTTCCCAGGACGGAAGGCCACGCCGCGGGGGAGCAGGCGATGTGGGACACGGTCCAGGGCGGGGTGGAGGTTGGCCTCGGCTGGCTCACGATGTTCGCCTTCTCCACGGAGAACTGGAACCGTCCCCCGGCCGAGGTCCGGTACCTGATGGGGTTCAACCGGGAGTTGCTCCGGCGGCGGCGCGATGAGCTCCACGAGATGAACGTGCGGGTGCGGTTCCTCGGTCGACGCGACTGGAGGGTGCCCCGCTCGGTCCTGGAGGAGATGGAGGTCTCCGAGGAGCTGACGGCGGCCAACACGGGGATGACGCTCACCATCGCGTTCAACTACGGCGGGCGCGTGGAGATCGTCGACGCGGTGAAGAGGATCATCGCCGACCACGACGCCGGACGCATCGACGGCAGCGCGCTCAGGCCGGAGAGCATCGCGTCCCGCCTGTATCACCCCGACATGCCGGACCCCGACCTCATCATCCGCACGAGCGGGGAGGAGCGCATCTCGAACTTCCTGTTGTGGCAGGCCGCCTACTCCGAGCTGTACTTCACGCCGGTCCTGTGGCCGGACTTCAACCGCGAGTACCTGTACGAGGCCATCCGCGACTACCAGAAGCGATCGCGAAGGTTCGGGGGCCTGGCCGACCCGGACGAGTAGCGGAGGCTCAACCCCCTTCCGGAACCGGTTCAGCGAAAGCGCGCCGGTACACTTGGGCTCACGCCAGCGGCCGCCGCCAGCGGCCGGGAGAGGAGGTCCATCCTCGATGCCCGACCTCATGGAGGTCATCACCGCCCTGGCCAAGCGCCGGGGCATCGTGTTCCCGTCGAGCGAGATCTACGGCGGCCTCCGCTCGTTCTGGGACTACGGTCCGCTCGGCGTCGAGCTGAAGCGCAACGTCAAGGCGGCCTGGTGGCGAACGATGGTGCAGCTCCGGGACGACGTCGTGGGCCTGGACAGCTCGATCATCATGTCGCCGCAGGTATGGGAGGCGAGTGGGCACCTCGAGTCGTTCACTGATCCCCTGGTGGAATGCCTGAACTGCCATCAGCGGTTCCGCGCCGATCACCTGCCCGGGTTCCACGCCCCTCAATCCGGGCACGAGGAGGACGAGAGCACGGTCGACATGGCCGCCAAGCCGACGTGCGCGAACTGCGGGCATCACGAGTTCACCGACGCTCGCAACTTCAACCTGATGTTCAAGACGTACATGGGCCCGGTGGAGGAGGAGGCGGCCGTGGCCTATCTTCGGCCGGAGACCGCGCAAGGGATGTTCGTCGACTTCGTCACCATCCAACAGGCCAACCGGAAGAAGGTCCCGTTCGGTCTGGCCCAGCAAGGCAAGTCGTTCCGGAACGAGATCACCCCGGGGAACTTCATCTACCGGACCCGGGAGTTCGAGCAGATGGAGATGGAGTTCTTCGTGGAACCGGGGACCGACGAGGAATGGCACGAGTACTGGATCAACGAACGGTTCCAGTGGTACGTGGACCGGGGGATCCGCAAGGAGAACCTCCGGCTCCGTGAGCACTCGAAGGACGAGCTCTCGCACTACTCCAAGCGGACCGTCGACATCGAGTACCGATTCCCGTTCACCGACTGGGGGGAGCTCGAAGGCATCGCCAACCGGACCGACTTCGACCTAAAGGCGCATTCCAAGGCGAGCGGCGAGGACTTGACGTACTTCGATCCGGACCGGGAGGAGCGGTACGTCCCCTTCGTGATCGAGCCGGCGGCGGGCGTGGACCGGGCCCTCCTGGCGTTCCTGCTCGACGCGTATCGCGAGGAGGACGCCCCCAAAGCCTCGGGCGGAACCCAGAAGCGCACCGTGCTCGGGCTCCACAAGGACCTCACGCCGGTCAAGGTCGCCGTGCTGCCGCTCTCACGGAACGAGATGCTCATGCCCGACGCGCGCGCGATGTTCGACCTGGTGAAGACGCAGTGGATGTGCGACTACGACGACGCCGGCTCGATCGGCCGGCGATATCGACGCCAGGACGAGGTCGGCACGCCGTTCTGCGTGACGGTGGACTTCGACTCGCT
>JBKPDU010000042.1:0-23323 GCA_046728055.1 Actinomycetota bacterium | reverse complement strand
GTGCAGGAGGCCCACGAGGTTCAGGTGACGAGGTTCGACATCGAGGGCGACGTGGACCTCGCCGGTCTCCACACGCTCCAGCCGCATCCCGATCCAGCTGTGGAACCCGGACCGGGCGAACCGCTCCCGGACCTCGTCGATTCTCGACGTGATCGGCTCCATCTCTCCCATCGGCGCGTAGTGTCCCATGGGGTTCGTCATTGACGCCTCCAACCGTACGCAGCGACAATCGCGCACGAGGGGGTGCCAATGGGCGTGACGGCGGAGCGAACAACGGCAGCGCAGCCGGAGAGCGACCGGGTCTGGAAAATCGAGACCCACGGCATCGACCCGATCCCCGAGTCGGATCGACATGGGGCACCGATCGAGCTGTTCTGGGTGTGGTGCGCGGCCAACATCAGCATCCTGGGGATCATCTACGGCGCAATCCTGGTGGTGTTCTACGGCCTGAACCTTCCCCAGGCTGTTGTGGCCGCGATCATCGGCACGGTCGTGTCGTTCTTCCTCGTCGGCTTCGTCAGCCTCGCGGGCCAGCTGGGGGGAGCACCTACGCTGGTCCTGTCCCGGGCTTCCTTCGGCATCGTCGGCAACGCGCTTCCAACCCTGGTGAGCTACGTCTCGTTGGTGGGCTGGGAGATCCTCCTCGTGGCCCTGTCCACGTTCGCCGCCCAGACGGTGCTGGCCAGGTTGGGCTGGGTGCACGGGAAGCTGGCCCTGGCGATCTCGTTCGTGATCGTCGCGGCGGCGACGATCGCCATCGGGCTTCTCGGCCACGCCACCATCGTCAAGGTGCAGACCTGGTTCACGTGGGCGTTCGCCGCGCTCACGGTGGTGTTCATGGCGCTCGTGTGGTCGGAGATCGACTGGGGCACGGTGACGTCCCTCCCGTCCGGACCGTTCTGGGGAGGGCTCGTGGGTGGGACCTCGATCATCATGGCCGGCCTGGGCATCGGCTGGGTGAACGCCGGAGCCGACTACAGCCGGTACCTCCCCAGGTCCTCGAGCTCGCGATCCGTGGTGGGATGGACCGTGTTCGGCGCGAGCGTCGCTCCCATCATCCTCATCATCTTCGGGGTGCTCCTGGCGGCGAACGACGAGGCCCTGGCCACGTCGACCAACCCCATCGGGGTGTTGGCCGAACCCCTGCCCACGTGGTTCCTGGTGCCATACATGATCGTCGCGGTGGGCGGGCTGGTGGCCGGCGCGGTGCTCGACATCTACTCCTCGGGACTCAACCTGCTCACGCTCGGCCTGAGGATCCCTCGATACCAGTCCGTGGCCATCGACGGCGTCCTGATGATCGCCGGGAACATCTACATCCTGTTCTTCAACAAGGATTTCTTCACGCCGTTCCAGGGGTTCCTGATCACGCTCGGCGTGCTGCTGGCGGCGTGGGCCGCGATCTTCCTCACCGACATGGCCCTATTCCGCAGACGCGGCGGGTATGCGGAGCGCGACTTGTATGACAGCGAGGGGATCTACGGCTCGGTCAATCGGGCCGGCGTCATCGCATTCGTGGTGGCCTCGTTCGTGGGGCTGGGCCTAGTGACGTCGCAGGCCCCCATCTTCAAGTGGGTGGGCTATCTCCTGCGGTGGTTAGGCTGGGAGGACTCCGCGCTGGCCTCGAGCAGTATCGGCCTGGTCATCGGGTTCTTCCTGGCGGCGGCGCTGTATGCGGTCCTGAGCGCCCTGATGCCGTCGCGGGTGCAGACGAGGGCGATCCCCGCCCCGTGAGCCCGGCGCGCTATTCCTTCACATAGGGCTTGCCATCGGCGGCGGGTGGCCGTACCCGGTGGGCTGCACCGGCCACCACCAAGATCGTGACCAGGTAGGGGGCCATCGCCAGGAACTCGGACGGGATCCCCACCTGAAGGATGTTGAGCTTGACTTGAAGGGAGTCGGCGAAACCGAAAATGAGTGCCGCACCGAATGCCCCGATGGGATTCCACCGTCCGAAGATCATCGCCGCGAGCCCGATGAAGCCCCGGCCCGCGGTCATGCCTTCCTCGAATCGACCCACCGCACCAAGACTAAAATAGGCTCCGCCGATCCCGGCCACGATCCCGCCCAGGATCACGTTCCTATACCGTGTGAACAGGACCCGGATGCCAACGGTGTCCGCCGCTCTGGGGTGCTCCCCGACGGCTCGGACTCGCAGTCCCCACCGCGTGTAGAACAACGCCACAAACGTGACTGCGACGATGAGGAGCATCAGGTACACGAAGATGTTGTTGTTGAACACCACGGGTCCCAGGATCGGGATGTCCGAGAGTAGGGGTATTCGAACGTTCTGGAACCGGCCAGGGTTGTTCAGCTCCTGGTTCCGCTGGAGGAACTGGTCCGTGAGGTAGCTGGTCAGTCCCAGGGCCAGGATATTGATCACCGTCCCTGCCACGATCTGGTCCACCCGGTAGCGGATCGAGAGAAGAGCGAGCAGTCCCGCGACCAGGCCCCCGACCGCGGCGCCGGCGAGGAGGCCGATCCACAGATTCCCGGTGACGCTGGCGGCGACGGAACCCGCGAAGGCGGCCGACAGCAGCATGCCCTCGATGGCGATGTTGATGACGCCGGCCCGTTCGCACAACACGCCGGAGAGAGCACCGAAGGTGATGGGGACCGACCTGAGGAGGGTGCTCTGGAGCATGCCGAGCAAGCTCAGCGACCGGCCCTCCGCCGCCCATACGAGGAACGCGAAGACGAAGATCAGCGCCACGATCCCCAGCACCAGGTTGAACCGCCGGCTGAACCCCCGGGTGAGCTGCACCCCCGCCAGGAACGCGCAGACCGCTGCAAGGACGTAGGCCGTGGACTGGGTGGGGACGACCAGGTCGGGGAGGGTGAAGAAGGTCTTCCCCCGAGCAGGGTTCAAGCCCAAACGGGATTGGACGCCAGGTTCGGCGCCCACCCCGAAAGCAAGGACGATCACGACCGCGACCGACAGGAAAAGGATGCCCATGACCCTGGCCCGCCTCAGCGACGTCGCGGGCACCGCGGTGGTGGCGGCTACGCTCATCCGCCCCACCCCTTGGCGAAGGCCTCAGGACCGGCGACCCGAGTGGCTCGGATCCGGTAGATGGCTCGCACGAGAGCGGGCGCGGCGACGAACGCGATGACCAGGGCCTGGATGACCACGATGATGTCGATCGGCACCTGCACGGTTGCCTGCATCGTCCGGCCGCCCGCTCGCAGTATCCCGAACAGGAAGGCGGCCGCAACCACCCCGGCTGGCCTGGCTCGCCCCAGCAGGGCAACGGCGATGCCGTCGAACCCCAAGCCGGAGGCGAACCCCGGGATCAGGCTCGGGGTGACGCTCGCCAGCTGATTCGCTCCCGCCAGGCCGGCCAAGCCGCCGGCCAGAGTCATCACCGCGATCGTGGTCCGCGTCGGGTTCATACCTGCGGCCCGCGCCGCATCAGGGTTTGCGCCGACGGCCCGGAACTCGAAGCCGATCGTGGTCCGGTTGAGCAGCCAAGCCATGAGGGCCGCCACTGCCAACGCGACGAAGATCCCGAAGTGGACCCGGAGGCTGGAACCGAACAGGTGCGGGAACGCGACCTGGACCGGTCGCGCGATCGGCTCGGCTCGCTTCGTGAAGAGATCAGTCGACAGCAGGTAGAGCGCCAGGCTCACGGCGATGAAGTTCAGCATGATCGTCGTGATGACCTCGTGGGCCCCGGTCTTGGCCTTTAGGAAGCCGGGGATGGCTCCCCAGGCCATGCCACCGGCCAGGCTGGCAAGGATCATCACGACCAGGTGGATTGGCCCGGGAAGGGACGTGAGTGTGAATCCGGCCAGGGATCCGACGATCGCACCGACGTTCATCTGTCCCTCAGCCCCGATGTTGAACAGGCCGGCCCTGAAGCCGACGGCCACGGAGAGACCGACGAAGATCAGCGGAGTCGCCGTGACGATGGTCTCCGAGAGCGGGAACAGGGCTCCCCGGATCCGCTCGATATCACCCGAGGCGAGGGATCGAGCGACCTCGGAGGGACTACCGAGGGCGCCGGTGAAGAGGGCGTAGTACGCCTCCCGCACGGCAGTCCAGGAGGCCTCCAGCGCGCCTATTGGGTTGCGGAAGAAGGAGGCCCACCGGGTGAGTGCCGGTTCGTCGGAGAAGACGATCACCAGGGCGCCTACGAGGAGTGCTGTGAACACGGCGAGCAGAGGGACCAGGAGGGCCTGACGCAACCCGGCCCTCTGGGTCGTGACGATCGCGCCGGTGACCTTCGCTCCAACCTCGACCTCGTGGGCGGCCCGCGGTTCCGCCTCGGGCTCCGCCTCCGTTGTTGCACCCTTCGGGTCCTTCTCGGGCGGCGAAGCCGAATCTTCACTCACCGGATGCCTCTTCTTCTCTGATCGATCCGGCCATCAGGAGCCCGACCTGCTCACGGACTGCTGTCTCTGCAGGAAGGATGTCGACGATGCGGCCTCGGTACATGACCGCGATCCGGTCGGCGAGGGCGAACACCTCGTCGAGCTCCACCGAGACGATGAGCACCGCGGTCCCTTGGTCGCGCTTCTCTACAAGGCGCTCGTGGATGTACTCGATCGAGCCCACGTCGAGTCCTCGTGTTGGTTGGCTCGCGATCAGCAGCTTGATCGGGCGCGAGAACTCCCGGGCCACGATCACCTTCTGCTGGTTGCCGCCGGACAGGGTGGCCACGGGTTGTTCCACCGACGCAGTCCGGACGTCGTACGCGCTCACCCGCTGCTCTGCTGTCTTCTTGATCGTGTCCTCGTCCCGGACGATCCAGTGAGCGAACGGCGGGCGATCGAACGTGTTGAGCACGAGGTTGTCGGCGATCGAGAAGTCGATCACCAAGCCGTCGCGAAGCCGATCCTCCGGGACATGGCCCGCCCCAGCTGCGAGCACGCCCTTGGGCGACATCTTCGTGACGTCCTTCCCAAGGATCCGGACGGAGCCGGAGGCGATCGGCTTCAGACCGGTGATGGCCTCGACCAACTCGGTTTGACCGTTGCCCTGGACCCCGGCCACGCACACCACTTCGCCGGCACGCACCACCAGGGATACACCGTCCACCGCTACCTGGCCGCGGTCGTTCAGCACCTCAACATCAGCGATCTCGAGCACGGGTTCTCCGGGCTTCGCGGGGGCTTTGTCCACGGTGAGCTGCACGGCGCGGCCCACCATCATGGCGGCCAGTTGCTCCTCGGAGGTCTCGGCGGGCGTCGTGGTCCCAACCACGCGCCCACGGCTCATCACCGTGATGCGGTCGGCGACGGCCAGAACCTCCTTCAGCTTGTGGGTAATGAAGATGATCGAAGCGTGGGATTCCTGTTTCAGGGAACGGAGCACCCCGAACAGGTCGTCGGTCTCCTGGGGCGTGAGAACGGCGGTTGGCTCGTCCAGGATCAACACTTCGGCGTCGCGGTACAGGGCCTTCACGATCTCGACCCGCTGCTGAACCCCGACGGGCAGCTCTTCGACCATCGCATCAGCGGGCACGTCCAGACCGAAGCGCTGGCCGATCTCCTCGACCCTCTTCCGCGCACTCGCCCGGTCGAGCACACCGAACCGGTCAGTCGACTCCTTGCCCAGCATGATGTTCTCGGTGACCGTGAAGACCGGCACGAGCATGAAGTGCTGGTGGACCATCCCCAACCCAGCGGCGATCGCGTCGGCCGGGCTGTTGAAATGAGCCGGCCGGCCCTCGAGCAGGATCTCGCCTTCGTCGGCTCGATAGAGCCCGTAGAGGATGTTCATGAGCGTGGTCTTGCCCGCACCGTTCTCGCCGAGGAGCGCGTGGATCTCGCCCTCTTCCACGACGAGGTCTACCGATTCGTTGGCCACCACCCCGGGAAACCGCTTGGTGATTCCCTTGAGTTCGAGCCGCACCCCTGTCCCTCCTCGCACAAGGAGACGGGTGAGGGGTACCGGATCCGGGATCCGGTACCCCCAGCGCTCTTGTTCGTCAGGCCGGATATTCCGTCGGGTCCACCGAGACCTCGCCGGCGATGATCCCCTGCCTCAACTCCTCGACGCGGTCCTTGAGCTCCTGGGGAACTTCGGCGTCGAACTCGTGGTACTCGGAGATGCCCACCCCGTCGTTGGCGAGGGTGCCGACGTACAGACCTCCCTCGAACGTCCCCTCGATCACCGAGTTCATCGCTTCGAAGACCGCGACATCCATGTGCTTCTCCACACTCGTGAGGAACAGACCGCACGAGTCAGGCACGGAGACGCAGCCGTCGATGTCGACCCAGATGACGGAGACGTCACCCGCGTCCTCCGCGGCCGCGATCGTGCCAAGGCCGGTGGGTCCGGCCACCGGAAGGATGATGTCGGCGCCTTCCGCAATGAAGTCTTCTGTGATCCGGCGGCCTTCAGCCGAGTTGTCGAACCCGACCGCGGGGTCGGGTGAGACCTGCGTGCCCTCCTGTTTCTCCGGGTTCCACCCCAGGACCTGGACGTCGGTCCCTTGGTCCTGGTTGTACGCGCGAACTCCCGCGCTGAACCCGTTCATGAAGATGGTGACGGTGGGGAACAGGACCCCTCCGTAGGTCGCCACGATGCCGGTCTTGGTCATCCCAGCCGACAGATACCCGGCCAGGAACGCCGCCTCGTCCGTTTGGAACGTCAGCTCCCGAATGTTCTTGAAGGTGAGGTCCTTGAACGGTTCCAGTTGAACGATGTCGTAATCCACAATCGCGTAGAGCTGGTCGGGGTTCGCCTTCGCGGATTCCACCGTGGCCTCGCCGAGGTTGAACCCGGCAGGCACGATGAGATCGCAGTCCTGCGAAACGAAGGCCTGGAGGTTCGGGGCGTAATCAGCGGCGGTCGTCGATTCGACGAAGTCGTACTCGATCCCGAGCTCCGTCTCCGCTCGCAGCATGCCCTCATGGATCAACTGATTGAAGCTGCGGTCGTCCACGCCACCGGTGTCGCTTACGTAGCACCCGTGGAACCCCTCACCTGGCAGGGCGGCGGTCGGACTTGCGCCTCCTCCCTCCTCCTCGGCACACGCCGCCGCGAGCAGCGTGAATGCCGAAAAAAGGACCAGGAATCGTGCGAGTACCCTCATGAGCCCCCTCCTGTCTCAGATCCCGACGAATCATACGCATGTGGCGATGTCCGGGCGTTGGCCAATCCGCTCCCCATGGTCTCGACCTCCGTACCCAAGGCCGAGGTCCCTACTCCGTGCCGAACAGCCGGTCCCCGAAGTCGCCGAGGCCCGGCAGGATATATCCGCGGTCGTTCAGCTGCCGGTCGACCGCGGCGGTGAAGATGGGGACGTCCGGGTGCTCGGCCTGCATCTTGCCGATCCCTTCGGGCGCGGAAACGACGCAGACGAACCGGACCGACGATGGGCCGCCCTCCTTCACGGCGGCACACGCCGCCGCGCCCGACCCGCCGGTGGCCAACATGGGATCCAGCACGAGGACGTGGCGATCGGCCACCTCCGGCAACTTTCGGTAGTACGACTGCGGAAGCAGCGAGGCTTCGTCGCGTTCGAGCCCTATGTAGCCCACAGCCACCTCGGGAAACAGCTCCGTCACGGCCTCCAGCATCCCCAGGCCGGCCCGGAGGATCGGAACGGCCACCAGGGGTTCGGCCAGGACCCGCCCGGTCGTCGGCTCGAGCGGCGTCTCGATCTTGACCTCATCGGTGGGCAGGTCCCGGATGGCCTCGAGCGTGATGGCGAGGGCCAGGCGCTTGGCGAGGGTGCGGAAAACCGGTGGGGGCGTGTCGCGGTCGCGGAGCTGGGTCAGCAGGTGCTCCGCCAAGGGGTGCGCGACCACGGTCACCACGCGCGCATCGTAATCCGACGGCCGGTGGCCGCGCCTCCCGGGGTCCCGACCGACCGGAATGCGAGCAGGTCAATCGGTTGCCATCCCCATGCTGGCCTGGCACGATAGGCTCCTGATGCGGAACGCCTTCGGCGACTGGTTCTTCTACGGCGGGCGAGGCCCGGCGTAGTCGCCTGAGCCGCAACGGAGCGCAGGGGACCCCGGGCCGAGCGCCCGGGGTTTTCTCATCCTCCCGGGCGGCCCGCAGGATGCGGAGGTTGCCATGGTCGTGGTGATGAAGCGGGGCGCGACGGAAGCGGACATCGACCGCGTCTCCGAGAAGGTCCGCGACGCCGGCGGCGAAGCTTTCGTGTCGCGCGGCACGGTGCACACGATCATCGGCCTGGTCGGCGACACCGGATCGTTCATGGGCCTTGGCCTGGACAACTTCCCCGGCGTGGACCATCTGATCCAGGTGGGGAAGCCCTACAAGATGGTGGCCAGGGCGCTCCATCCACAGCCCACGACGGTGAAGGTGGGGCCCGCCGCGGTGGGCCGGGACACGTTCTCGATCATCGCCGGACCGTGCGCCGTGGAGAGCGAGGAGCAGGCACTCACTGCGGCTCACGGGGCCAAGGCGGCTGGGGCCACGATCCTGCGGGGCGGCGCGTACAAGCCTCGCACGTCGCCGTACTCGTTCCAGGGCCTGGGGGAGCGGGGCCTGGAGATCCTTGCCCGATGCAGGGAGGACACGGGCTTGCCCGTCGTGACCGAGGTGATCGAGCCACGGGATGTGGAGCTCGTCTCGTCGTGGGCCGACGCCCTTCAGGTCGGAACCCGGAACATGCAGAACTTCTCACTGCTCAGAGAGGTCGGTGCCACGAGCAAGCCGGTGCTCTTGAAACGGGGCTTCTCCGCGACCGTGGAGGAGTGGTTGATGGCCGCCGAGTACGTGGCTCAGCGGGGCAACTCCGAGATCATCCTGTGCGAACGAGGCATCCGGACGTTCGAGACGGCTACCAGGAACACGCTCGACCTCGGGGGGATGGTCGTGGCCCAGCAGGAGAGCCATCTACCCGTGATCGTGGACCCGTCGCATGCGATGGGGCACCGTGACTTGGTCGCCCCCATGGCCCGTGCGGCGATCGCGGCGGGCGCGGACGGGGTGATGATCGACGTCCACCACGATCCCAGCGAGGCGTTGTGCGACGGACCGCAAGCCCTCACTCCGGCCGATCTGGTGGAGCTTTCGAAAGACCTGAACGCCTTGGCGCTCGCGCTCGACCGTCACCTCAGCTGAGCGTTACTGCTTCCAGCGCGACCTCCTCGGTGCATTTGACTCGGATCCATCGAATGCGGTAGTTGAAGGGAAGCGAGAACAGCCCGTGGGACCGGGGCGGGTACACCCGCCTTCGGTAGGAGGCAGGCTGTGCCCGAACCGTCGTGCGCTCCGTCCGCATCGGTGCCGACAAGCTCGCGTGCGTATCTCTCTCCCTCCCTCAAAGGAGAAAAGCCATGCGTCGCCGCTCGCTGATCGCGCTGTTCGCTGCCATTTCCGTGCTCGCCGCGCTCACCTCGAGCGTCGCCCATGCCGCTCCTGGGAAGCCCAGCGCGGAGAGGGTGATCTTCTTCTCCTCGGACGGCATGCGACAGGACCTCGCGGAGGCGTTCGTCGCGGACGGCGGTATGGATACCTATGCTGGCCTCCTGGACACCGGGGTCAAGGCGTCGGCGGCCGGGATGCTCCAGGCCTTTCCGCCGAACACAGGCGTCGGCTGGGCGACGATGGCAACGGGCACGTGGCCGAGCGAGCACGGCTCGACGAACAACACGTTCCACAGGACCGGCGGGACCTTTACGAGCGGCACCAGCTTCGCGACGACCGGGATCCTTCAAGCCGACACCATCCCTCAGGCTGCCGAGCGAGCCGGGAAGACCGTGGTATCGATGGAGTGGGTCGCCGCCCGCGGATACGTTCCTGCGCTGCAGGGGCCGGTCGTGGACTTCAGGAGCTTCTTCGGGCGTCGAGGAATCGTCCTGAACTATGACCTCCCGGGCCAGCCAGCTGGCGCGAATGCTTTCGGGGTCGAGTACCAACGGGTGGGCGCCCCGGCGACCGGAATCGCCGCCCTGAGCGATGCGACGGGATGGACGAACGTCCCGGCGTCGTTCAGCACGGCGAAGCAGCTCCAATTCGACACGGTGAACAGCTCGCTGGTCAACGACACGGTGGACGTGTACATCTACGACTCGACCAACGACTCCACCGTCAACTACGACCGGGCGCTCTTCGTCCTGGGACGAGACGGGAAGGACGGCAGCAAGAAGCTGTATGACCTCGCCGCCGACGAGTGGGGCGACGCGAAGGTCCTCATGGACACCGGGTTCGGCAGCGGGAGGGTCGGCGGCTTCCTCAGCAAGGTGATCGACCTCGAGCCAGACCTCTCCAGGGTCCGGATCTACTTCACCTCGATCACGCGATCGAACGCCACCTACAATGCTCTGGGAGCTGCCGGTTCGGCGGTGTTCGAAAACACGCTGAACGAGAAGTTGCCGACGTCGACTGCGGCGGACTTCGCCCCGCTCGAGGCTGGGATCGTCGACGAGGACACCTACGTCGAGCAGGGGGAGATGTGGGCTGATGCCCACTGGACGTACCTCCGCTACATCCTGGGAACCGACCCGGTGCCGACGATCGATGGAGGGACCATTACCCCACTGGGGATCGAGCCCGACCTCCTGATGCTGGGGGTACCGATCACCGACGAGTTCAGCCACCAGTTCATGGCCCTCGTCTCTCCCACGGACATCGACGGGAATCCGAACCCCTACTTCGACGACGCCACGAACGACGACGTGCCGGACGGCCGCATCGCCCAGCGCGAGGGATACATCCGGGCGGCCTACGAGGAGGCCGACGACACACTTGGACTCGGAATGGACCTGATGGGTCCGGGAACCACCGTTTTCGCGGGCTCGGACCACGGCTTCGCGCCGCAGTGGTTCGCGGTCAACGGGCGCCGGGTGCTGTTCGAGAAGACCGTGACGCCTCCGGGCGGGTCACCGATCTCGCTGCACGCCAGCGGCGCCACCGCCACGGGCAACTGCGCCGCCGCCGCGAACGATCTGGCCAAGGCGTGTTGGGCCGGAGGCACCATCCAGGTCTACGTGAACCCGACGCTGCCCACCGGCGTTACATACGAGATGGTGCGCACCGCGGCGGTCGAAGCCTTCGAGTCCCTCACCGACCCGGCGAACCCGAACGCCGAAGTGGTGGACGAGGTCTTCCTCAAAGAGGATCTGCGCAACGTCGATGGCACGGACGCGCTGCATCCGAATCGGAGCGGCGACGTGGTCGTAGCTCTCCGGCCGCCGTACCAGTCGGATGCCGCGACCGGTGGTGTGAAGATCGCCTTCTCGCAGTTCTTCGGCCAGCACGGGTACTTGCCCAACCTGGTCGACCTGGCGGACAACGTCAACATGCGGGCCACGTTCATCGCCGCCGGACCGGGGATCAAAGACGGAGCCGTAGTTGCCGGAATGCGGGCCATCGACATCGCCCCCACGATCGCCTTCCTGATGGACATCCCCGGACCCCAGAACGCGCGCGGCAAGATCCGTTTGGACATCCTGACCGGGACTGAGAGCCTCCGTGAGGTCGACATCCTCGACATCAGCGACTATCACGGCCAGCTGATCCCCTTGTCCGAGGCGGCCGACACGGTTGGACCGAACTTCGGGATCGGCGGCGCGGCGTTCCTGAAGCCGTGGTTCGACGTGTATCGCGCAGAGAATCCGGGGGCCACGATCACGCTCGCGGCAGGAGACTCGGTCGGCGCCACGCCCCCGATCTCGAGCTTCTTCGGGGACAAGCCCACGATCGAGCTCATGAACATGATGGGCTTCAACCTGGACGGACTGGGAAACCACAACTTCGACCGAGGGCAGGAGTACCTGCGGAACGAGCTCATCCCCCTGGCCAAGTTCCCGTACGTATCGGCGAACATCGTGGACGAGTTCGGTGAAACTCCTCCGGAATGGTCGAAATCACGATTGTTCAACTTCGGAACGTTCAAGCTCGCCATCATCGGGTTCTCCAACGACGATCTCCCGGAGTTGATCAATCCCGCCGGCCTCGTCCCCTTCCACGTCGAGAACTCGACCGACGCGGTGAACAAGCGAGCCGCTCAACTCGTCACGCAGCCCGGTGTCGCCTCGATCGTGGCCATCGGCCACCTCGGGGCGACGGCGGGAACGCTGACCAACCCGACCGGGCCGCTCATCGACCTGGCCGACGATGTCCAGAATGTCGACGCGGTCATCGGGGACCACACGGACTTCCAGGTAGTGTCGACGCGGTCGAACGGGGTCCTCGTGACGGAGAACCGCAGCAAGGGGATCCGCTTCACCCGGGTCCGGTTGGTCGTCGACACGGCCGCGAAGTCGGTGGTCTACAAGACGGCGGACTTCCACAAGCCATGGGACATCGGAGTCACCCCCGACCCGGCCATCCAGGCCAGGATCGACGAGCTGAACGCCCAGCTCGGCCCCATCCTGAACACGCAGATCGGGAGTTCGACGAAGTTCATCCCTCGAGCGGACCAGTGCGGAGGCAGTACCGGCCGAACGTGCGAGTCTCTGGTCGGCAATGTCGTCACGGACGCGATGCGGACGCAGTACGCCCCCACTGGGGTGCAGTTCGCCATGACGAACTCGGGAGGTCTTCGGGCCGACCTCACCTGCCCGACGACGGACAACCCGAACGACTTCTGTCCCGCCTACACGCCCCCGCCATTCCCCATCACCCGAGGTCAGGTCCTTACCGTCCTGCCCTTCGGGAACGTGGTGGTGACGCTCACTGTCAACGGTGCTGAGCTGAAGACCATGCTGGAGAACGGGGTCTCGCGCATGCCTGCCGTGGATGGCCGGTTCCCACAGGTCTCCGGGCTCTGCTTCACCTACGACATCGCCGCACCGGTTGGAAGCCGCGTCACGTCCGCGGTCACAACTGATGCAAGCGGGAACTGCACGGCGACCGCAGTCGATCTGACGAGCGGAACGAGCTACAAGATCGCCGAGAATGACTTCATGGCGAACGGAGGCGACGGTTACCCCGTGTTCATCAGCCGGGCGACCACGCAGAACGTCATGGACCAGGACGTTGCAGACTACATCTCGGTGAGCTCACCGCTCAGCCCGTTCGTGAAGGGGGTCCCCGACGGCCGCATCAACTGCGCGGACTCGAACGGGGCGACGGCGCCCAACTGCCCGACGCTCACGCCGTCCTTCCCGTAGCGGGGACTGCGCCTCAAGCGGGGTCGGCGGCGGCGAAGCCGCAGCCGACCCCGCCACCCTCATAGCGGGATGACCGGCGTGAGCTCGGCGATGGCACACGATCCGCGCCACCGCTGGATCCACTCGGCCGGCGGCCCCGGGCGGCTTCGGCGCCGGTCCACCAGGAGCTTCGCCGCCTCCTCCCACTCCGGGCCCTCCAGCATCCGCACCGTGGCGTGGAACTCTCGCATCGCGGCGTCGCGGCCACGTCGCTCGGGGTTGGTCGCCTTGTACCGGGTCACCACGATGACGTCGGACGCACCGGGGATGCCGGGAACGGTCTGCTCCTCCGGGCCCGGCTCCTTCTTCGAGAGGACGTAGATCCTCCCGTTCCTGTACACGAACCATACGGGGGTCGCGGCGGTTCTGCCGTTCTGATCTTGTCCCACCCAGATGACGTCGGATCCTCGCAGGCCGTCCTCGATGTCTTTCGGCAGCTTGGTGGGAGCGGACTGGACGAACACCGGGCATTCGATCTCGCCAACGATCTCGTCCTCGACCACGAACGAAACGACGTACATGCCCGTCTCGTCGAATTGAGCGTCCTCGACGAGGTCACGTTCCTCGGTCAGATCCATCATCCCGAGCATCCTGCGGGCCACCGGCCCCCACCGGTAGACCAGGCGACCGGACGGCCCGTAGAAGTCAACGCTTTCGGTGACCGTACCGGTTCCGATCTTCCAAGCCCGATGCAGCACGAAGGGCAGGGCCCGTCCCGGGACGCCCAGGAGGTAGACCCCGTTCGATCCCCGTTCGCCTTGCGCGTCGTAGACTCGTCGGTCCACGACGCTGGCGAAGACGAGCTCTCCGACGGCCATCGGCCGAAGGATATCGGAGGTCAGTCGCCCAAGCTCGGGACAATCGGATCCAGGAGAGCAGCTGGGGTGGCTGGCTATCTCACTGGACCACCCCCACGGACTTTCGGGGATCCATTCCAGGGTTGCCAGTTGGTGACGGATCAGATTGTTCGGGCCAGCCAGAGGCGGGGCTCGGCCAGCTCGGGAAGCGACGGCAAGGACTCCGCCGAGTCCCACATCCGCGCGAGCGTGGCTTCGTCGCTCAACTCTACGACCTTGTCGCAGAACGTCCGCCCCAGGCGGTACTGCTCGCGTTTCATCTCGATCCCCAGCAGCCGCTCGAACACCGGATCGCCTTGCTCGGTCTCGCGGTACCGCCGCATGGCCTCCTCGATCTGCCCGTAGGAGGAGAGCAGCTCTTTTCCGATCGCATGCGTCACGTGGTCACCGTAGCCCTCGGCCGAGGCCATGAACGCCTGGATCCTCCCCAGCTTGAGCCGCTGCTCCTGATCGAGAACGGCGCCGAACAGCCCCTCCTCACCCTGCAGCATCTCCTGCATGGCTTGGGGATCGGACATGTCGAGGGATTCCAGGCGAGTTTGGAGTCCCGTGACGTCGAGCTCCATGGTTGACAGGAAGTCCTCGAGCAGCGATCGGAACCGTTCCAGGGCCCACGGTCTGGCAAACTCGAACCGGTGCGTGACCTCATGGAGCGCCACCCACGTCCTGAACTCCGCCGGCGGCAGGCTCCAGTCCCGCTCGAACGCGGCGATGTTGGGAACCACGAACAAGAGCGCGGGGGAATCCGAGCGAGGGAGGGCGATGTCGTATTGCCCAAGCACGTGTTGGGAGAGGTAGCCGAGGACGGACCCGACCTGGGCCCCGAGCAAGAGCGGCGAGAGCTGTCTGAGCATCTGTTGAGCGAACCCGGGCGTCTCGGCCGGCGCAGCCTGGCCCTGAGCTCGCTCCACGGCCTCGGCGAGCTTCGCCGCGGCGGGCTCGACGACGGCCTTCAGCCCATCGATGTTGGCCTGGACCCACTGACCCCGGCGAACCGGCTCGACCCGGGGGAGGTCGTGGGGGGACTCCAGACCCGTGAACGCCTGGACCTTGAGCTCGGCGAGGCGGACGGCTTCCTCGAAGGTTCGTCGATCGTCGTCGGTCGGCGGCTGATCCTCTCCGCTCCATGAGGCCGACGCGATGCCGATCTGGCGAGCCAGCTCCCAGTTCACCGGCCCGGTCGAGGACAGCAGGACCCGCTGGATCTCCCGGAGCAGCGGAGCATCGGCACCGAGATCCTCGAACGACGGCCCGACGGGTTGTTCGTCGCGTTCTGACATGCAACCCATTGTAGGTCGGTGTTCTGGTTACGCCGTTCCCGCCGTGGACTCGTTCCCCGCCTCCCTAGAATGAGGCCATGCCAGACCGACTCCTGATCCGGATCACCTCCGAGCAGATCGGCGCCGATGAGGCGGCCGTGTTCGTCGCCGATCCGAGTGGCGGCGGCACCTGCCTGTTCCTCGGCACGGTCCGTGACCACTCCGCCGCAGGCGCGGTCACCGGTCTCACCTACGAAGCGTGGGAGGAGCTGGCGGTCAAGCGCTTGGAGGAGATCGGCCAAGAAATGCTCGAGAAGTGGCCGGTCCGCAAGGTCGCGCTCCTGCACCGGACCGGTGACCTGCGGATCGGAGAGACCTCGGTCGTCGTCGCATGCTCTGCCCCCCATCGGGCCGAAGCCTTCGGCGCCTGCCGCTTCGGCATCGAACGGCTGAAGGAGGACGTTCCCATCTGGAAGAAGGAGCACCTCGCCGTGGGAGAGTCCCACTGGGTGATGGGGAGCTAGTGGGCCGCGAGATCGCGATCGACCTGGGGACCGCCAATACGCTCGTGTACCGGCACGGCGCGGGCATCGTGTTCAACGAGCCGACCGTCATCGCGCTGAACGGTTCCACGGGCAAGGTCGAGTCCGCGGGGGCCGAGGCCTGGCAGATGCTCGGGGGCTCCGCCGGGAACCGCTCGGTTGTACGTCCGTTCCGTCACGGGGTGATGACAGAGTTCGACATGACGCAGCAGATGATCGCCCTCGTGTTCCGGAGGATCGGTGTGCCGCGGTTCCCCAAGCCGCGGGTCGTGGTGTCGGTCTCGTCGGAGAGCAGTCCCGTCGAGCTCAGGGCCGTTCGGGAGGCGATCCAGTTCGCCGGCGGACGGAACCCGGTGCTGGTCGAGGAGGGCCTGGCGGCGGCGATCGGTGCGGGGCTACCCGTGAACGAGCCGGTCGGCAGCCTCATCATCGACATCGGGGGCGGGACGACGGAGATGGCCGTGGTGTCCATGGGCGGCGTGGTCAGCGGCCGTTCCGTCCCCATCGGTGGGTTCGACATGGACGCAGCCATCCGTGACCACCTCCGTATCCGATACGGCGTGGCCATCGGGGAGCGGGCTGCTGAGGAGGTGAAGGTGGCCATCGGAGCTGTGTTCCCCACCCCGGAGCGAATGGTCGCTGTGGTGGCGGGGCGCGAGATCGCGAGCGGCGCGCCGAGAAAGATCCGGGTGACCGAGGACGAGATACGTCTGGCCATGGCCGATCCCGTCCAGGCCATCGTCGACGCGGCACGTCAGACCCTCGCCGAAGCTCCGCCCGAGCTCACACATGACGTCCTGGAAACGGGGATGTTCCTGACTGGAGGGGGAGGTCTCGTTCGGGGAATGGACCTGCTCCTGGCCCAAGAATGCGAGGTCCCGGTCCACCTCACCGAACGTCCGCTCGAGACGGTCGCGCTGGGAGCGGGGGCCATGCTCGACCACCTGGACGAGTACCGGAGCTCGTTCCAGCTGGTCAGGAGACGCTGAACGGCTTCACTTGCCCAGGAACCGGGCGAGGGTTTGGTTGACGACGTGCCCCGCCTGATAGATGGCCAGGGCGAGGAGCGCTGCGGACATCAGGACCAAGAGGATCAGGCCCCCCAGGCCCATCAGACGGGTGCGGAGGGTGGCCGGCGTCGTGATAACCGGAACGTAGGTGAAGGAGTCTCCCGTGGGGACCTCCTCGCCAGGCCCGAATCCCACGGCTCGCCCTTCGTCCTCTCGGGGGTGCGCAGGGGAACGATCCGGGGGGACAGGCTCCAGGAGCGCGTCGTCCTCGTCGCGAAGCGATAGCGCATAGGCGATGAGGCCCACGCCGAGGGCGATCCCGATGATGGCAAGGGGGTTCATCAGCAACCTTCCGACGAAAGCGTACGCCGTCCGGTTCCCCTTCGTGCGGATATGCCGCCCCCGTAGCATTGGAGCCGATGCAAGCCCGGCGACGCTTGATCAAGATCGGAGTGGTCCTGGCGCTGGTCGTGGCATTCGTTCTTTCCGGCACGGTCTGGCTGCCCCTGTATTCGCTTGCTCCCGGCCCGGCCCGTGAGGTCCTGCCGCTCATCCGGGTGTCCGGCCATCCCGAGTACGGATCCTCGGGCCGTTTGATCATGACCTCGGTCCGGTTCGAGCAGCTCACGGCGCTCGGAGCGTTCCTCGCCTGGCTCGATCCCGACAAGGCCGTCGTCCCCGGGTCTGACCTGTTCACGCCCGGTGAGACCAGGATCGAGGAACACCGACGAGCCATCTCGCAGATGGATCAGAGCAAGCTCGACGCGACCTACGTCGTGCTCTCGAACCTCACCGACTATCCGAAGGATCACCGACCCGGCGCGCTCGTCGAGGGCGTCGTCCCCGGCTGCGCCGCTGACGGGGAGCTGTATCCCGGCGACCTGATCAGGGCCATCGACGGCCAGGCCGTCCGAGGGGTCGCCCAGGCCAGCCGGCTGATCGAAGACGCACGCGCCGGATCGTCCCTCTCCTTCGACATCAGGGCCGGTGGGGAGCGGCACCTGGTGGACCTCCGGCGAGAACGCTGTGGCGGGAGCGACGAGGCCCTGGTCGGCGTGTCGCTCATCTCGAACTTCCCCTTCGGCGTGGTGATCGAGAGCGGGGAAGTGGGCGGTCCCTCTGCCGGCCTGATGTGGTCCCTCGGCCTGTACGACCTCCTCACCCCAGGCGACCTTACCGATGGCCGGACCGTCGCCGGGACGGGACAGATCGGACTGGACGGCACGATCTACCCCATCAGCGGCATCGAGGAGAAGGTCGTGGCCGCCGATCACGCCGGGGCATCGGTGTTCCTGGTCCCGGCCGACAATCTCGCCGCGGCGAGGGCCGCGGTGGCCGACGGCATGGATCTCGTCCCGGTCTCGTCGTTCCGTGATGCCCTGGAGTACCTGCAGAGCGGATCATGACCATCATCGGCCCTTCGGAAGCCCCGGTGATAGGCTGACGCGTTCCCAGAACCGAAAGGACGGGTGTGGCGCGCGTCGTCCAAGCCGGACGCGGGCGGCGGTGGCTCCTCATCGCCGGTGTCGTTCTGGCGCTTCTCCTCATTGGCTTCACTGCGCTATCTGGGTTCTTCATCGACCTGTTGTGGTTCCGAGAGGTTGGATTCAGCCAGGTCTTCTGGACGATCCTTCGGACCAAGATCGCACTCGGCCTCATCTTTGGCGCCGCGTTCTTCGCCATCTTGTACGCGAACCTGCTGATCGTCCGGCTCCTCACCCCGAGCTACCGAGCCATCGGCCCGGAGCAAGAGGTAATCGAGCGCTACCGCCTGGCGTTCGAGCCGTACGCCTGGTGGCTGCTCCCGGTGATCGCCGGCGTCATCGCCCTCTTCGTGGGACTGGGCGTGACCACGCAGTGGAGGACGTTCCTGTTGTGGCGCAACTCCTCCGGCATCACCTTCGGCTCGACGGACCCCCTGTTCAACCGGGATCCGGCTTTCTACGTCTTCGGCCTTCCCTGGCTGGAGTTCGTCCAGGGGTGGCTGTTCTCCTCGCTCGTGGGGATCACGTTCATCACGGCGGTCGCCCACTACCTGTGGGGTGGGATCCGCCCCCAGGCCCCGGCCTTCACCGAGAAGGTCACGCCGCAGGTCAAGGCCCACCTGTCGGTCCTGCTCGGACTGATCGTGCTGACGAAGGCATGGGGGTACTACCTCGGAACGTTCGACCTGCTGACGTCGCGACGCGGGGTGGTGGAGGGCGCGTCGTTCACCGACGTGAACGCGCAGCTTCCGGCGCTTCGGATCCTGACGTTCATCGCGGTCGCGTGCGCGATCCTGTTCCTGGTGAACATCCGGTTGCGAGGCTGGGCTCTCCCCGTCATCGCCCTGGGCCTGTTGGCGTTGGTGTCGATCACCGCCGGTGCGGCCTACCCGGCATTCGTCCAGCGGTTCCGGGTTGGACCCCAGGAATTGCAACGGGAGCGTCCGTACATCGACCGAAACATCGAGGCCACGAGGACGGCGTTTGGCCTGGACGTTATCCAGTCGCAACAACGCACGGTCGCGGCCAGCGTGACCCCGGAGGAGGTCAAGGGGAACGATGCCACCATCTCCAATATCAGGCTGTGGCGGCCGGACATCCTCCGGGAGAACTTCGAGTCCCTCCAGCGGATCAGGCAGTACTACGTGTTCAAGGACGTCGACGTCGACAGGTACGACCTGAATGGCGAGCGACGCGTCGTCATGCTGTCGGCCCGTGAGGTCGACCAGGATTCCATCCCCGGCGGCGGCGCCACGTGGCAGAACACGCACCTGGTCTATACCCACGGCTTCGGCTCGGTCGCGGCGCCCGTGAATACAGCCACCGCCGAGGGCGCGCCGCAGTTCACGCTGTCGGACATTCCACCTGTTGGAGAGCCCCCGCTCGACGTTCAGCCCCGCATCTACTACGGCGAGAACACGGAGGCCGCCCCGTTCGTCGTGGTGGACACCGGGAGCGAGGAGCTCGACTACGCCGCCACGGAAGGCAGCAGCCAGCAGGTGTCCAGCTCCTACGAGGGTGAGGGCGGCATCCCCATCGGGGGATTCTTCAAGCGTGCCCTGTTCGCCTGGCGTTTCCGCGATGTCAACCTGCTGATCTCCGGACTCATCCAGGACGACTCGCGGATCTTGATCTACCGGGACATCCAGGATCGCGTCCGGCGGGCCGCACCGTTCCTCACGTTCGACTCCGACCCGTACACGGCGATCGTCGATGGTCGGGTGAAGTGGATCTGGGACGCCTACACGATGACCGATGGGTACCCGTACTCGCAGGAGCTCTCTCTCGAACAGGCGACGCCGCTTGCTCCTGGCGTGAGCGGGCTGCACGGGACGGCGAACTACATCCGTAACGCGGTGAAGGTGGTCGTCGACGCGTACGACGGCACGATGACCTACTACGTCGCCGATACCGACCCCATCATCGAGGTGTGGGCGAACGCCTTCCCCGAGCTGTTCACGCCGATCGACGAGGCGCCTACGGAGTTGGCCGCCCACTTCCGCTACCCAGAGAACCTGTTCCAGGTGCAGGCGGAGCAGTTCGCCAACTATCACGTCACGGATGCCAGCGTCTTCTATCAGAAGCAGGACTTCTGGCAGGTCCCGTTCGACCCCACGATCCCCGCGAACGACGAAACGAGCGTTAACGTCCCGATGCGACCGTACTACCTCCTCCTGCGCCTTCCTGGTGACACGGAGGAGTCGTTCGTGCTGGTGCTGCCGTTCAACCCGCAGGGACGCCAGAACGTGGTGGCCTGGATGGCGGCGAGGTCTGATCCGGGTCCGGACTACGGAACCATCGTTTCGTACCAGTTCCCTTCCGGGCAGAACGTTGACGGGCCGTCTCAGGTATTTGCCCGGATGCGCCAGGACCCCAGGTTCTCGGCCGACCAGACTCTGTTCGGTCAGAGTGGATCCGAGATCAGGTTCGGGGACTTCCTGATCATCCCCGTCGGGAACGGCCTGCTCTACGTCGAGCCGGTGTACGTCCGGTCGGCCCAGGAGTCGGCGATCCCCGAACTGAAGCGCGTCCTGGTGGCGAACGGTGGGGCTATCGGGTTGGGGAGCACGCTGACCCAGGCGCTGATCGACTCGTTGGGGGAGCAGGTAGTGCCACCGGAAGGTGGCGGCGGGGGCCCGACGCCCGAGGGAAACGTCCGGCAGCAGATCGCGCAGCTCCTCCAGCAGGCCTTGAACCATTTCGCGGCGGCCGACGCGGCGCTGAAGGCGGGCAACCTTGCGACCTATCAGGTGGAGGTGAACGCTGCCAGGCTCGCTATCCGGCGTGCCGAGGAGCTCGCGGCGAGGAGCGGGACCGCCTCGCCGCTGCCGTCACCGGTGCCCACGCCCACGGCTTCGCCCACCGTGTCGCCCACTCCGAGCCCGTCCTGAGTCCTTCGAGTGTCTTGGGCACCCTAGGCGTGGGATGCGGCCGCGGCGTCCCGGCCCCACCAGATGGCCTGGGAGAGGGACCGCAGCAGGATCTCCGCCGACGCCAGGTTGGTGGCCACGGGAACGCCATGCACGTCGCACACCTTCAGCAGCGCCTGGATGTCCGGCTCGTGAGGGTGGGCGGTCAGTGGATCGCGGAGGAACACGACGGCGTCCACGTCGCCTTGGACGATACGCGCTCCGATCTGGATGTCGCCGCCTTCAGGGCCGCTCCGGAAGCGATCGACGGCAAGATCGACCTCCTCAGTCAAAAGGGCCCCAGTATGTGAGGTGGCCATCAGGTGCAACCGGGCCAGGCTGGAGCGATACCGCTTGGCCAGTCGAAGGAGGTCGTCCTTCTTCTGGTCGTGGGCTACCAGCGCGAGCACCGCCTTGCGAGGGGACTCGTCATCCGGATTGACAGGAATCCCGATCGGTCGATCCATGCGTTCGAGGGTACCGGCCCGGATCAAGGACGGAGCCTCTACAGGGTTAACGATATGTGAAGGTTCGGGCCTCGCCGTCGAGTCGAGGGCTTGGCGCCCAGGGGTAGGGATTGCTAGCATCGCTGTGCGGGGTGGAGCAGTCCGGTAGCTCGCTGGGCTCATAACCCAGAGGTCACGGGTTCAAATCCCGTCCCCGCGACGAAGCCAGAACCGCAGGTAGGTCTGCTTGTGCCGCCTCGCGTGCGATACCGCGGACCGCCCGATCACAGGCTCTCTGATACCCGTCCGATACCCGCTGCTCTCGACTACACGGCCTTGGCTCCGTCCACCAGCGAGGCGAACCGGGCGATGGCGTCCTCCTCGAGGCAGGGCACGGCGTGCTGGTAGAAGAGCTGCGTGATGACAGGGTTCCGGTGCCCGAGGATCCGGCTCACCACCTCCGTCGGAATTCCGGCCTTCAAGCTGAATGTGGCGAAGGTGTGGCGTAGGTCATGGAAGCGGATCACCGGCAACCCGGCCCGAGCGGCGAGGCGCTGGAACGTCTTTGTGATCACGTCGGGGTCAAGCGGGCGCCCATCCGGGCGGCAGAAGATCAACCCGTGATCCTCGTAGGCCTCGCCGGCGGCCCTCCGCTCCTGGAGCTGCCGGCGGCGATGATCTTGCAGCACGCGTACCGTCTCCGGATCGAGCGGCACGGCCCTCCGGCCGCGATCGGTCTTCGGCGGGCCGAACCGGGACGGCCCGCCTCTGGGACCCTTCACGAGTGCCCGGGTCACGTGGAGTCGACGGGCCACCGGATCGAATCGGGGCCACGTGAGGGCGAGGACCTCGCCGCGGCGCATGCCGGTGGTCGCGGCGGTCCGCCACAGCGCGTGGAGCCGATCGCCGCGGGCGTGCTCGAGGAAGGACGCCAGTTGCTCCTCCGTCCAGGTCTTCATCTCCGGGCGGCGAACTGCCAGCTTGTGGGCACGCCGGGCAGGGTTCGCGGGAATTAGGCCGTCCTCCACGGCGTCCTCCAGGGCCTTTCGCAGAACCAGGTGGATGTTGTGCACGGCCTTGGGATGCATGGGCCCGACGCCCCGGATCCGCCCTCGCCGCTCAAGCTCGACGTAGAAGCGGCGGATCCTCGGGCGGGTCAGCGACCAGAGCGGGGCCGTGCCGATCCCGTAGTCCGGGTTGCAGATGTAGCGGTCGATGAGGATCCCGTACGTCTCGTGAGTGCTCGGCCGCAGATGGGTCTTGCCCTCGAGCCACGACGGGAGGTAGCGCTCGAGCGTCAGCTTGGAGGGCGCGATGTACGTGCCGGTCTCCACCGCTTCGAGCATGCGCAGCAGTTCGCGTTCGGCCGCGTCTTTGGTCGGAAAGCCCGAGCGGACGGTCTTCCGCCGCTCGGTCGCGCCCCTTGGATGGGTGTCGACGTTGAAGCCCCAGCTGGCGAACCTCGCCGACCCGCACGGTCTGCAGCTCTGGCGGCCGTTCCTCCAGAACGATCCACACGAGCATCGCTTGGCGACCACGCCGGTTCTCATCTGCGCCTCCTTCGGTTCGAGATGGAGGCAGCATGTTGTGCCGTCCCATCGCTGGGGGAGGCGACCAGCGACCCCTCGTCGACCAGCGTCGATTCCGTGTCGGATACCGGCCTGATACCGGATGACTGGCACCGTCGCAGTTCACGCGACGGGTTGGTTTCGGTCGGTTCGCGTTGTTTTCAC
>JBKPDU010000041.1:0-7504 GCA_046728055.1 Actinomycetota bacterium | reverse complement strand
GTTGTACTTCGGCCCGACCAGGTAGTTCAGAAGCACACCGTCGCCGATCTCCCCGGCCAGCTCCATCATGTTCATACCCGTGGCTCCGATGTAGATCGGCACGTTCCTCGGCGACCGATCGCCGTGCACGATGTCGATCTGAATGTCGTCGACGAGGACGAACTCACCGTGGAACGTCACGCGCTCCATGGCCATCAGGCGGCGAACCGTTTCGACGATCTCCCGCATCGCCCGAAGCGGCTTGCGGCGGTTCACGCCGACCTTGGACGCGAGTGGTTCCCACCACGCGCCGATCCCGAGCATGACCCGGTCGGGCGCCAGATCGTCGAGCGTCACGAACGTGGCCGCGAGGAGCCCCACGTTTCGGGTCCAGTTGTTCACCACGCCCGAACCGACCTTGATCCGTTCGGTCGTGGCGGCGAATGCGGCCATCGGCACGGTGGCCTCGCGCACGAGCCTGCTCTCCGCCTGCCACACAGCCTCGAAGCCCCGATCCTCCGCATGGCGCACGTATTCGATCCCGTCGCGCAACGGGTGCTTGTCCTGGAGGTACAACGCGACCCGGCCATCGCTCGACACGGGCATCACGAGGTTCCCTGGGGTTCGAACGGGTGGGCGGGGAGGTCGTCGATCCGGCGCCACAGACGCTCCGCCTGCTCCCTGGCGAAGGCAGCCACCTCGTCCTGGTCCAGCCTGGTGAGGAGGCGATCGGCCACCACCATCTCGCCGGCCACCATCACGTCCCGGACGTGATGGGAGCCCAGGCCGAAGAGCCAGTGTCCCGCCACGTTCGTGTCGTCGAACGGCGTGACGACGTCGTACTCGAGGACGGCCAGGTCCGCCGGCGCGCCGGACTCGATGCGCCCCAAGGCGGGCTGTCCGAACGCCCGGCCGGCGAACATCGCCCCCCTGACCAGGCGGGCGAGCGGCCAGGAAATCGGAGCGCCGAGGCGTTCGTCCCGGTGACGCCAGTAGGCTGTCGCCGACTCGGCGAACATGTCCGCGCCGATCCCGTCGGTCCCCAGCGCCACCCCGTTGCCCAACGCGGCCACCGGGGCCCGGCCCACCGAGTTGTTCATGTTCGACCGAGGGTTGTGGGCGACGGTGGCACCGGCCGCGCGGATGGCTTCGATCTCCTCCGCGTCGACGCGCACGCAATGAGCCAGGAGCGCGGACCCGTTCAGCACGGCGGCGCGGGCGAGCCGAGCAACCACCCGAGAGCCGAACCGCGCCCCCGCGTCTCGCTGGTCCGACTCGTCCTCCGCCACGTGGATGTGGATGCCCACGCCGGCGTCACGAGCAACCTCGGAGCATGCCCCGAGAGCCTCGTCGGACAGCGTGAACGAGGCGTGGGCCCCGACCATCCCCCGGGCCAGAGGCCAGCCGGCCTTCAGGAACCGGCGGTTCTCCTCGACGCCCGCCGCTGCCCGCTCGGGACCGTCACGGTCGGTGACCTCGTAACAGAGGACGGAGCGAAGGCCGATGTCGGCCAGAGCTTGCGCGATGATGTCCAACGATCCGTCGATGGCCTCGGGGGACGCATGGTGGTCAACAAGCGTGGTCGTGCCCGTGAGCGCGGCGTCCATCCCCCCGGCAAGGGCCGACGCCCTGATCGAGTCGGCATCGAGTGCTCGGTCCAGGCGCCACCACACCCGCTGGAGGATCTGGAGGAAGTCCTTCGGAGGGTCGAGCCGATAGGGCATGCCTCTCGCCAGCGCCGAGTACAGGTGCATGTGGGCGTTGACGTTCCCCGGAACAACCAGGCATCCGGTGCAGTCGATGGTGGTCGCCTCCGCGGGGGCCCGCCCCACGGACGTCACCACCTCGCCCTCGACGGTCACGTCGGCGATCACGACGGAGGGAGGGTCGAGCGATGCGAGGACCGTCCCCCCCGCGAGCGCGATCGGCACGGCGCCTCCGGCTATCCCTCGCGGGCTGCCGCGGCGGCGAGCTTGGGCACCGCCGATCGTGCCGCCACCGAGTCCTTCATCGGAAGACTGGTCCTCCACGTTCCCTCGAACGCGTGGAGGGCTCCGGCCACCGCCGCGGCCGTGGGGACCAGGCCGATCTCGCCGAGGCCCTTGGCCCCATACGGGCCCTCCGGCTGCGGCACTTCCACCAGGACGCACTGAACGTCCGGCATGCCGACTGGTGGCACGATCCCGAGCGACTTCAACGTGGTGGTGACGGGATGGCCCTCCCGAACCACATAGTCCTCGGAGAGAGCGAACCCCAGGCCCATGTGCACAGCTCCTTCGATCTGGCCCTCCACCAGCGTGGGGTTGATGACCTTGCCCGCATCGTGGGCGGCGATCACGGTGGCCAGGCGCCCCTCATCGTCCAGGACCACCACCTGCACCGCCCAGCCGTACGCGAAGTGCGTCACCGGCTTCTCGACGTCGACACCGGGCTTGTTGGTGTAGTCGATGGTCAGCTCGCCGTAGAACTCGCGCCCGGCGAGATCAGCGAGCCGGTGGCCATTCAGCTCGGCCTTCAGCTTGCGTGCCGCCTCGATGACGGCCCGACCGCCGAGGATCGTTGAGCGCGACGCGGTCGTCTGGCCCGTGTCGAGCTCACGGATCGTGTCAACCACCACGTGCACCTGGTCGGCGGTGAGGCCGAGCTCCTGGCAGGCGATCTGCTGGAGGGCCGTGTGGACGCCCTGACCCATCTCCGTCCACGAGTGGAACAGGGTCACCGAGCCGTCGGGCTCGGGTCGGAGGATGGCCTTGCCCTGCTCGAGCAGGCCGTTGCCGATCCCGTTGTTCTTGACCCCGCAGCCGATGCCCGCGTACCGCGCGCCCCGATAGGCGTCGCGCACCGCGAGCAAGCACTCCTTTATGCCAACCCCCGGCCCCAGGATCTGGCCGGTGCCGAAGGCGTCTCCCACCTCCAGTGCGTTCCGCCACCGGATCTCCCAGCCATCCACGCCGACCTTCTCGGCAAGCCGATCGAGCATCCCGTCGACGGCGAACGCCACCTGGTTCACGCCGAACCCTCGCATGGCGCCGTTCGGCGGGTTGTTCGTGTACACGGCACGGGCCTCCACGTCCACGGCCTGGAACCGGTACGGACCGCACGCGTGCCCCGCCGCGCGCTCCAACACCTTGTCGCCGACGCTCGCGTACGCGCCGGTGTCGCCCACGATGCGCGCGCGGATGCCCGTCAGGCGTCCATCGGCATCGGCCCCGACCGTGTACTCCATCGTGAGCGGGTGCCGCTTGGGGTGGAACCTCAGGCTCTCGTCGCGGCTCAGCGTCAGCAACACGGGCCGACCAGTCAGGTGCGCCATGAGTGCGGCGTGGCACTGGACGTTCAGGTCCTCCTTGGCCCCGAACGCGCCGCCGTTCGACACGAGGGTCACGCGCACCTTCTCCTCACTCAGCCCCAGGAACGAGGCGACCTGCCGCCGGTCCTCCCACACCCCCTGGCCCTGGGACGACACGTGGACGGCCCCGTCCTCCGGGACGGCGAACGACGATTCCGGCTCCAGGAACGCGTGCTCCACCACCTGCGTCCGGAACGTCTCGGTCAGCACGTGTGCCGAGCTCGCCAGGGCGCCCTCGACGTCGCCTCGCTTCACGATGGAGGTCGACAGCAGGTTCCCTCCGTCGTGCAGGCTCGGCGCGTCCGGTTCGAGCGCACGGAACGGGTCCGTCACTGGCTCCAGGACCTCGTACTCCACCTCGACCAGGGCGGCCGCCTCGCGAGCTGCGTGGCGAGAGTCGGCCGCCACCACCGCCAGCACGTCCCCGACGTAGCTCGTGACCTCGCCCTCGGCGACGAGCTGCCGCCAGTCCCTGGTGATCAGGCCCTGGGTTCGTTCGCCGGGGACATCTGGCGCGGTCGCCACCGCGACCACCCCCGGAAGCGCTGCCGCCCTCGTCGTGTCGATCCGGATCACCCGGGCCCGGGGGTGATCGGAGAACCGGATCGCTCCGTGCAGCATCTCCTCGGCTTTGAGGTCGTTCACGTACGGCTTGTCCCCGAGCGCCAGCTCCCGGCCCTGGTACCGGCCGGTGCGCGAGCCGACCTTGCCGCTCCAGTCGGGCTGCGGGACGGGCTCGCCGCGCTTGGCGCCTGCGGCGAACTCGATGGCGTCGATGATCTTCACGTACCCCGTGCACCGACACAGGTTCCCGGCGAGCGCGCGGGCGATCTCGGCGCGCGACGGCTCCGGGTTCTTGGCCAGCAGCCCCTCGGCCTTCATGACGATCCCCGGGGAGCAGAACCCGCACTGTGACGCGCCGGAGGCGACGAAGCAGTCCCCCCACAGCTCGCGCTCGGCCGTCGTCAGCCCCTCCTGGGTGACCACGTTGCGCCCTTCGGCGTGCCCGGCCTTCTGCGCGCACGACACCACTGCCTTGCCCTCGACGAGCACGGTGCAGGCCCCGCACGAGCCCTCGGGAGCACAGCCGTCCTTCGCCGAGCTGACCCCGCACTCCTCCCGGAGCAGCTCGAGCAGGCTCATACCCGGCCGGGCGTCGACCTCGACCGGGGCCCCGTTCAGCGTGAATCGCACGGCCGACATCTCCCTCGCGTCACTCCGCTGCCCCCAGCACCAGCGCCAGCAGGGCCATCCGCATCACCACACCGTTGTACGCCTCGATCCAATACCGCGCATGGTGCGTATCGTCCACGTCGGTCGGCAGCTCGTCCATCCGGGGCAGCGAGTGGAGCACGATCGCGTCGCTCTTCGCCTTGTCCCGGAGCAGCTGCCGGGTCACCCGATACGCCTCGGGGGTCGTCGAAACCTCCCCCCCACGCTCGTCCCGGCCCTTCGTGTAGTCGGCCTGGACCACTGGTTCCATGTAGATCACGTCGGCTTCGGCGATGCACTTGTCCACCGACTCGATCTCCCGGTAGGCCACGCTCCGCTCGTCGAGCTCGGAGGTGAACTCCGGCAGCAGCGACATCTCGGGCGGGCACACGACCAGCGCCTCCATGTCGAACTGGGACATCGCGTACAGGATGGAGTGCATCGTTCGCATCCGCATGTCGCCCACGCACAGCACCGTGAGCCCGTCGAGCGTCCCCTTCTCGTGCCAGATGGTGTACAGGTCGGTCAGGACCTGCGTGGGGTGCTCGCCCCATCCGTCTCCGCAGTTGATCACCGGTACGGACGCCCATCGGGCCGCCTCGGCCGGCGCGCCCTGCTGGAAGTGCCGCATGGCGATGACGTCCCCGTAGAACTCAAGCATGTGGACTGTGTCCTTGATGGACTCCTGGTAGAAGTCGCCGGCTCTGGTCATCTTGGCGTCGGAGAACCCACACACGTGGCCGCCCAGCCGGTGCATGGCCGCCTCGGTGGCCAGACGGGTCCGGGTGCTCGGCTGATAGAACGCGGTGACCAGGGTCTTCTCCGGCAGTAGGTCCCCGTTGCGCCGGTCCCGGGCGTGAGGCGCGAGGCGATCTGCCACCTCGAAGACGTGGAAGTACTCCTCCCGCTCGAAATCCTTGAGCGACAGGATGTCCCGACCCAGGAAGCTCCTCATCGTGGCGTTCCTCCTCGTCGGCTCAGCGCTTCCCCCCGGTGAACAACACCCCTACGCGCTCGTGGGGCCCCATCTCGCCCGCCCGCACCAGCTCCAGGACGCCGGCCAGCCCGGCCGCCCCCGTGGGATCGACCGGGATCCCCGTGGTGACGTGGGCCATGGCCTCGGCCTCCACCACGGTCTCGTCCGAGACCAGCACCGGCGCTCCGTCGGTGGCCAGCATCCCGGCCACCACCGCCGCCCAATCGTAGGTCTCGTCGTCCAGGATGCCCGTGGCGATGCCTCGGGGCTCCTCCTCCCACGGCCACATGAACCTCGAGCGGTGCGTCCGCGCGTACCTCAGGCCCTCCACGATCGCGGACGGGGAGCTGGAGTTCGTCATCCGTTCCACGACCCGATCGTACGCTCGCCGCAACGGGTACCCACCGAGGGTCTGGACGGCATGGATCCTCGGCAGCTTCACCGGGGCCTCGAGCAGGGCCGCATCCTCGAACGCCCGGATGCACGAGCTGGCCAGCGCCCCGCCACCCACCTGCACCACCAGACGGTCCAGGCCGATGTCGGTCCGAGCGAGCTCGGAGACCATCTCGAAGCCGATGGTCTCCCCGCCCTCGATGGCCATCCCGTTGTCCGGGCCCTGCACGGTAAACGGAACCGCGCCCTCGTCCAACGCCCCACGCAACGCGAGATAGGCCGGTTCGCCCGATGCCTCGTCGCTGCGCTTGCACAGGACGACGTCCGCGCCCAAGGCTTCCAGGCGCGCGCGGATACGCCGATCGGCCCACGTGGGGACGAACACCCGGAGGTCGCGGTCCGCCGCCCTGGCGATGACCGCCGCGGCCAGGGCCGCGTTCCCACACGAGGCGATGGCCAGTGGCAGTTCGCCGTCCGGAGCCAGTCCGGCCTGCTCTGCGACCAGCAGGAGGAGCATCACCCCCATGAGGTGCCGGGCCTTGTGCGAGCCCGCGACGTTGCCGGTCTCGTCCTTCACCCAGATACCGCCTTCCGGTGAGAACCGGAGCCGCATCGAGAGCTCGTCCGCGCGAAGGAACGGCGTCGACGTGAAGCTCCGCCCGTCGATCTCGGCCACCGCCTTGTCCACCGAGTCCACCAGATCGACGAAGCCACCGTCGGTCATCCCGTGGGCCAGCCCGAGGTGGTACGCGTGGAACAGCTCGCGGTACCGAACGTACGGGTTGGCCTCGTTGCCCTCAGGGAACGCGACATGGGTGGGATCGAGCTCGCGGACGAGGACGTGATCGATGTCATCGCCCGGCCTGGCGTTCGGACAGCGGAACGGGTAGGGCTCGTCGGCGGACACGACGAACCCACACCCCGCGCACACGATGGAGGTGGCGTTCGCGGTCACCGTCTCATGCCTCCTCGCCCACGCCGGTGCGGGCGTTGAGCTCCTCGATCACCGAATCCCACAGCGGCAGCTGGTCCCGCAGGTCCCGCCAGAACTGCTGAGACCGCCGTGCGAGGAAGTCCTCCACCGAGACCCCTTGCTGCTCGACCCAGGTGAAGTACCCGAGGTTGAAGATCCGTTCCCGGTCCCGCTCGCCGAGCTCCATGAAGTGATCGGTGCCGGCGCCTTCGATCGACCGGCCGAACGCCACGGCCGCGGCAACGTCGTCGAACCCGTCCGGGAAGTCTCGCCGCAGCACCTTGTCCCTCTCGGTCTCGTACATCGAGGCGCCATCGGTGGCCACCGTGACGATCACGTCGTCCGGTCCCAAGCGCAGGGCCCGGGCGGTCTTGATAGCCGCCACCATGTTGCAGATGCTCGACAGGCCGAACGAGGAAAGCGCGTCGACGACAGCGCGATCCACGCCGCGCCGGACCAGGAATCGTCGTCCGACCTCCGTGTTGAACAGGGCGTTCAACGTATCGGTGTCGCGGTCCGACACCGCCGTCACCGCGTCGGTGTTCATCACGTTGTGGATGAACGGGATGTGCTTGTCCCCGATGCCCTGGATGTTGTGTTCGCCGAACCCGTTGTACAGCAT
>JBKPDU010000040.1:0-7900 GCA_046728055.1 Actinomycetota bacterium | reverse complement strand
GATCGTGGTGACACCGGTCTCGTCCATCCCCTCCAGCAGCGCCGTCTGGACCGGGCTCGCTCCACGGAGCAGCGGGAGGAGCGAGAAGTGCACGTTGACTGGCGCGATCGTGGGCATGTTGAGGACAGCGGCCGGCAAGATCTCCCCGTACGCCACGACGGCGAGCACCTCGGCCTTCGCTCGGGCGAGCACCTCGAACCCCGGCCCCGACTTCACCGCTTCCACCTCGGCCAGCGGAAGGCCGAGGGCCGTGGCCGCCGCCGCGACCGGCGTCGGCGCGGGTCCCGCGCCGCGCCGACCCGGTCGCGGCACCCGGGTCACGACCACCACGACGTTGTGTCGCGAACGGGCCAGGGTCTCCAGCGAAGGGACGGACCACCGATCGTTCCCGAGGAAGGTGACGCGGAGGGCGCGCGGCTCGGCCACCGGGCGAGGATACGGCGGGCCGCTCAGGGGGCGGGCGTGCGCTCCTGCTGCCGCCTGACCTCGTGCTCTCGGAGCATGCGCATGACCTCGCGACGCCCATCGGGGGGGAGCCGGTCGATATACAGGACCCCGTCCGTGTGGTCGGTCTCGTGTTGGAAGATCCGCGCCAGCAGCCCGTCGCCCTCGAGCTCGATGGGTCGGCCTTCGAGGTCCACCCCGCGCACGGTCGCCCGCAGGGATCGGACCGTCGGATAGAAGGGGCCGGGGATGGACAGGCAGCCCTCGTCGCGGCGCTCCTCGGCTTCCAGGTCGGACAGGACGGGGTTGGCCACGACGCCCGTGTTCCCTTCACCATCGTCGTAGACGAAGAGGCGGAGCGAGACGCCCACCTGTGACGCCGCGAGGCCGACGCCAGGCGCGGCGTACATCGTCTCCAGCATGTCATCGGCAAGACGGCGGAGCGATCCGTCGAACCGCTCCACCGGACGAGCCTTATCCCGCAGGACCGGGTCACCCAGCTTCCTGATACGAAGGATGGCCATCGCGGTTCGGTCTCCTAGAGATGAGGCTCGGCCTCGACCCGGGTGACCGCTCCCCCTTCCGCCAGGGTTCGCATCGTCCGGCCGAACGTCCGGATCGCCCCGGGATCGAGCGCGACCAAGCATACCGTCTGCCCTTCCGCGCTCGATGTGAGGAGCGTCCTCGGCTCCAGGGCCGCGAGCTCGTCCCCGAGCGTGCGATCCCCGGTCACACGGAACACCGGCCAACCGGCGGGGAATCCCGCCTCGGCCCGGCGAGGCAGCTCGGCCCGGTGGAAGCGGTCGGGGTTCCCCGAGACCAGGGACTGGACGGCGGGGTCGCCCGGGTGCCGGGTCTGCACGATCACCCGACCAGAGCGACGAGACCACGCCGCCGTGTCCATCCACGTGGCCAGGGCTCGTTCCCGCGCGGCCAAGCCTGGTCGTCGAGCGGCCTGGTCGGCATCGAGGATGGCCACCAGGTCGAGGCGGAGGGGGCCGAAGTCCTTGACGGACTCGACCCCCCCCACCGTCACCTGGCCGTGCGCGGGTGGTCGAGGACGATCCTCAGGGCCGATCCTGCGAACCGGCACGCGGGTCACCCCCCGGGCCCACTCCTCCACGCGTTCGGCCCCTCCCCGGACGATGCCGAAGTCGGCGGCCCCGCAGCTCGCGCACGTGCCGCTCGCTCCACACACCGTGCATCGGACCGCTCCCTCCTGCGACCGGAGCACCCCACCACAGGCCGCGCAGGCGGCCGGCTCGCCGCAGGCGCGACACACTCGGGCGACGCCGTAGCCGGGCAGCGGCTGGAACAGGAACCCCGAGGCAACCTCCTTCAGCGCCGAGATCAGGCGGGGCGATCGTCCCTCGGGGCCGGGCCGGACCACCTCGACCGGCGGCCACGACCGGACGCGGGGGACGACGTCGACACCCCCGGACGTCACGGCCTCCCCCGATGGGCATCGGGCCGCCATCACGCACACGGCGCCAGCGAGCCGAGCCCGGGCCAGCGCAACGTCGCGGACGTGGTAATAGGGCGAACGCTCCTCGCGGTGTCCGGCGTGGCTCTCCCGGGAGACGTACAGGAGGCCGAGGTCGACCGTCGGAGCGAACACGGCGGGGCGGGTCCCCACCACGACCGGATGCGTGCCGCGTTCGATCTCGAGCCACATCCGGTAGCGGCTTCGCTTCGTCCCACCGGCGAACAGGGTCGCGCGCTCGCCGAACGTCTTCAGGATGGCCGAGGCGGTGGCCGGGAGCGGCTCGAGCTCGGGGACGAGGACGATCGCGCTCCGCCCTCCGGCGAGCGCCATGCTCACCGATTCCACCGCCACCGCCTGCTCGTCCTCCGCCCCCGGACGCACCACGAACGCGCCGGCGCCCCCTCGGAGAGTGTCGAGCATCTGCGAGCCGGCCCGGTAGTCGTGGAGGACCCGCTGCGGATCAGTGGTGACGGGGGGCACGGAGGAGCGATGCGGCGGTGATGATTCCACCGCGTCCTCCGAAGCGACGCGGGGGGGATGGGACCGGGCGATGACGGCGGCGAGCGGCGCCACGTACCGCTCGCTCACCCACCGAAGCAATTCGAGCATCGACGGGTCGAAGAATCGGACGGGCGACACGGCCTTCTTCACCGGAAGCATCCGCTCCGGCACGTCGTCAGTCGGCCCAAGCACCCATCCCCGGACGATCCTGCCGTGGAATGGCACCTGGACCAGCGAGCCCACGCCGGCGGCAAACGCCTCGTCGAGCGCGTAGGTGAACGGCCGATCGAGCGAGAGCACAGGACGGTCGACGCACACGTCGACGGGTCCGGAGAGGATCCGTTCGTCCGCGAGGGAGCTAGTCGAACGCGCGGCGGAGCTCGTCGGCGCGGTCGGTCGCCTCCCAGGAGAACTCCTTGCGGCCGAAGTGACCGTAGGCCGCCGTCTCCTCGTAGATCGGCCGGCGGAGCTCGAGCTGCCGGATGATCGCCGCAGGCCGGAAGTCGAACGCGTCCCACACCAGGTCGACGATCCGCTCCGGGTCCACGTGCTCGGTCCCGAACGCGTCCACCGCGAACGAGACGGGATGTGCCGTGCCGATGGCGTAGGCCACCTGGATCTGCAGCCGATCGGCGAACCCCGCGGCGACCAGGTTCTTGGCCACGTACCGCGCCATGTACGCAGCCGAGCGATCAACCTTGGTGGGGTCCTTCCCCGAGAAGCAGCCGCCCCCGTGGGGGGCCATGCCACCGTAGGTATCCACCATGATCTTGCGTCCGGTCAGCCCGGTGTCGGCCTTCGGACCGCCGATCTCGAACCGGCCCGTGGGATTGACCAGGATCCGGACGCCCTCGGCGTCCAACGCGAACTCTCGGAGCACGGGATCGATCACCTCGGCCTTCACGTCGGGCGCGAGCAGGGTGTCGACGTCGACCTCCTCGCGATGCTGAGCGGAGATCAGCACGGTGTCCACCCGGACCGGCCGGCCGTCCCGATACTGGATGGTGACCTGGCTCTTGCCGTCCGGTCGCAGGTACGGGACGACGCCGGCCTTGCGCACGTCGGCCAGGCGCTTGGTCAGCCGATGGGCCATGGCGATGGACGTCGGCATGAATTCGTCGGTGTCCCGGCACGCGTAGCCGAACATCATGCCCTGGTCACCCGCCCCGAGCGTGTCGAGATCGTCCCGTGACCCTCCCACCCGCTCTTCCAGCGAGTGTTCGACCCCTCGGGCGATGTCCGGCGACTGCTCCTGGATCGACGTGAGCACCCCACAAGTGGCGCCGTCGATCCCGAAGTTGGCGTCGGTGTATCCGATCTCCAGGACGGTTCGGCGGACCACGGAGGGGATGTCCACGTATTCGGACGTGGTGATCTCTCCGGCCACCATGACGATCCCCGTGGTGACCAGCGTCTCGCACGCCACCCGCCCCTCCTGGTCGACAGCGAGGATCGCGTCCAGGACCGCGTCGGAGATCTGGTCGGCGAGCTTGTCGGGGTGTCCTTCGGTGACGGACTCGGATGAGAACAGGTACCCCTTGCGCATCGCGCGGAGTATATCGGGCCCTGCCGACGCTACCGCGACAGCAACTTGGTCAGGCGGTCGCAGATCGCCGCCGCGAGCTCGGCCTTGCTCCACGCGCGCAGATGTTCGTCGTCGCCCGTCCGCGACAGGATCGCCGCATAGTTGGACTCCGAGCCGAACCCGGTTCCCTCCCGACCAACCTCGTTGGCCACCAGGAGGTCCAGACCCTTGGCCACGAGCTTGGCCCGGCCGGCCGACTCCACGTCCTCGGTCTCGGCGGCGAAACCGACCAGCACCCGGCCCCCCTTCACCTCACCGAGCTCGGCCAGGATGTCCGTGGTGAGGGCCAGCTCGAGCCGGGGCGGCCCTTCCTCCTTCTTCAGCTTGCCGGGCGCGGCGTCCTTGGGACGGAAGTCGGCGACCGCGGCCGCCATGACCACGGCTTCCGCGTCCTCGGCGGCCTCCAGGACCGCCATCCGCATCTCCTCTGCCGTCGCCACCCGCACCACGCGTGGCCCCTGGGGAGGCTCGACCGTCCCCGGCCCCATCACGAGGGTGACGTCCGCCCCCCGGTCGAAGGCCTCCCGGGCCACGGCGAAGCCCATCCGACCGGTTGAGCGGTTCCCCACGAACCGGACGGCGTCGATGGGCTCCCACGTCGGCCCAGCCGTGACCACGATCCGCCGTCCGGCGAGGTCTCGACCTTGGGACACGACGTCCTCCAGCGCCGCCAGGATCTCCTCGGGCTCCGCCATGCGGCCCACGCCCTCATCCCCGGCGGCGAGCGGGCCGCTCGCCGGCCCCACCACGACGGTCCCCCGCTCCTGTAGGGTGCGAATGTTGGCCTGGGTGGCCGGGTGCTCCCACATCCCGCTGTGCATGGCCGGCGCCACGACGAGCGGGCAGGTCGCCTCCAGGAGGGTCGACGTGACCAGGTCGTCGGCGATCCCCCCGGTGAGCTTGGCGATGACGTTCGCCGTGGCCGGCGCGACCACGGACACGTCGGCTCCATGCGCCAGCCGGACGTGCAACACCGAGCCCGGCTCCTCCCACACCTGCGTGTAGGCCGGTCGGCCAGAGAGCGCGGCGAACGTGTCGGTCCCCACGAACCTCGTCGCCGAGGGGGTCATGACCACCTGTACGATCGCGTCCGCCTGCGTCAGCAGACGCGTGAGGATGCAGGCCTTGTAGGCGGCGATGCCGCCGGTGACGCCGAGCAGGACCCGGCGTCCCGAGAGCGGGCTACTTGATCCCAACCCCTTCGGGGCGATCGGCCTGGATCTTCCCCTCGGAGATCTCCTCCAGGGCGATCGAGAGCGGCTTGTTCTGGAGGCCGCCTGACTCGACGAGCGGCGGAACGTACTCGCCGCGGCCTTCGCCGAGCTGGTTGTAATAGGAGTTGATCTCGCGGGCCCGCCTGGCCGCCAGGATGACCAGCGTGTACTTGGAGTCGACCTGAGCCAACAGGTCGTCGATCTTCGGTTCGATCATGGGTACGTTCTTCCTTCAGCTCGTGGTCCGGGACGCCTGGATTATAGCCTCGACCTGCGTCGTCGCCTGATCGAGCCGATCGTTCACCACCACGTGGTCGAATCCGTGTTGTTCGGCCATCTCCGCCTTGGCGGTGGTCAGGCGACGCTCAAGTTGGGCGACGCTCTCGGTTCCCCGGGCCCGAAGGCGTCGCTCCAGCTCGGCGAGGGACGGTGGGGCCAGGAAGATCAGGACGGCCTCCGGAGCCCGCTCCTTGACCTGGCGGGCGCCCTGGACGTCGATCTCCAGGACCACGTTCCTTCCGGCGGCCAGGGCCTCCTCCACCGGCCCCGCCGGAGTGCCCGATCGATGACCCACGACGTGAGCCCACTCCAGCAACTCTCGTTCGGCCACCAGCCGGTCGAACTCCTCATCGGAGACGAACCGGTAGTCGACTCCATCCCGCTCACTCGGACGCGGCTGTCGCGTGGTAACCGAGACCGAGAGGTGCAGCTCAGGATGACGTTCCAGCAGCCGCCGGACGACGGTGCCCTTGCCCACGCCGGAAGGGCCGGAGATGACGAATAGGGTCCCCCGCTCGATCAGGGCGCGTTACTTCTTGGCGAACTCGCCGAGGAGGGCGTCGCGCTGCTTCGCCCCGAGACCGCGGATCCTGCGGCTGGCCGAGATGTCCAGCTTCTCCATGATCTTCCTTGCCCGGACCTTCCCCACGCCGGGCAGGGACTCAAGTACGGTGGACACCTTCATCTTGCCCACGGTGTCATCGCCCTCCCGAGACAGCATGTCCCGCAGCGTGAGCTTCCCGGATTTCAGCTGACCCTTGATCTCCGCTCGCTTCCTCCGGGCCTCCGCGGCCTTCTCCAAGGCCTGCTTCCGCTGTTCATCGGTCAGGACGGGTAGGGGCATGACGGGGCTCCTTTGCTCGGTCGGTCGGAAGTCTCGGAGTATAGCCACGCCCTCTCAGGCGCAGCAACGCGAGAGTGCCGCTTCACCTGCGGTTTCGCGTCGCACCGGGAGTCTGCGCCGGACGTCAGCGGATCGTCGCCAGGATGCTCCTCGCAGCCGCCGCCGGGTCGGTTGCATCGGTGATGGGCCGGCCGATCACGAGATAGTCGGCCCCGGCGTCGAGCGCCTCTTCTGGGGTGAGGATCCGAAGCTGATCGTGACCGTTCGAACCGGCCGGCCGGATGCCCGGAACGACCAGACAGAATTCCTCACCGGTCACCTCACGAACTACCGCCACATCCTCACCCGACACGACTGCCCCCGCCGCGCCGGCGGCCCTGGCTTCGAAGGCCAGCGACGCCGGGGACGCCAGCGCCTCGCCCGAGAGGCTGGACAGAACGGTCACGGCGGCCACCGCGGGCGGCGGATGACCGACCTCTTCGGACCCTTGCGTCGCACCACGGACGGCGGCGGCCACCATAGCCTCACCTCCCATCGCGTGCACGGTGAGCATGGCCACGCCCAGGCGGGCGGCGTTCCGGGCCGCACGCTCCACGGTGTTCGGGATGTCGTGCAGCTTCAGGTCGAGAAGCACCGGGGCGATCGGACGGATCCGCCGGACCGATTCAGGACCGTGTGCCGTGAACAGCTCGAGTCCGACCTTCACCATGCCCGCCGCTGGCCCCACCGCCCGGGCCAGGGACTCCGCGCGTCCGAGTTCCGACACGTCGATGGCCACGACGAGTGGATTCTCCGGCGATGGAATCACGATGCCGACGCACCTCGAGCCGGCCGTTCGCCGTTTTGACGCAGCCGCTCGCGCAGATCGCTCGGAGAGGCCAGGCCCTTTGTGTTCAGGTACTGGGCGATCCCCTGCACGATCTCCGTTGGGGCCGAGGGGTTCACCATGAGCGCTGTCCCCACCTGAACCGCCCACGCCCCCGCAAGGAGGAACTCCACGGCATCCTCCGCCGTGGCGATGCCACCGACGCCCATCACCGGGATCTGGGGCAGCGCCTGGGACACCCGGAACACCGCGGCGAGGGCGATGGGGCGGATGGCCGGACCGGACAGGCCCCCGATGACGGCGCCGAGGCGTGGCCGCTGACGTCGAACGTCGATCGCCATCCCCGGGACCGCGTCGATGAGGGTGAGCCCATGTGCTCCGGCGCGGATGCATCCGCGGGCCGCAGCAACGAGGTCGGGGAGGAGCGCCGGGAGCTTGGCGAACACCGGCACCGTGGACAGTCGGGAGACCGCCCCGACCACCTCGGCCATCCGGTCGATCCGCGAGTAGAACGGGATCCCCCCGTTCTCCTCGTCGGCCCCCGAGAGGTAGACCTCCAGACCGACGATGCCGCGCTCCCCTCGCAGGATGCTCGTCGCCCGGATGTACCCCTGGAGGCTGGCCCCGCCCACCGAGGCCACGACGGGGATCCCGGAATGGGCAAGGCGAGGCAGGTCTTCGGCAACGAACGCCCGCACCCCAGCGTTCTGCATCCCCACGC
>JBKPDU010000039.1:0-5880 GCA_046728055.1 Actinomycetota bacterium | reverse complement strand
CGGGTGACGGGATTTGAACCCGCGATTACCGCCTTGACAGGGCGGTGAGGACGGCCAGGCTCCTCCACACCCGCGAGTCTTCGGTTGTGTGCCCCCAACGGGATTCGAACCCGTGTCGCCGCCTTGAAAGGGCGAAATCCTCGGCCGCTAGACGATGGGGGCTTCGAGCGCTCAGCGGCACCCCCGCCCCCGGCCCGGGGGGGCAGCCCCCGAAGTATAGCTTCAGTCGGAACTCCGTCGGAGCCGCTTCAGGCGGGAACGGCCCCGGCCGATGAAGTGGTATGCGGGTGCTCCTGGAGTTCCTGGGGATCGTCGCGCCCGACCCCGCCCGTCGAGAGCCGGTGGCCCTCCCGGCCTGGGCCCGATGGGTCGTCATGGTCCTCCCGGTGGCGATGGCGCTGGGCTCCCTCGCCGTCTTCGCGCTGATCCGCGTCCTCCTGTCCTGACCACCCGGCGCATCCGAGCCTGAGCACGTCGCCCTGACGCAGGTCCGCCCCCGACTCGCATTCGAGGACGTGGCGGACCCTGCGACGCGGCATGGCTCGATCCGCGCCGCCGGAGCCCACGCATCCGTTCGCGCAGACTCGTCGGCACCTCGATCCACCACCATCCGCCGCGCGGATCCGACAGGACGAGCGCCCTCACGGGGTGGGACGGTACCCGCGTCCACCGACATCGTGAGACAACCTATTCGGGCGGGATGTTCTGGTTGAGCCTGAAGAGGTTGGCTGGGTCGTAGGCGCGCTTGAGGGCCTTGAGACGGTCGTACTTCTGGCCTCCGTACGCCTGGCGGACCCGGTCCGGACCCTCCTCCATCAGGAAATTCACGTACACGCTCGTATGGTACGGCTGGAGTGCCGACCAGAAGGTCCTCGACCACTCGCGTTCCTCGTCGAATCCCTCACTCGTCGCCGTCGTGGCGTTGATGTTGAGCGTGTGCCCGTCACTGCGGCCATGGAAGGCCGTGGCCTCCTCGCCCGCCTGCGCGATCGCGCCGCCCAGGTGAAAGATGGGGAACGCGGTGAGCCGCGACGTCATCCTGAGTGCATGGTCGGCCACGATGTCGATGACCTCGTCGGTCAGGGCTGCCAGGTTGCAGGACCGGAAGTAGTACCACCATCCGTGAGGGAACGAGGGGTCGAACATGGCCTGATGGGCGACGAACGGCTTCGGCTCGCACAGGTCGAGGAGCGGCGAACCGAATTCCCTCATCGGACGAACCACTTTCTCCCCGTCCTCCACGGGGCCGGCGTAGCAGCAGGTCACGGCCACGACCGGGACGCCGTGCAACTCAGGGGGGATGAAGGGAAGCGGCGGGGCCGTCCGGTGGACCACGATCGTCGTGAGCTCGTCCGGTACGTCGGTGATCCAGTCCCGGTAGAAACGCAAGACGTTCCCCGCCTCTTCCATTGGCCAGTAGATCGGCCCGGCGAGCACGATGGGGCCTAATGGGTTGAGTCGGAACTCGAACTCGGTGACGATGCCGAAGTTGCCGCCGCCGCCCCGGACGCCCCAGAAGAGATCGGCATTCTCGTCCGCGCTGGCCTTCACGAACTCTCCCTCAGCGGTGACCAAGTCCACGGCGAGGAGCTGATCGATGGTGAGCCCGTACTTGCGCATCAGCCACCCGATGCCGCCGCCGAGCGTGAGGCCGGCCAACCCGGTGTGTGTCACGATGCCCGCCGGGACGGCCAGGCCGAAGGCCTGCGTCTCCCGGTCGAGTTCCCCGAGGAGCGCCCCGGCCTGGGCTCTCGCGGTGCGAGCCTGGGGATCCACGCGGATGGCCTTCATGAGGCCGAGGTCGATGACCAGCCCGTCGTCGCAGAGCGATAGCCCGGGGAAGCTGTGCCCGCCGCTCCTGACGGCCACCGGGAGGTTGGTTCGTCGAGCGAACCGCACGGCCGTGACGACGTCGGCCACGCCCGCGCATCGCGCGATGAGGGCGGGGGACCGATCGATCGACCCGTTCCAGATCTGGCGGTGCTCGTCGTATGAGGGATCTCCGAGACGGATCACCTGACCGCGGAAGGAACCTCGCAGAGCGCCCAGGGCGGCTTCGTCCACCGCGGTCTGGGTGATGGAAGTGTCCAACCGCTCGCTCCTCGTCTGGAATCGGGCCGAGATTCTCGCACCGACCGTCGATCGGGACAATGCGGCGTCCCGACAGTGTTGTGGGCGGCTGACCCCCAGTGCTGGGGGACGGCCGCCCTCCGAAAGACGTGGTCCTGGTGATCAGCCGGTGTCTCCCGCCTATCGCCTCACGGTCCTGGACCGCGCTTTCAGACAGGTGCTCCCGCCGCCCGCCTTCTTCGCAGGATGCACAGGAAACCGGCCACCACCATCGCGACCATGCGAGGTCCTGCGCGACGTGCATCCGAGATAAGCATGGCACCTCCTACTGACGTTGCCTCAAGACGTTGCACCGTGACGACATGTGAGGCAATCGGTTCGTCCACCGATTCCTCAGGGGATTGCTATGCCATCCCCATCGGGTAGCACGTCGCGGCTACGTCGTCATCGATCCCCCGAGCGACCGGCAGACTCACGTCCGTTGGCCGCCCGTATCGGCAATCGCCCCTTCCCGATCGCCCTGGCATCACAGGACCAGCGCCCCGACCCGATCGACTGTCGTGGAACACCCGATGTCCTGGGATTACGCTGTCGATCCGCGCATGTGGCCGTCGGGAAGGGACGAGATGGGTTCACGGTCGAGACCGTCGCTGACGACCCGTTCGGGGAGCCTGGCCCACACCATCAAGTCGGATCCGTTGAGCTACGTTGGGAAGGCGCTCGTCGTTGCGCTCGCCTATTACCTGGCTGCCCGTCTCGGCTTGGGCGTGGCGTTGATCGAGAAGAACGTCACCCCGCTCTGGCCCCCGACAGGTATCGCCCTGGTCGCCTTCCTCGTGTTCGGCCGGGCCCTGTGGCCTGCGGTTGCCCTCGCCGCCTTCGCGGTGAACCTGCCCATCGACCCGAACGGTCTCGCGGCCGCGGCGACGGCGGCCGGAAACACCCTCGCTCCGCTCGTCGCCGCGAGCCTCCTCATCAGCGTGGGGTTTCGCAAGGAGATCGACCGATTGTGGGATGCCGTCGAGATCGTTGTCCTCGGGGCGCTCTTGAGTATGCTGATCAGCGCCTCGGTAGGGGCCGGCACCCTCGTGCTTTCCGGGGCCATTTCCGTTGACGAGTTCCCTGCGGCATGGGCAGTGTGGTGGGCCGGCGATGCGATGGGGGTCCTCGTGGTCGCCCCATTCCTGCTCAGCCTGCTTCAGAGGCCATGGACCGGTTCGCTCAGAGAACGGGTCGAAGGGGCCGCCCTGCTCCTTCTCGTCGCCCTCGTGTCCCTCCTCGTGATGAACACCGACCGGGGGCTGATGGTGCTCGTGATCCCGTTCCTGGGGTGGACGGCATGGCGCTTCCAGCAGCGCGGAGCGGCCACAGCGGCGTTGATCGCTGTCGGGATCGCTTCATGGGCTGCCGCCCATGGCTGGGGCCCGTTCCGACACGGGACGCTGTTCGAGAAGATGATCACGCTCCAGTCCTTCGACGCCACGGTTGCCTTCTCCTCGTTGTTCCTCGCCGCGCTGGTCATCGAACGCATGCGTGACCGTGAAGCACTGAAGCGTGCCGCCGACGAGCTGGAGGAGAGGGTCACGCGCCGAACCGCCGAGCTCTCCGCCGCGAACGAGCAACTGAGACGCGAGATCATCGAGCGGCACGAGACCGGCCGAAGACTGCGACAACGCGAGGGCCAGTTGGCCGAGACGCAACACGCAGCCCGGGTCGGGAGCTGGGAATGGCTGATCCCGGAGAACCGCGTGTCGTGGTCCGACGAGATGTTCCGGATCCATGGATTCCTCCCTCAGGAGTTCCCGGTCACCTTCGAGAAGGCGTTGGAACAGGTCGTGGAGGACGACGTCGATCGCATCCGAGCGAACGTGAGGTCGGCGCTCGAGCGAGGTCGAAGTCAGCATTTGCCCGACATCGAGTACCGGATCGTCCGACCCGATGGCGCCGAGCGCGTGTTGCGCGGAACGGCCAGGCTCACCGTGGGGGCGAATGGGCAGCCCGTCCGGATGACCGGAACGGTCCAAGACGTCACGGAACGCAAGATGGCCGAACGGGAGCACCGAATCGCGGAGACCCTGCAGCGGAGCCTCCTCCCCGATCGACTCCCCGACATTCCCGGTGTCTTGCTGACGGCCCGCTACATGCCGGCCACCTCCGATATGGAGATCGGCGGGGACTGGTACGACGTGGTGCAGCTCTCCGACGGTCGCGTCGGGCTCGCGATCGGCGACGTTGCCGGGCACGGCCTGCGGGCTGCCTCCACCATGGGTCAGATGCGGATGGCGCTTCGCGTCTGTGCCCTGGAGGAGCGATCGCCGAACCGAGTGGTGACTCGACTCCGTCATCTGGTCCGTGGGCTGCTCGCTGCCGAGTTCGCGACGCTCGTCTACGTGGTGTTCGATCCCGACTCGAATACGGTGAAGTTCGCAAACGCCGGGCATCCTCCTCCGCTGGTCGTCGGAGGAACGGAGGGCGCGATATACCTCGAGGGTGGCCTCGGTCCTCCGTTGGGAGCGGTCGGCTTCCCCGACCGCCATCTCGACGTCTCGTATCACCTGGCGGCTGGCTCGACCCTCGTCCTTTTCACCGATGGACTGGTCGAGCGGCGGGGAGACACGATCCGAGATGGGCTCGATCGGCTGAAGGCCTCGGTGACTGTCGCGGACGACGATTTGGAAGCGATGTGCGATCACGTCCTGTTCACCATGGTGGGAAACGATGCATCGGACGATGTTGCCGTGTTGGCCCTCCGGCCGGTTCTCCTCGCGAGCGAGCCATTGCTCCTTCGTCTGCCCGCCGAACCACACGCGCTCGCGTCGTTGCGCCAGACCCTGCGCCGCTGGCTCAGGGAGATCGGGGCCACTCGACCCGTCACGAACGACATCCTCATCGCGTGTGGCGAGGCATGCGCCAACGTGATCCAGCACGCCTACGGCGCCAAGGAGGGTCTGCTGGAGGTGAACCTCGTCCTGCTCGATGGGACGGTGGAGGTCACGGTCCGTGATCGAGGGACCTGGAGATCCTCTCGCGGGGGAAACACGGGGTACGGTCAACGGTTGATCCGGGGGCTCATGGATTCGGTCGAAGTCGACAGCGGGTCAGGAGGGACGGTCGTGCGGATGCGGCGCAGACTCGGGGCGGGATCGCAGGATGAGCGAGCTGGCGCGCGTTGAGGCGGATCATCGCGGCGCCCTTTGCATCATCCGTGTCCACGGTGAGGTCGATATCTCGAACGACAAGGAGGTGCTTGCAGCCATCGAGACCGCCGTTCCCCACAGCGCACTCCGGATCGTCGTCGATCTCACCAACACGACGTATCTCGACAGCGCCGGCCTGAGCCTCCTGCTCCGCCTGGCCGAACGGTTGCAGGCCAGGCGGCACCAGATGCAGATCGTTGCCCCTCCCGGGTCTCCCGTCCGCACCGTGCTCGAGCTCACCGGTCTCCCCCGGGTGATCCCGGTGGAGGGTCGACTGGAGGACGCCGTCGGGGAGAGTGAGCGAGGAGTTCGCGACGACGTGACGTGACCGGGATCAGGAGTCGATGTGGATCCCCGGGATCGGCGACGGGATCCCGACTTCCAGCACGCGCCTGAGCACCTCCGACGGGGACTTCAGAACGATGGGGGGGAGGCCGAGCTCCACCGACAGTGCGGCCAGCTGAAGCAGCGTGGCCAGCCCCTTGCTGTCGATGAACGTCAGGCCCGAGACGTCCAGGGTCAACCGCCCTTCAGACCGAAGTTCCTCCTGAAGGAAACGGCCAACCGCCTCCACGTTCATCAGGTCGAGCTCTCCCGAGAGACGGAACGAGCC
>JBKPDU010000038.1:0-7032 GCA_046728055.1 Actinomycetota bacterium | reverse complement strand
CCGTTCGGCCCCGATCCCCCCTCCCAGGACGGCGGCCATCCGAGGCACGACGTCGTCCGCTGAGTAGGTCTCGGCCATCCGACCGGAGAATTCGGTCAGGACCTCGTACGGCGTGGCCCTTCCTCCGTAGACGACGCGGTCCGCGACCCGCACCGCCAGGCGACGAAGCGGCGTGACGAGCAGGCCGATGGCGATCCCCGCGGCCACCAGTACCACGGGGTGGTCCGATATGGGGCCGACGAGCAGGGCGCCCATCAGCGCGATCGTGAGGAGCCCGACCGCGGTGATGCAGACGGCGAGGATGGCGAACACCAAGGTCTTCTTGATCACGATGTCGAGGTCGTACAGGCGATACCGGAACATGGCGACGGCCGCCGCCACGGGGATGCCCAGACCGACCGTCAGGAAGAACAGGAGGAAGGAGATCTCGTTCGGGAGTGAGGTCTCCTCGGGGCCGAGTCCGATGCCGGTGATGAGGACGCCGAGGAAGAAGAACGCGGCGATCACCGCCCCGTAGGCCAACCACCGGATCTGTTGCCGCTCCTCCCCCCGGGCCCGTCGGAACCGGACGACGAGGGCGGCCGCGGATGCCAGCGTGGCGCCGATCGCCCCGAAGCCGGCCACCGTGAGCACTGGATCGAGGAACCCCTGGAGTCCCTCGATCGCGACCGGGTTCGGAATGCTCGCGCCCCCCGCGTCGAGCATCCGGGTCCTTACCCCGTCGGCCACGAGTGCGAGCCCGAAGAACCCGCCCACTGCCCAGGCCAGGGGTCGCCACCGGGGCGAGGGGAGTGTCCCTGTGGGGAAGAGCAGAAACAGCAGCGGGATGGCGACGACGGCGAAGAAGATGGAGGTATCGGCCACGAGTGCGGCGGCCCGGCCGAGCGGCAGAGAACCGGGGGAGGTCTCGAAGGTGTAGGTGACGTACTCGGACGCGAACCCATTGAGCAGGAACGCCATCCCCGCGAGCATGAAGAGCCACCCCACGGGGTTGCGCGGGAACCGAGACGCGATCACTGCTCCGACCGTCGTGTACCCCGTCAGGACCACGACGGCGATCGGGATGAAGAGGGCGTCTTCCGAGAAGCTCCCGTTCCGGACGGTGAGGATCATCGTGGCGGTGAGCAGCCCGAGCGTCGCCACCCACAGGATCCAGGGCGTCCGGGAGGGGCCTTCCCGGGTGCTCGTGCTCATGGTCATGGCGTGATTGTGAGCCGAGGCCAGGTCCGGGGAAAGGGTGGGATCGTCAGGGGCGCTCCGCGTCCTTGAGGAACGCCAGGACCGCCATGACTCGACGGTGGACCTCGGTCTCCTCGGTGAGGCCCAGCTTGTGGAACAGGGAGTTGATGTGCTTCTCGACGGCTCGTTCCGTGAGGAACAGGGACCTGGCGATGGCGGCGTTGTTCTTGCCCTGTGCCATCTGCCCCAGGACCTCGCGCTCGCGGTCGGTGAGCGTGGCGAGGGGCGAGTGAGCCCCCCGGTCCTTCCTCGCCACCAGAGCCTCGACCACCTTGGGGTCCAGGACCGAACCGCCCCGCGCGACCTCGTTCAGGGCCCGCACCAGCTCGTCGAGGTCGGCGACACGCTCCTTCAACAGGTAGCCCAAGCCCGCGGCGCCGTCCTTCAGCAACTCGTATGCGTACGCTTCCTCCGCGTACTGCGACAGGACCACGACCCCGATGTCGGGATGGTCGGCTCGGATCCTTCGCGCTGCGTCGATCCCCTCCGTGGTGCTCGTCGGCGGCATCCGGATGTCCGTCAGGACGGCCTCGGGGCGGTCCCGGTCGACGGCGGTCATCAGCTCGTCGTACGTCGAGGCCAGCGAGACGAGGTCGACCTCTCCGGAGGCCGAGAGGAGGGCCGCTGTCCCCTCGCGAACCAGGTAGTTATCCTCGGCGAAGACCACGCGGAGCATGCGGGAATCGTATCGGCGCTCGAGGGGCGGGCCACGTGAGCATCCGGGTCGTGTTGGGCGAGGACAACGTCCTGGTACGTGAAGGGGTGCGGGCCGTGATCGACTCCTTCGAGGACGTCGAGGTCGTCGGCGTGGCGGCGGATGGGCCGTCCCTCCTCGCCGAGGCCGAGGAGCGACGGCCCGACGTCGTGGTGACCGACATCAAGATGCCGCCGAACTTCCAGCTCGAGGGGATCGACTGCGCCCACGAGATCCGGTCCAAGCATCCCGAGACCGGCGTCGTCGTGCTCTCCGCTCACGACGACGAGGCCTACGCCATCGCGCTCCTCGGCCAGGGCCAGAGCGGACTGGCGTACCTGTTGAAGGACCGGATCGCACAGGGCGACGAACTTGGGCGAGCCATCCGGGAGGTCGCCCGCGGAGGGTCGGCAGTGGATCCGGTGATCGCGGAGCGGCTCTCGGGACGTCGCGAGACCGCCGGGGCCGACCGGGAGATCCTCGACATGATGGCCCGGGGCCTCGGATACGCCGAGATGGCCCAGGCCCTGGGGACGACCCAGGAGGCGGTGGATCGCCGGGTCACCGACCTGTTCGGGCGACTGGCGGAGACGGCGGGCGAAGGCGCCGCCGCCGTTGACGAGCTCAAGCGGTTGCATGCCGCCGTGGTGGACCGGGCCTCCGCCGCGCGCACGCTCCGTTCCTACGTCCCCTCGCAGTTCGCCGAGAAGCTCGAGTCCGGGGTTGCCCTGACCCAGGAGGAGCTTGAGGTGACCGTGCTGTTCTCGGACATCCGGGGGTTCTCGGCCATCGCCGAACAGCTCTCGGCCGCCGAGATCGCCGACGTCCTGGCCCGGCACCTCGGCGCCATGGCCGACGTCATCGCAGAGCACGGGGGGACCATCGACAAGTTCGCCGGCGATGCCGTGATGGCCATCTTCGGTGCGCCGTACCCGCTCTCCGACCACGCCGCCCAGGCCCTCCAGTGCGCCATCGCCATGCAGGCGAAGCAGGCCGAGCTGAACCGCGACGGGTGGAGTGGGAGGCTCGGCGAGCTCCCCATGGGGATCGGCATCAACACCGGCTGGGTGATCGCGGGAACGATCGGCGGCGGCGGTCGTCTCGAGTACACCGTCGTGGGTGATGCGGTGAACGTTGCGCAGCGGCTCCAGAGTGAGGCGGCGGGCGGTGAGATCGTGGCGTCGGTGTCGACGGTGGCCGCGGCGCCGGAGGTTGCGGTCGAGCCCATCGGTCACCGTCGCGTCAAGGGTCGGCAGGAGACCGTGGAGGCGTTCCGGGTCGTGTACCGATAAGGAGCGCCTCATGGCCGAGTCGTCGAACGGATGAATCGATCGAAGAACGTGTTCCGCCGGATCGAGCGGTTGGGCGTCGGGCTCATCCTTGGGGTGGTCGCGTTCTTCTTGGAGCGCGCCGTGGTTCGTTCCATCCGGAAGGGCGAGACCAAGGCGAAGCCGTCGCCGCCAACGGCGCTCAAAGGCACGGGTTCGGACATCGTTCCACCCGGCGCCGACGACTGAGCGGTTTCGGCTCGACTACCGCCGGCGGACGAACAGGTCCGCGACCAGCGACAGCGTGAGCAATCCCCCGACGATGCCGAACGTGACCGGCACCCAGGGCGGGACGCGTTCCGACACCGCGGTGAGCCCGGAGGCCAGGACCGCAGCCCCCGCGGTGAGCCCGATCGCCAACCTCCGTCCGGCGCGGCGGATCGTGTCCTCGAGGGATGCCGCACGGAAGTTCACCTCGAGCTTCTGCCCCGGCCGAGCCCCGATGAGCCGTTCGATCGCCTCCACCATCCGAAGGAACCGCACCTTGAGCCGCTGTGACCGGTAGAACAACGCCTTCGGGTCGAGCTTCGCGCCCACCCCCGTCAGGACCTGGCGCATCAGGAACTTCCCGGCCACGTCGAACGGGTCGAGTTCGGGGTCGAGCTCCGCGGTGGCGAGTTGCATCTGGGCAAGTGCCTTACCGGTCAGAGCGAGGGATGCAGGCAACGGGACGTCGTGGCGGATCGACACCTCGGTCATCTCCTGGAGGATGGGGCCGAGTTGGATGTCCGTGAGCGAAGCGGTCCGGTACTTCGCCATCAGCTCGCCGATCTCCTCCTGGAACTTCGTGACGTCCAGATCGCTCCGATCGATGGCCCCGGCCAGCATGAGCGTGACGTCGGTCAGGAACCCCACGTCCTCCTGCCAGAACGCCATGAGCAGGAGCATCAGGTGTTCACGCATGTCGGCCCCGATCTCGCCGACCATCCCGAAGTCCAGGAAGTAGATCCGGTCCTTCCACCACATCAAGTTCCCGGGGTGGGGGTCGGCATGGAAGAACCCGTCGACCAGGATCTGCTTGTAGTAGCTCTCCAGGAGTTGCCGGGCGGCCTCCTTGCGTTCGGCTCGGTGCGGAGCCCTGGAGATCGGGAACCCCTGGATCTCCTCCATCACCAACAGCCGCGAGGTCGACAGGTCGTCGAAGACCGCGGGGACGTCGAGACGCGAGTAGGATTTCAGGACATCGGCCATCCGCTCGATGTTCGAGGCCTCCTGACGGAAGTCCAGCTCACGGTGGAGCGAGGCGGAGAGATGCTCGAACACGGCGCCCATGTCGATGACTTGCCTCAGCCCCGGACGGTCGGCGACCTTCTCCGCGAAGAGCTCGAGCAGCGCGAGGTCCTGCTCGATCTCCTCGCGGGCCGTGGGACGCTGGACCTTCACCACCACGCGTTCACCGTCGGTCAACGTGGCTCGGTGGACCTGGGCGATCGTCCCGGCCGCCAACGGGGCTGGGTCGATCGTGTCGAAGACGTCCTCCCACGGAACGCCGAGCTCCTGCTCCATGACGTGCACCACTTCCGGCTCGGCGAGTGGCGGCACGTTGTCCCGCAGGGTCGCCAGTTCGTCGATGAACTCGGGGGGAAGCAGGTCGGGACGGGTCGAGAGGACCTGGCCGAGCTTGGCGAACGTCGGTCCCAGCTCTTCCAGCGCGCTTCGGAGATGGCGCGCCTGGGCCCTGCGTCCGGTGGCTCCGTCCTCCCCGCGCTTGACGAACAGCGACTTCACCCCGTGCTTGGCCATCACCGCGCCGATCCGTGTCCCCCGGGCGGCCAGGCGCGGTTCGGTCTCCGGGAACTCTCCGGCCCGGATGGCCGTGCGGGGACGGATCACCTGGACGTCCCCATCGGGAGAGATGGTGTTGACGATGATCACGGTGCATCGAGCGTTGTGAGAGATCCGGTTGGGGACGTTGCCCAGGAGGAACTCCTTGCGGCCGGCCATTCCGGCGTTGCCCACGACCAGCACGTCGGCCGCCTCCTCCTCGGCGGCCCGCACGATGGCCATGGCCGGGTCGTCGTCGACCATCACTCGGGACCGGCCGCGTTCCCCCGCCAACTCCATCGCGTACCGCTGCAGCTCGTCGGCAGCTGCACCTGCCCGGGACGCCTCCGCCGCCCCGTGCTGCGTGGCCGCTGGGTTGGCCGGCACGACCACCTGCACGACGTAGAGCTCGGCGCCGTACCGGTCGGCCAGCGTGGCCGCCCATCCCGCCGCGCGGTCGGCTGATTCGGAGCGGTCAGTGGCCACCATGACCCTGCCCACGGTGGCGCGGGCGTCTCGCGATCGCTCTTGGTTCAACATGCGCTCGTGCATTATCTCCGAGCCCGGGCGGACCGGCCGTGTTGGGTAGACTCAAACCCCCACCCGCCGGAGTAGCTCAGCCAGGCAGAGCAACCGCCTCGTAAGTGGTAGGTCGTGGGTTCGAATCCCACCTCCGGCTCCGAGCGGGATGGCAGAGATCGAGCGAGGAGGCGACATGCCCCAACCCGTCGACCGCGACGAGGTGCGCCGCCTGGTTGAGGGGGGGGCCCAGCTCGTCGATGTGCTCCCGGCGAACGAATTCGAGGAGGATCACCTTCCCGGCGCCATCAACATGCCGCTTCGCCGGCTCGAGGCCGAAGCCCGGAGCGTGCTCGACCGGGGCCGGCCCGTCGTCGTGTACTGCTCGGATTCGGCCTGAGACCTCAGCCCACGAGCCGCGTGGCGGCTCGAGAGCTTCGGGTTCACCGAGGTGTTCGACTACGTGGACGGAAAGCTCGATTGGCTGGCGGCGGGGCTCCCCTCGGAGGGCACGAACGCGCAGCGCCCTCGAGCCGGGGACGTCGCTCGCACGGACGTTCCGACCTGCCGCGTGGACGAGCGCCTCGGCGATGTCCGGGACCGAGTCCGCGGGGCAGGATGGGACGCCTGCGTGGTCCTGAACGAGGAACGCGTGGTGTTCGGCTTGCTCCGGTCGAAGGAGTTGGAGGCGAACCCGGACCTCCCGATCGAAGAGGCCATGCGCCCGGGCCCCAGCACGTTCCGGTCGTTCGTCTCCATCGAGCAGATGGCCGCGTTCATGACGGAACACGATCTCGAAAGTTCCCCCATCACCACATCGGATGGCCGGCTGGTCGGCCTGCTGCGGCGAGCGGATGCGGCGAAGGCGGCGTTGGAGCTCCACGAGCGCGAGCACCATTCCAAAGAGGAGCACGCATGATCGAACACGATGTGGCCGTCGCGTGTGCGACGTGTGAGTCGAGTATCGAATGGTGCGAGTTCTGCGAGGAGCCCGGATGCCGGACGCCGATCTGCTACCACTGCCTGGCGGAGGCGCTCCGCCAGGCGATGGCGCATCCGCATCTGCACGGCGGGTGATGTCGTTTCGGGATCGGCGATCAACGGGTCCTTGCTAGAATCGCGCGCATGCTGGCCCAGACGCCCGTTGATCCGAGCGTGACCCCAACGATCAACACTGGTGGATGGGTCTACGGCATGGCCGTGTTGCTCGTCGGGTTGGGTGTTCTCGTTACGTTCCTGATCGTGGTGGGATACATGCGGTTCGCGCCGCGGTTCCAACGCGAAGAGGGCGGGACGAGGTCGGTCAAGGCTCCGCGGCTCGAGCCCGGCAAGGAAGTTCGGCGGCCGGTCAAGATCACCGGCGCTCCCGTAGTGGCGCCGCCTCCGATCGCCACTGCGACGGCCGCCGCGCCCGCACCGGCACCCGCGGCAGCGGCTGCACCCGCGCCAGCAGCCGTCGCGACCGCGCCCGCACCAGCGCCTGCTGCC